>NZ_JBBUTG010000009.1:0-276882 GCF_038066555.1 Ideonella lacteola | reverse complement strand
CAGGGCGCATGGCGGCGTTGCCCAACTTGCCCAGGCACCAGCCTGGGCGGCGTCGGGCGCCTTGCCCTGCATCCCTGGACGACCCGTTCGCACGGGGCTGCGTAGTGTGAACACGCCCTAACCTCGGTGATCGGTGGGATGATGCCGCCCGATGAACGCTGCCTCCACGTCCTCTCCATCGGTGCCCGACGCTTCGGCGGGTGCGGGTCTGCCGCCGCGGCAACCGGGTCTCGACCTCTTGCGCGCCTTGGCCATCGGCTTGGTGTTTCTCTACCACTACCAGGTCTTCGTCAGCAAGGCGCCCACGTTCGGCTGGCTGGGCAACATCGGCTGGACGGGTGTGGACCTGTTTTTCGTGCTGAGTGGCTACCTCATCGGCCACCAGGTGTTCGCCGGGGTGGCGCGTGGCCAGACGTTGTCGGTGCCGGCGTTCTACGCGCGCCGCCTGCTGCGCACCATGCCGGCGTTCTGGGTGGTGTTGGCGCTGTACTTCCTGTTCCCCGCTGTGATGGGGGGCAAGACGCCGCCGCCGCTTTGGCGCTTTCTCAGCTTCACGCAAAACTGGAACCTGCAGCCGGGCACCGCCTTTTCGCACGCCTGGTCGCTGTGCATTGAAGAGCAGTTCTACCTGGTGCTGCCCCTGCTGGTGTGGCTGGGGCTGCGGGCGGCGGCCGCCTGGCACCTGCGCGTGTCCACGCTGTGGGGCGTGCTGGCGGCACTCACGCTGATGGCCATGGCATGGCGCGCGTCGTTGTGGGATCAGTTCGGCCGCGAGGTCGAAGCGGGGGGCGTCGGCACGCAGGGCTACTACCCGGCGGTGTACTACGCCACCTTGTCGCGCATCGACGAATTCATTCCGGGCATTGCCGTGGCGCTGTGGCGCCATGCGCACCCCGCCCGTTGGGCGACAGCCATGGCGCGCGGGCGGATTTGGTTTGCGGGCGCGTGCGCGGTGGTGGCGCTCGTCTGGTATGGCGTGGCCCAGCACTACTACATCGACGGCTACGGCTACGGTCGATTCATGACCGTGGCCGGCTATTCGCTGATCGCCTGGGGTTACGCCGCGCTGGTGGTGGCCGCGCTGTGCAGCGATTCGCCGCTGCGCCAGTGGCGTGTGCCCGGCGCCGGTGCATTGGCCGCGTGGTCGTACTCGATCTACCTCACCCACAAGGCGGTCGCGGTGAACGTGGCCCAGTCATTGGCGAGTTGGTCCTTGCCACAACCCGTGGTGATCGTGCTGGTCTCGCTGGCCTGCGTGTTCGCCGGATGGGTGCTGTACCGCGTGGTCGAGAAGCCGGTGATGCGGTGGCGTGACAGGCAGGTGCCGACGCTGTTCCCGCCGACCGGCGGCACGCAAGGCGACGCGGGCGGCAGTTCTGCGGCATTGAGGTAGGTCAAGCAAGAGGCGCTCTTCAAGGAGCAAGGTCGGAGCAGAGGGGATGTTTCGGGGTTGGTCGGGTATCAAGGCCGGCTCATTCCACTCTGTGGTGAGGCACACCCCGTGCCTTTGAATCCGACCGGAGGAGTTCCCTTGAAAAGCCCATCTCGCCTTTTGTTGACCGCGGTCATGGCCTGGTCGGCCTGGCATGGTGCCGTGGCCGCGCCGCGTTCGTTGAGCCTGGAAGATCGATGGGCCTGCCACACCGCTGTCGAGCAGGTGTATTGGCGACACCGGGTCGTGCCGGGCCAGGTCGAGCCGGGCCAGCCTTTCGAGCAGGCGGTGCCTTCGGCGGTGATCCGTCGCAAGGCGGAAGATGCCTTGCGCAAGACCGCGGCGCTGGCCCACTGGTGGCACACGGAGATCACCGCCGAGCAGTTGCAGGCGGAACTGGATCGCATGGCCGCGTCCAGCCAGTCGCCCCAGGTGTTGGCAGAGCTCTTCGCTGCCTTGGGCCATGACCCTGTTCTGGCAGCCGAGTGCATCGCTCGGCCGGTGCTGGTGGATCGGCTGGTGCAGTCCTACTTCGCGGCGGATGATCGCATCCACGGCGAGGTGCGGCGCCAGGCCCGGCGAGAACTCGCCACCGGCCAGATGGCCACCGCCACCCGGCACGAGGTGCAGTGGGTGCACGACCGCGCTGCGGCGCTCGCTTCGCCGGGCGCCCGGCTGCTGACGCCGGAAGCCTTCGAAGACCGCGTCAGGTCGCTGCGCCGCAGCGAGGCCGGGCGCCACGGCACCCTGACCCTGGGGCGCTTTGGCCCGCTGCGCGAAGAGGCCCGTCGCCTGTACGCGGTGGCGGTCGACCGCCTGGACGCCGACCGGGTGCAGGTGCGCACCGTCTCCTGGCCGAAGCCCGATTTCGACCGATGGTGGGCCCGCCAGCGCGAGGGCCTCAACCCGCAGGTGGCGCAGCCCGTGGCCGCGTATCGCCTGCCGGCGTTGGTGCCGAATGCCAACTGCCGCGACGACAGCTGGCGCCCCACGCTGGCGGGTCTCGATGGGCGGTACGAGCACACGGCCGTGTGGACCGGCCAGGAAATGATCGTCTGGGGCGGCATGGAGGCCGTGGGGGCGTACTACGGCGATGGCGCACGCTACAACCCTGCCACCGACACCTGGGCGCCCGTGAGTGGCACTGGCGCGCCCGGCCCCCGCCATGCACATTCGGCGGTGTGGACCGGCGACGAGATGATCGTCTTCGGCGGCGACGGCAGCCGAACAGGGGGACGCTACGACCCGGTCACCGACACCTGGCGCGCCATGTCCACGGTGGGGGCACCGGTGGGCCAGCAATGGGCGGCGTCGGTCTGGACGGGCAAGGAGTTCATCACCTGGGGTGGCATCTACGATGTGGCGGTCAACACCGGCGCCCGCTACAACCCCAAGACCGACACCTGGGCCACTCTGCCCGCCGTTGCGCTCGCAGGCCGTTCGTACATGCCCGGCGTGTGGACGGGCAGCGAGATGGTGGTCTGGTCGGGCTATGACGTGCAACAGGGCAGGCTCTATCGCGATGGTGCCCGCTACAACCCGAAGACCGACCGTTGGACCTTGATGTCCACGGACGGTGCGCCACAGGCCACCTACTTCAATTCGGCCGTCTGGACCGGGCGCCAGGTGGTGACTTGGGGCGGCGTGATGGGAGACGAAGGCAACGGCCGCTACGATCCCGCTACCGACACCTGGGCCCCCGTCACCACCACCGGTGCGCCCAGCTGGCGCTATCTGCACAACGCGGTGTGGACGGGCCGTGAAATGCTCGTTCACGGCGGCTATCCATCGCGTGGCCCGGGCGGGCGCTACGATCCGGCCACGGACACTTGGGCCCTGATGGCCACGTTGAATGCGCCCACGACCGGGCAGGCCAGCACCATGGTCTGGACGGGGCAGGAGGCCTTGCTTTGGGGCGGCTTGGACGAAGACTTCGCCTTCCACGGCGACGGCGGACGCTACAACCCGGCCGCGGATCAGTGGCGACCGATGACGACGATGAATGTGCCGGCCGCACGCGCCATGCACAACGCGGAATGGACCGGCGCCGAGATGATCGTCTGGGGCGGCTATGGCTACAGCCTGCCAGACGCCGGGGCACGCTACGACCCGGCCACCAATGCCTGGTCGCCCATCACCACCGTGGGGCAACCCGCGCCGCGCAACAACGCGGCATCTGTGTGGACGGGCCAGGAGATCATCTTTTGGGGCGCCGGGCCGCACGACCCATTCACCCCCGATTCAGGCGGGCGCTACAACCCCGCCATCGACAGCTGGAAGCCGGTGTCGCGCACCAATGCGCCGCTCGTCACCTACGGCCACACCGCCGTCTGGACGGGCAGCGAAATGATCACCTTCGGCGGCATCAGCTCGAACGAGGGTGCCAAGCGCTACAACCCGGCCACCAACAAATGGACCAACGCCACGATGACCAATGACCCGGGTCACCGCGACCACCACGGCGCCGTGTGGACCGGCGCCGAGATGGTGGTGTGGGGTGGTTCGATCGACAGCGGCGAGTTGGGCCCACGAGGTGGCCGCTACAACCCCAGCACCAACAAGTGGGTGCAGATCAACCGCTCTGTGGGGCAGCCTGAGGCGCGCATGTGGCCGGTGGCGGTGTGGACCGGCACCGAGGCGGTCTTCTGGGGTGGATACGACCAGCTGTACACCCGCTACTTCAATGACGGCGGGCGCTACAACCCAGCGACGGGACAGTGGACCCCCACGTCGTTGAGCGGCGCGCCATCGCCTCGCGTGGCGCAAGGCGTTTGGACCGGGGCGGACATGGTGGTTTGGGGCGGCGACAACGCGCCCACGGGCGGTCGCTATCGGCTGAGCACGGATCAATGGACGCCCACCAGCACGTTGCGGGCACCTGCCGCGCTGTGGGGCGGCCGCTGGTCGACCGTGTGGACCGGCAACCAGATGATCATCTGGGGCGGATTGGGCCCCACCCAGAAGGGCGGGTTGTACTGCCTGTCCGGTCAGGCCAACCTGGCTCCACTGGCGGTGGCCGACACCTTCGCCACGCGCGCAGGCAAGCGCATGGTGGTGGGCGTGGACCGAGGCGTGTTGCTCAACGACAGCGACGGCAACGGCGACCCGCTGTCGGCGCGGCTGATCAGCGGCCCGTCGCACGGCACCCTGCAGTTCAACGCGAATGGGAGCTTCGTGTATGAGCCCGCGGCGGGATACGTGGGCGGGGACAGCTTCCGCTATGTGGCTCGCGACGACCTGGCGGACAGCCCGCCGGCCACGGTGAAGCTCAAGGTCAAGTGATGCGGCGCCACGCTTCAGCCCCCACGCCCCCCACGCCCCCAATGCGTTCTGCGGCGGGGCCGCATCCTGGGGCCCGGCCAGAGGGGAATGCTGGTGGGGCCTGTTCCTTGAGGGTGGACGGCCGTGCCGCGGCGCACGAACTCTCTCAAGCCCAAGCCAGTCAAGCCCAAGCCAGCGGATTGACCGCGTAGTAGCGCGCCAACTCGCCGTACAGCGCGCCGTGGCGCTCGGCCATGTCGCGCGGCTGCTCGAAGAAGACTTCCGAGGCCACCGCGAAGAATTCGGCCGGCTCGGTGGCCGCGTAGGGCGACAACAAGGTCTCTTCGCCGCGGGCCAGTTGCTGCCTGAGTTGCTGGAACTCGCTGCTCATCACCGCAGCCCATCGTGCATAGCGGCTGCGATGGCCCAGGAACGGCGCGCCGGTGGCGCGACCGCGCTCCTGGTCGAGTTGGTGGGCGAACTCGTGGATCACCAGGTTCTGGCCGTCGGTCGGATCGGCCGCGCCGGCCAGCACGTCTGGCCATGACAGGATCACCTGGCCCTGCACCCACGATTCGCCACTGCGCACCTCGCGGCGTTCGTGTTGCACCCCGGTGCCGTCGTTTTCTCGGCGATCGGCCCAGTAGGCCGAGGGGTACATCAGCACCTGGCGCAGGTTCGGAAAGTACTCGCTCGGTCGATTGAGGATCAACAGGCAGGCCTGGGCCGCCACGAGGACCCGCATCTCGTCCGTCACCACCAGGCCCTGGCATCCGATGAACGGCTTTTCGGCGAGAAACACCTGCATGTGTCGCTTGAGCTGCAACTGCAGGTCCACCGGCATGCGCTGCAGCATCGGCATGCGCCGCCGCAGGATGCTCCGCCACGCGGGTGGAAAGGGGCGCTGCGCCACGCGGCGGCGGCGCCAGCTTCGCCACGCCTTGGGGCCCCACAGGCCCGCCAGCAAAGCCGCGACGAACACCAGCCCACCCAACAGCAACGTCAAGGCATCAACCGACGGCACGCCCATCCTTCCAGCCGCCCCAGTGGGGCAAACCCGTCAACTGGGAGCGCGCCCGGTCATTTCAATGGGGCGAAGCCCCCGATGGGGTGCGCGTTGTGTATCTGCCCGTCACGCGGTCAGCGCCGCGCGTCTTCCGGCCAATCTGCTCGGGGGCGGCGAGGCGGCAGGTGGGTGCGGCGGTCTTTCTCTCGGCGCCGGCGCTTCTGGCGATCCGAACCACCGCAGTCGCCGACATCACCGCAGCAATCCACCAAACCGCAGCAGCGCGACCAGCTCGGCCGGCCGTCACAATCCGGCCCCGGTATCTCGCAGCCATCGCCGTCACAGCCTGGATCCATGTCGCAGTCGCCGCGTTGCGCGGCGGGTTTGCGGTAGACCGGCGCATAGCGGCGTTGCGCCACGCCACACCGCTGGCAACGCCGCTGCAGCAGCCGCAGGCCGGGCACCACCCCGTGGCGGCGAATGGCGCGGTAGCCGAGGGTCGAGCAGCTCGCGCGCCCGGTGTAGACGCGGTAGGGGCAGTCGAAGCCCTTGTGCGGGGAAATGAAGCGCTTGTAGAAGCGGATCAGGGCGAGCAGCAGCAGGCGCATCCAGAGCGCGATCGTCAGCGAGGCGGGTCTTGGTTCAGCTTCAAGGTCTGCGCCGGCCTCGGTGCGCTTCCGGCCTCGGCGGCCCGCTCGTTGAACACGGCGGCGCGATCCTTGCCGCCGACCGAGAGGTTGCCGCATTGCCCGCGGGCGGCCTGGGTCCGGGCATTGAAGTCGGCCTGCGATCGCTCCAGCTCATCGCCGCGCCGGTTCATGTCGCTGGCACGGTCATTCAGTGCGGTGAGCTTCGCGTTGTAGCTGCGGATGGCCTCACCACCCGCCTCCAGGGCCTGGTCTTGCGTGGCCACGTGGGCATCGATCTCCGCCTGGAGCGCCTTCAGTTCGGCGTTGTGCCGCTGCAGGTCCTTGTGAATCGCATTGCGTTTCGCCCGCAGCGCCGCTTCCTCGTCCAGACACGCGCGATAGGCCTCGCGGGATCGGGCGCCGTCCCCTGGCGATACCTCCGCGCCGAATGCGGGCAGCGCGAGACCGATCAGCAGGCAGGCCGCCAAGCTGGCGAGGGTCGGCGGGCGTCGAAGGGTGTTCGCCATGGTGTCGAGAAGGAACAGGTGGAGTGGCGCGGCAAGAGCTTACAAGACCGGTCGCGATGCCAGCGCTTCCCGCGCCGCACGCAGCCAACCCAATCCGGCCGAGGTGCCGCCGGGTTCGGTGCCGCGGCGTGGGAGGTATTCGGCGCCGATCCAGGGGGAGGCCTGGCCGGCGGTGGCGGCGAGCGTGTCGATGAGCGTGAAGAGGTACGGGGCGTTCAGTTCACCGTCGTCGGGCTCGTGGCGGTCGGGGACACCGGCGATTTGAAGGTGGCCGACGCGGCCGGTGGGCAGGTCATGTTGCAGCCGCCGGGTCAGGTCGCCCTCGCTGATCTGGCAGTGGTAGAGGTCCATCTGCACCTTGAGCTGGGGAATGCCCAGCGTCTGCACCCAGCGGTGCGCTTCGGCCTGGGTGCGCAGCAGGTAGCCCGGCACGTCGCGGGCGTTGAGTGGCTCGATCAGCAGCGTGGCTTGGGCGTCCGCCGCCTGCCGGGCGGCCCAGGCCAGGTTGTCGGCGTAGGTGGCCAGGCAGCGCGAGCGGTCCACACCCGGCGGCTGGAGCCCGGCCAGCACATGCAGCCGGCGGCAACCGAGCGTGTGGGCGTAGGCGAGGGCCGTGTCCACCCCGCGGCGGAACTCGGCTTCTCGCCCGGGCAAGGCCGCCAAGCCGCGCTCGCCGTGCTGCCAATCGCCCGCGGGGGTGTTGATCAGCACCCATGGCAGGCCCGATTCAGTGGCGCGCGCCGCCAGCTCGGCGGCCGGCCAGTCGTACGGGAATTGGCATTCGACCCCGTCAAAGCCATCGGCCGCCGCCGCCGCGATGCGTTGCGGAAAGCTCAAATCCGGGTACAGCAGGCTCAGGTTGGCGGCAAAGCGCGGCATGGCCCTGACTTTACGTGCCCTCGTGGGAGGGGCTTGCCGCGGCCGTGCGGGGCGCGCTGGATGAAAGGCCTGTTGACGTGCTGCCGATGCTTCGCACCCACCCCGCGCTGGGATAAGCTGCTGCCAGCGCTCCCATCCGGAGGGGTTTCATGCGCGGCGCCGCGTTGTTCCTGGTACTGGTCTGGGCCTGTCTGGGCTGGGCGCCCGCGTGGGCGGCCGAGCGGCCGGAGTGCGACCGGCCCTTCACCCTGGCCTTGCACGACCACGGCCTGCTGTATTCGACGCAGACCGGCGAGGGCATCGACAAGGACGTCGCCGACGAGCTGGCACGTCGCAGCGGCTGCAAGATCAGCATCAGCGTGATGCCGCGCGCCCGCATCTGGCAATTGGTCGAATCTGGGGCGCTGGACTTCAGCCTGTCCGGCATCACCAACGAAGTGCGCGACCGCTTCGCCGCCTTTGGCTGGTACTTCTCGAACAAGTACTACCTGCTGGTGCGCAAGGATGCCGGCGTGCAGAACGTGGCCGACTTCGAACGCCAGCCCGGGCTGAAGCTGGGCGTGATCCGGGGCTTTCGCTACAGCGCCACCGCCAACCGCCTGGTGGATGCGCTGGAGAGTGCGCACCGGGTGATCTATTCGACGAGCCTGGATCCGCTCTACCAGATCCTGCTGGACAACCAGGTTCAGGCGATGATCATCGAGCCCTTCGATTACCCGGCGATCGAGAGCGCCAAGGTGCGCGAACACACCATGATCGTCGAGTTCGACGACCCCTCCGTGCCGCACGGCCTGATCATGTCGAAGAAGGCGCTGTCGCCTGCGCAGCAGCAGGCCTGGCGCGCACTGATCGATGGCATGCGCGCGGACGGCACCACGCAGCGAATCTTCGAGAAGTACTTCAACCGCGAACTGGCTCGCGCCATGACGCAGTTCTGAGTGGCCCATGGTTCGCCGTCTCGCGCTGCCGCTGATGCTGCCTTTGGGCGTCGGCGCCGTGGCGCTGGCGGTCACGCTCGGCTTGTGGAGCCACGAGCGCCTGACGGCTGAAAGGGCCCTGCGATCGGACTTCGATGCGCAGGTGCGCCAGACCGCATCACGCATCGAACAGCGCATGGCCAGCTTCGAGCAGATGCTGCGCGGCGTGCAGGGCCTGTACTTGTCTGAAGAGGTGGAGGGCCGTCGCGAACTGGCGATGTATGTCGACACGCTGCTTGCCGGTGCCGACGCGTCGGGTGTCCAGTGGTTCGCGTTCGCGCCCTGGCAGCCCGCCGCCTCGGCCGATGGCGTGCCGGGCGCCGGGGCCGAGGGCCGGGCGCCGTTGATCGAGATAGCGCCCGCCGCCGGCCTGCATTTGCGGGCCCTCGGTGACGACGTGTTCGCCGATCCCCAACGCCGGGCGGCGCTGCAGACCGCGCGCGACGCCGGCGGCCTGGCCATCACCCCCCGGCTGCTGCTGCCGGCCGATGCCTCCGGGGCGCGAGAGCCGGGCTTCTTCATGGTCTTGCCGGTGTATCGCCGCGGCCAGCCCACCGATTCGGCGGCCGCGCGACGGGCCGCGCTGCAGGGGTGGGTGCTGGCGTCGGTGCGCATGGACGACCTGATGTCCAGCCTCTATGGCGAGTCGGCGCACGGGCTGAGCATCCATGTCCATGATGGCGTGACCGCCGGTGAAGACAACCTGATGTACGCCAGCGAGCCCGAGCGTCCCGAGGTGGTGCAGCTGTCGGCGCGCGAGTACCTCGGCTTCGCCGGACATTCGTGGACGCTCGATGTCCAGGCCCTGCCCGAGTTCGAACGCCGACAGCCCGCCAATGCGGCGACAGTGATCGCGCTCGCCGGCATGGTACTGAGCCTGATGCTCGGCGTGATCACGCACCAGCTGGTCACCGGCCGGCAGCGCGCCCACGAACTGGCGCGCCGCATGACGATGGCTTTGCGCGCCAGCGAAGAGCGCTATCGCCGCATCGTCGAAACCGCCGACGAGGGCATCTGGGTCGCCGATGCCGATGGCCTCACCACCTTCGCGAACCGGAAGATGGCACACCTGCTGGGTGTGACGGCCACGGCGCTGATCGGCCGGCCGATGGCCGAATTCTTCGAGCCCGACAACGTGGCTGGCGCCGTCGTCGCCAAGGCCATGGGCCGCGTCAATGGCCAGACGGTGGGCTCAGCGCCTGCCCAAGACGCCGGGGGCGCATCGCGCGAGCGGCGCCTGTGCCGGGCCGATGGCACGAAGCTGTGGGCCTTGATCGCCACCACGCCGATCGTCGACGACCGGGGCCGGTTCGGCGGCACCTTGGCCATGGTCACCGACATCAGCGCCCAGAAGCAGGCCGAGGTGGCGCACGCCGAGATCGAAGTGCAGTTGCGGGCGTCGCAGAAGATGGAGGCCATTGGCACGCTGGCCGGCGGCATCGCGCACGACTTCAACAACATCCTGGCCGCCATCCTGGGCAATGTCGCGCTCGCACAGCAAGAGCCGCTGGAGCCCACGGTGCGCGGTCGCCTGTCGCTGGTCACCCAGTCGGCCGAGCGTGCCCGGAGCCTGGTGCAGCAGATCCTGGCGTTCAGTCGGCGTCAGCCTCACAGCCTGAAGAGCCAGGCGCTGGCCCCGGTGATCGAAGAGTCGGTGCGGCTGCTGCGGCCGTTGCTGCCGGCGATGGTGCAGTTGGAGTTCACCGCGCCGGCCCAGCCGATCACCGTGCGGGCCGATGCGACACAGCTGCACCAGGTGCTGATGAACCTGTGCACCAACGCCTGGCATGCGATGGAGGGCCTGGCGGGGCGGATCGACATCCGCCTGGACACCCGTTCATTCGACACCCATGCCGCACAGCGCCTCGGCATGCAGGCCGGGGCCTACGCGCACTTGGCGGTCGCCGACAACGGCACCGGCATGGACGAGGCGACACGGCAGCGCCTGTTCGAACCCTTTTTCACCACCAAGCCGGTCGGGCAGGGCACGGGCCTGGGCCTGGCGGTCGTGCATGGCATCGTCTCGGCGCACCACGGCGCCATCAGCGTGCGAAGTGCGCGGGGTGAGGGCACCTGCTTCGACCTCTACTTCCCGCTCGAGCCCGAACCGCCCGCGGCCGACATCGTGGCGGAACCGAGCGCGCGCGAGGCGGCGGCGCCCATCAGCAGGCAGGTGGTCTACATCGACGACGACCCGGTGATGGTGGTGATGGTCGAAGGCCTGCTGCGTCACGCCGGTTACCGGGTGCGAACGTTCGAACACCCGCGCGAGGCGCTGGCTTGGCTGCGCGCGCATGTGGCGGAGGCCGATCTGGTGGTCACCGACTTCAACATGCCGGGCCTGTCGGGGCTGGCGGTGGCAGGCGAGCTGGCCTCGCTGCGACCCGATCTGCCGGTGGTGATCAGCTCCGGCTACGTCACCGAGGCCTTGCTGGACGCCGCCCAGCGCATCGGCGTGCGCAGCGTCATGCAGAAAGAGTTCACGCTTGAGCAACTGCCGCCGCTGCTGCGCAGGCTGCTCGTCGAGCCTTCTGCCACTGTTTGATGCTTTGAACAATGTTTTTGTGCTGGCGTGATCAATCCGCGCTTGGCGCGGCGAAGATCTCGCGTCTTTCTTCGAGGCTGCCCGTTTCATGAGTGCCCCCATGCCCGCCCCGATCGCCGAGCTGTTCCAACAAGGCGGCGTGCGCCAGGTCGAATGCCTGTTCCCCGACGCGACCGGCTACCCGCGAGGCAAGCTGATGCCCGCGGCCGCTTTCCTGGCGGGCCAGGAGTTGCGCATCGCGCAGGCCATTCCGATGCAGGCGGTGACCGGCGAGTACTCGGACGACCCGATCTTCCCGGAAGATGATCCCGATGTGCGACTGGTGCCGGACCTCGCCACCGTTCGTCTCGCGCCATGGGCGCCGGCCGATCAGCCGCGTGCGCTCGCCATCCACGATTGTGTCGAGCTCGATGGCCGCCCCTGCGCCTTCGCACCGCGCTCGTTGCTGCAGACCGTGCTGGCTCGCTACGCGGCCCTGGGTTTGACGCCCGTCGTGGCCCCGGAAATCGAGTTTTACCTTTGCGCGCCGAGTGTGGACCCGAGCGAGCCGCTTCGGCCGCCAGTGGGTCGCCTGGGACGGGCCGAGGTGGGTCAGTCGGCCTTCAGCCTGAACATGCTCAACGAGCTCGCGCCGTTCTGGGGCGCCTTCGAGCACGCGGTGCAGACGCTGGGCATCCGGGCCGACACCTGGATCCACGAAGTGGGTTGCTCGCAGTACGAGATCAACCTCTGGCATGGCGATGCGGTGTCGGTGGCGGACCAGGCCTTTCTCTTCAAGCACGCGGCGCGCGAGATCGCGATTGCGCACGGCATCAACGCGGTGTTCCTGGCGAAGCCCTTGGCGGGCGAGGCGGGCAGCTCGATGCACCTGCATGTGAGCGTGGTCGATGGCGCGGGCGCCAATGTGTTCAGCGCCGCGGACGGCGGCGAGCAGCCGCGCTTTCGCCAGTTCATCGCCGGCCTGCAGACCTACCTGCCGGACTTGATGCTGCTGCTGGCGCCGCACGTCAACTCGTACCGCCGCTTCGTCAAGGGCAGCCAGGCACCCATCCATCTGCAATGGGGTTTCGACAACCGCACCGCCGGCCTGCGGGTGCCGCAGAGCGGCCCGGCCGCACGTCGCGTCGAGCAGCGCGTGGCGGGGGCCGATGCCAACCCCTACCTCGCGATCGCCGCCACCTTGGCCGCTGGCCTGGCCGGCATCGAAGAGGGCCTGACGGCCACGCCGCCGATCGCCGGCGATGGCTACGCGCACGACCATGGCCTGCCGCGCTCGCCGCGTGAGGCCTGGCAGCGTCTGGCCGACAGCCCGCACGCTCGCCGTCTGCTGGGCGACGATTTCGTCACCGGCTACCTCGCGGTCAAGGAGGTCGAGTTCGACCACTACGACCGCGAGATCAGCGCCTGGGAGCGGCGCTACCTGCTACCGCAAGTCTGAAAGGCTGAGAGTCTTTCGCCGATGCCCGTCTTGAACCCCCAAACGCCCCGGCTCTTTGTTGCAAATGCTCGCCATAGCCCGAGCTATGGCTGTGCTTTGCGCCTCGATCCAGGTCGCCTGGGTGCGCCTTTCTGGCACCGCCGAAAGACTCTCAGCCTCTGACACTGGCCGGGCCGCCATCCGGCCCGGGCGGTGAATAAAAAGCCGCCCCGGCTGCACAGGTGCGTGCGCAGCCGGGGCGCGGTGCACCGGACCCGCCGGCCCGGCCACCCAAAGGGGCCAGGCCCCCGGAGAATGTGCCGCTCAGGGCAGGCTGTCGAGCGCAGCGCGCGTCGGCTTCGAGAAGTTGAAGCCGTCGTGCTTGTCCCAGTTGATCGACCAGGTCATCGCCCCGCGGTAGGTCGGATAGGCTTGCTTGCCCTTGATCGTGCCGCAGTTGGTCTGCCGGGTCAGGCAGTTCAACGCCGCGGACACGGTGGCCGGGGTCACGAAGCCGGTGTTGGCCGAGCTGGGGCCCGAGGGCACGCCGAACGCCACCTGGTCCGGCCGCAGGCCGACGAACTTCCAACCGGTGTTGTAGTCGGTGGTGAAGCCTTCGATCAGCATCAGGCTGCCGGCCACCAGGCCATCGACCGTGCCTTCTTGCACCATCGTGTACTTCGGCGGATCGTTGTAGGTGAAGCCACCGTTGTTGTAGAACTGGACGTGGATCACGTTCAGCTCGTTGCGCAGCCCGTCGATGATCGGCAGGTAGGCGCCCCAGATGCCTGACAGTGTGATCAGCCCGCCCTGCACATACGGGTGCTCGGGGGCCATCGACAGGTAGAAGCTTGAGCCGACCTTCGCCTTGAGCATCTTCACCGCCTTGACCAGGTTGGCCTGGATCGGCGCGTCCTTGTAGACGCCATGCTCGATGTCGAGGTCGATGCCGTCGAACCCGTACTTCACCAGCAGCGCATAGGTGCTGTTGACGAAGTTGTTCACCTGCTCGTCGTTGTCGAGCGTCACGGTGCCGTTCTGGCCACCGAACGACAGCACCACCTTCTTGCCGGCGGCCTTCTTCGCCTTGATGTCGGCGATGAACTGCGCTTCGCTCCCAGCGTTCGGGTCGAGCGTGAAGCTCACGTTGCCATTGCCGGCGTTGTCGGCGAAGGCGACGACGATCACGTCCCAGTCGTTGCTGACCTGGGAGATCGGGAAAGTGTTGCCCGACGGGTTGGTGAAGTTGTGCCAGTACCCGATCAGGTGGTGGCTGCCATCGGGCGGGGGCGGAGGCGGCGGGGGTGGGGGCGGGTTGTTGTCACACGCCTTGGTCTTGCGCCACGGCTCGCCACTGCCCTTGGGCCCGTTGTTCTCCGACGGATCCTGGTTCAGGCTCTTCAGCACCGCCTTGTAGCCGACGCCATCGTCGAGCACCAGCGCGCCCTTCTGATATCGGATGTCGGCCTTCCACGGGTCGCAGTCGGCCGGCGGGGGCGGTGGGGGAGGCGGCGGCGGAGGGGGCGGCGGGGGAGGTGGTGGCGGGGGCGGAGGCGGCGGTGTGCCGCAGCTCGACACCTGTGTCCAAGGTTGGCCGGTGCCATCACCGCCGTTGTGGGTGGCGGGGTCCTCGCCCTTGGTCCACCAATTGGCGCGGTAGGTCAGGCCGTTGCGGGTGGCCGTGTCGCCTTGCAGGTAGGCGATGTCGGCCGACCACGGCTGGCAAGCGGGTGCTGCGGCCTTGATGCCGGCGGCCTCGGCAGCCACCGGCGCGGTGCCGGCCGCCACGGCGACCGCCGCGGACAGGGCCATCAGCCAGTCGAGCCGCGCACGACGCGGCGGATGCTGGTCGGACATGGTTCCAACTCCTTGGGTTTGCTCTTCAGAAGGACCACAGGGCGTGATGCCACGCCCCTCGGGCCCCACTATCCGGCGGCCCGTCGCCGCCGTCACGAGAGAAAACCACTATAAGACCAGTAAGACCAATTGCCACACGTCGGCGCGAGTTTTGACGTCGGTTACCTCAGAATCGGATCGTTTCAAACGGCCCTCACCTCGGGGAACTGGTATCTCATCAGCCCTTGGGTGCGGACGGCGCAGCCCGGCGTAGGGGCTCCCATGAGAAGAACTGGCTCTGCCAGGTTTCTCATGTCCCCCGTGGGGGCGGGCGGGACGCAGCCCGGCACTGGGGGCTCCCATGAGAAGAACTGGCTCTGCCAGGCTTCTCATGCTCCCCTTGGGGGGCGGGCGGGGCGCAGCCCGGCCCTGGGGGCCCTATTCACCCCGTACGAACCTGCAGCCGGTTGCCTTCCGCGCGCCAGCACGGCGCCATCTCGGCCCAGGCGACGCGGACGCCGCCTTCGCGGTACGCCTGTGCCTCGGCGGCCAGCGCGAGCGGTGTGCCGTTCAACAGCACCTCGCGCACCCCGTGTCCCCGGGGGCCGAGCTGGTAGTCGATCGTAACGCGGCGCCCCGCCAGCAGCGTCTGCGCCTGCAAGGCGCCGAGCGACGGCGCGATGACCGGATCGATCAGGCAGCCATCAGACCGGGGCCTCAAGCCCAGCAGCGAACGCTGGACCAGCGCCAGCGCGATGCCCGCGCCGCTGGAGTAGACGCGCCACCCGCCCTCGAAGGCCACCTCGCCCGCCATGGCCCGCTCGTAGTGGTCGGCCGCTTCGTACCGGTCGGCGAAGGCCGCGTCAGAACTGGAGTAGTAGCAGTTGGCCTGACGGGGTGCGGCGCAAGGCAGGCGGCGCCGCAGGTCCACCGGGTGGGCCAGGTTGAGCGCCTGCCAGAAGGCCTCCGCCCGCCCGAGGTGGGCCAGGGCCTCGGCGTAGCGCAGGTGGGCGTGGGTGTACATCAGCCCGATCTCGCGGCCGAAGTAGCTGCTGCTCTCGGCCCGCTGGAAAAGCTGCTGCGGCCCGCCGCGGTAGGGCAGCGGTACATCGAACAAGCGCGCGCCGTCGGGGCCCAGCAGATGCTGCTCGATCAGCGCGAAGTGGGCCTCGGCCTCGTCGGCTGAAAGCAGGTCGGCCAGCACGGCGTGCACCATCGGCAGCAAGCTGTAGTGCACGCCGGTGCGGCGGTCGTTCGGGTGCAACAGCGGCTGCGGCTCCGCCGTTTCGGTCGGCTCGAACAGCACGTAACCCGCCAGCACCGGCGCGGCGTCGGGGGCGATCGATTCGGCGGGCATCAGCCAGCGTCGCAGGTCGGCTTGGACCTGCAGGCGCTGCTGGTGCAAGGTCTCGGCCCGTTCGGTGTGGCCGAGCAGGGCCAGCGCCTCGGCGAGCGTGGACAGCACCTGCGCTTGCAGCGTCACCGTCCAGGTGCTGCACAGGTGCTCACGCAACCGGGGGTCGGCCGGCTGAAGCGAGTCGTTCCAGTCGCCATGGCCATAGGCCATCAGTGAGGTGCCGGCAATGCGCCGCTGCGCGATCAACGCGAGCGCGCGCTCCACGTGCTGCCAGAGCGTGGCCGTGGGCGCTTCGTCCGCCGGTATCGCGCTGGCGCTGTGAAACGGCAGGTGCTCGCTGAGCAGGCTGTCGTCACCGCTGGCCCGCAGATAGTCGCCCAGCGCCAGCAGCGGCCACAGCACGATGTCGCCATGCGAATCATCTGCCCGGATGGCCCGCTCGCGTTCGAAGAACATGAACCACTGCGGCCAGTCGCCGTCCGGGTTCTGCGCGCTGAAGACCCGCCGCAGCAGATCACGCAGGGGCACCAGGCTGCTCTGGGCGAGCAGCAGTTCGGCAGGGCCCTGGCACACGTCGCGGGTGCCCCAGCCGCCGCCCGAATACTGCTCGAGCCCGCGGGGTGACAGGTAGTGCACCAGTGCGTTGTGCTGGAACCAGGGCAGCACGGCGGACAGCGCCTGCGCCTCGCCACCGGGCGATGACAGGCTGGGTGGTTGCAGGGTGGCCAGGGTGGGGCCAACGGAATGGGCCGGCTCCACCAGCTCGCCCCGCAGCCGCAGGCCCAGCGATGGCGAGGCGGCGAGGTGCAGGCACAGCATCGGCACGCCGTGGTCTTCGCCATCGTCGAACAGCAGTTCGTCGCCAGCGACCTCCAGCACCCGGGTGTCGGCATCTTGCGGGCTGATCGAGAACCCGCCGGTCGGGAAGCGCTGGTGCAGCGCGCTGCCCTCGGGCGGGGCGAGCCACAGGCTGCCATCGGGCCGGTGGTGAACCTCGCAGCGACCGGGCACTTCCCCATCGTCGCCGGCCAGGGCGACATGGTGGGTGACCAGGCATTCGACTGGCGAGCCATCGATGAAGCGCAGGTCCAGCGTCAGCTCGGGCGCATCGGCCGCTGCTGCCGCGACGACCTCGATCAGGCTGTCGCCCGTGCGGTACCACCAGCGCGCGCGCCGCTCGCCCATGGCAAAGGCCGAGGGTTGCGCCAGCAGTTGCCAACGTCCGCCCAGGCGAACGAAGATGCGCTGGCCTTGCGAGCGATACTGGCCCAGCGCACCATGCACCGTCGACAGAAGGCGGTTGATGCTCACATGGCCCTGGGTGACCATCGAGTGGAAGACGCCGGCCATCCAGCAGGTCGAGGTCATCGACGATTCGTCGGGCACCAGGTGCTCGCCGCTGCGCAGCAGGTGGCCATGCGGGCGCTGCACCGCGTGCTCTTTGGCCGGCAGCACCACGTGCTCGCCATCGGGGGTGAAGAACGACCACAACGCCCCGTCCGGGCCGTGCTCTTCCAGCAGGCGCCGCGCGCCGAACACGGCATCGAGCTCGGCCTCGATCAAGGGCTCGGCTACCACGCGGGGGGCCTGCGTGAAGAGGCTGGGCCGGGGCGGTTGCCACACCGCTTGCAGCACGGCCGCCGGCAAGGCTTGGGGGGGCTGGGCCTCGGGCAGGGCCAGCAAGCGGTCGGCCCATTCGGCGTCGCTCGTGCCACTGGCCTGGGGGTGGTGGGCCTGCAGGCCACCGAAGAAGCCGAGCGTGGCGCGCTCGCCAGGCGCCAGGCTCAACGGAGTGTCTTGCAAGGCCGCCATCGCGTGCTCTTGTTGCAGCCGGTCGTCGGGCAGGCCGTGCCGCCAGCCGACGGGCGCCGCGCCCCAGCGGTGCGCCGTGCCCAGCACCTGCATCGCATCGGTGGCATAGGCACTGGCATGCCGCAGCGAGCCCAGCAGTGCCCAGGGGTGCCGGCCTGCGACGGGCAGGTTCTGCCGCACCGCCAGCAAGCGGCCGCGCGCGGGGTGGTCGAGCGGCGTGAAGTCCAGGTAGTGGCTGACGTAGTACTCGTTCAAGCGCAGCGCGGCGTGCGGCGCCAGCCCGATGTCGTGCTGGCAGATCGCATCGATCGTGCAGGGCTCGCTGCCGTGCAGGTGGTGCACCGCCAGGTGCCAGAACCACGCCGGCTCGTTGGCCGCCAGCACGAAGGTCAGCTCGAAGGCCAGGCCTTGCCACTCACCGCGTGCAACCAGTCGATCGTCTTCGGCATGCCAGCGCGCCGGGCTGTCGGGCCCGAGCAGGGCCACGTGCTGCGGTTCGCCTTCGGGCTGGGTGCCGGGCCAGCGCCGCAGCACGACCTGGGTGCTGCCGGCTTCCAGCGCGTTGCCCGGGAACAGGTGCACGCACAGATCGTCGCCCCAGCGCAGCTCCCGCAGGCTGCCGTTGGCATTGAAGCAGGCCGCCAAGCCGCTGGGGCTGGCGATGCGGTGAAGGTGGGGGCCGGTTGGGGCGGTCATGTGGTGGGACGCTGGCGGTTGAGCAGCCAAGGCACCAGCCCGGCGTCGGCGTAGGCCGGGTTCCAGGCGTCGTGGCCCACGTCGGGGTAGACCGTGAGATCGGCCTGGCCACCCAACTCACGCAGCGTGCGCACCAACGATTGCTGCGCATCGAGTGGCACCACCGTGTCGGCCGCACCGTGGTAGGCGCGCACGGGCACGGCCCGCATGCGCGCCAGCCGCAGCGAGCGGCCGTAGCCGCACACCGGGGCGATGCCGGCCAGGTCGTCCGGGTAGGCGGTGGCCCAGTCCCAGCAACCGCCGCCGCCCATGCTCAGACCGGTGGCCGTGACCCGCCGTGGATCGATGCGCCACTGGGCGCGAAGCGCGAGCAGCATCGCATGCAACAGGTGAGGGTCCCAATCGAGATCGTCATCGCACTGCGGCGAGACGACGATCGCCGGCACCGACTGTCCGGCGGCGATCAGCTTGGGCAGGCCATGAGCCTTCACCTTGTGCAGATCCTGGCCGCGCTCGCCTGAACCGTGCAAGAACACGATCAGCGGCCAGGCCTGGTCGCGTTGCTCGTGATAGCCCTGGGGCAGATACAGCCAGTGCCGCAATGTGGCCTGCAACGTGATGCTGCCGCTGGTGGCCCAGGCGGCCTGTTGGCCGTCGGCCGGCGGCGTTGTCGTGGTGCTCGCCGAAGTGGCCGCCGCCAACGGGGCCGCCGCCAACGGGGGCGCGGCCATGGCCAGAGGCAGGGACAAGGGCAGGCTCATCAGCAGTCGGCGGCCGGGATCGGCCGGATGGGACGGCGTGGTCATGCGCGGCAGGGGGTGGTGGGGCGGAGGTGGTGGCCAGGACGGGGTGCGATCAGCGGCAGCGAGTTGCATCATGGGCGATCCGGGATCCAGAGGCGAGCGGGCAGTGCTTCGACCCGCTGATCGGCGTGGCGCCAGCGGATCTTCAGCCCGCCCGGCGGCAGCGCGAGGCTGTCGCCGATCTCGACCCGCAGGCCGCCGCTTTCGCGCCGAGCGCGGTAGCTGATCCGGCCGAACGGCGTGGGCAGGTCGCGCACGGCGACGCCATCGCGCAGCCAGTCGTCCGACAGCCCGGCGGCCAGCACCAGCGTCTGGCCGTCGTCTTCGTCGTGCACGAACAGGTCGAGCAGCGAGCGGATCGCGTCCGAGGCGACCCAGGCGTGCGGCATGTCGCCGAGGAAGTGCTTCTCGCGCGCATCGCGCATCACCACCTCGGCCCACTGGTTCCAGCCGGCGGGGCGTTGGTCAGCGAAGAAGAAATTCAGCAGTGCGCGTGCGTCTTCGGGGCGGTGCAGCCGCACCAGCGCCCCCACGCCGCGCAACTCATACGGGGTGTAGTCGCGCCAGTCACGCTGCCCATCGCGGCGCTGCAGCGACTCGCGCACATAGCGCTCGAAGGTGGCCTCCAGCAGGCCTGCTGGCAGCAGGGATTGCGCCTGCGCCGGGTTGAGGGCCACGGTGGTGGAGGTGGGATCGAAATCGCCCAGCTCCGCGGCACCAGGCATGTGGTTGATCCGATGCCACGCGGTGGCGGCGCGAACCGAGGCACTCAGGTCGGCGCTGAATTCGTCGCGCCAGGTGGCGAAGGTGCGCGCCTGCGTGTCGTCGCGCAGGGCCTGCGCCAGCAGCACCGCATCCTTGTAGCCGCGCAGGGCCCAGAAATCGTCCCAGTACGAGTGCATGGGCTTCGCCGAATAGCCCTCGTGGCTGATGGAGGCCGGCATCAACCCGTGGAAGGCCTCGGTGCCCGGTGGTCGTGGCGTGGCCAGGCGTTCGCTCTGCCGCAGTTGCTCCATGTAGCGCACCGCCCGTTGCACGGCGGGCCAGTGGCGTTCGAGCCGCGCGCGGTCATGCGTGAAGCGCCAAAGCTCGGCCACCGCGTAGATGAACTGGCCGTGGCTGTCGTTCTCGGGCACCGGGTCGGCGCCGCGGGCATCGACGCAGCAGGGCACCTTGCCGTTGTCGAACAGCTGTGTCGCATACCAATCGACGAACTCGGTGGCGGCCTCGGTCTCGCCCAGGCGCAGCAGCCCCGCGACCATCATCGCGCCGTCGCGCACCCAGCTGCGGGCGTAGGAGCGGGTGCCAGGCTGCAGCGCCGGCCCGCGGCGTGACAGCAGGATCTGGGCGAGCGCGCTGCGCAGCGTGTCGTGCACCGGCTGCGCCGCGGCCGGCAGCTCGAACCCCACGCGGTTGAGCCGAGCCCGCCAGCTCGCTGCGCTGTCGGCGAGGGCGCGGTCCACGGCCGCCACACTGCCCGGCAGGCGAGGCTGGCCGGTGAGTGGCCAGCTCAACGCCACCGACAAGAGCGGGCCGTCCGAGGTCTCGCTTGATCCAGGGCCCGCACCTGGGCCTGTACGCCCGCCTGCCGGCGACGCCACCGGGTACACCAGCACGCTCTCGGCTTGACCATCGGGGTCGCGCCAGGCGGCGCCGGCACCGCGTGCCGACAGCGTGGACACCGCCGCGCTTTGGGCCAGCGCCTGCGCCAGGGGCCAGTCGGCGCCGCCGCCGGCCAGCACCTGCGATGGTGCGGGAGACGGGCGCAGGCCAAGGCGGCCGTTCCACCGCCAGGTGCCCTGTTGCCACGCCACCTCGCTCAACGGGCTGGTGCCGCCGGCGAGGTTGAGGAACTGCTGCGGCGGATTCACCTGCCACGGGCGCGCCGCCAGCAGCAGGCGGGCCTTCAGCGGCGCGCTGCCGCGGCCACGCAGCGTGTAGCGCGCCAGCCCCACGGCGTGCCGGGTGTCGCCCGAGGCGCCGGCTTCGATGTCCAGCGTGAAGGCCGGGTGAATCCAGCGCACCCGCGGCTGCGGCAAATACCCGTCGGGCAGCGCGTGTTCGAGGCGCACATCGGCCCAGCTCACCAACTGCAGTCGGCCCGACGGCCCGGTCTCCAACAGCACGAAGGGCTCGATGCTCGGGCTGCCGGGCAGGGGCTCGATGGCGCCATCTTCCGACAGCAGCGCGGCGTGCCCGCCGCCGCCATCGACGCCGAACAAGGTCCAGTAGTTCTGCTCGCCCAGGTAGGTGCGGGGGAACAGGCCACGCGGCAGCTGGGCGGCGCGGGCGGTCGTGGCGTCGTCGGCTTGGCGCCAGCGCCCGGCCGCCACCGGCTCCAGCGTGGGCAGGGGGAAGGCCGGGGAGCCAGCGGGCGCCTGCAGGCGCAGGCGGCGGGCCTCTTCGTCGGGCAGCACCAGCGCGTCCACCGGCCCGGCGGCACGGCGCACCTGCTTGAGCGTCCGCCAGCGGCCATCGTCACCTTGCGCCCGGATCTGGTAGTCGCGCGGCCGGGGCGTGCCCGGTGGCCACTGCAGCACCAAGCCGCTGAACTCACGCGTCAGGCCCCAATCCACTTCGACCCAGGGCGCGGCGCCCGCGGCCGAGGTGGACTGCCGCCACTGCGGGGCGGGCCAGGTCGCCGGTGGCGGCGCCCGCTCCACCAGGTCCAGGCGTTCGAAGCACACCGAGCCCCGGCCGCCGCCCGTGCCGCTGGCCATCACCAGCTCCAATGCGGCGGGTGACGTGAGGGTGGTCTGGGTGGTCGGGCCCCAGGCGAACTCGATCTGCCGTTGCTTGATGCGCCATTCGCGGGTCTCGTGGGGGGGCTTCACGTCGCGCTGCTGGGCCCACCAGACGTTCTCGCCGCTGGCGTCGGTGAGCTTGAACTGAAAGTGGTTGGGTGGCCCTTCGCCACGCCAGCGCAGCCGGAACTCGTAGTTCGCCGGCAGATCCAGCGGTGGCAAGTGCCGGCGTGCCACGGCATAGCCGGAGACGTGGTGGAAGTCGTAGTCCAGGCAATGGCCGCCGCGCGCGTCGGCCCGCCAACGGGCGCTGACCTGGTCGGAGGCGCTGGTGACCCAGCCCTCGCCGGACTGGAAGCCGTCGATCAGTCGGGTGTCGCCTGGGGCGGCCATTGCCGAAGCGGCGAGCCAGGCGAGCGCAACGCAGAACAGGGCCTTCATTGCTTCACCCCGCCCAGGGTCAGGCCCTGCAGGTAGTAGCGCTGCAGCATGAGGAACAGGCCCAGCACCGGCAGCACCGTGATCACCGCGCCGGCCATCATCAGCTCGCTGTCTTGCACATGCTCGCGGCTCAGGCTGGCCAGGGCCACCGGCAGCGTGTGCAGCTCGCCATCGGTGAGCACGATCAGCGGCCACATGAAATCGTTCCAGCTGCCGAGGAAGGCGAACACCGCCAGGGTGGCCAGCACCGGTTTGAGCAGCGGCAGCACGATCGAGAAGAAGATGCGGAATTCGCCGGCCCCGTCGATGCGCGCGGCCTCGATCAGCTCGTCGGGGATGCCGCGGGCGTACTGGCGCACCAGGAAGATGCCGAAGATGCCGGCCAGCGAGGGCACCAGCACGCCGACGTAGCTGTTCACCAGCCCCATGCCCTTGAGCATCAGGAACAGCGGCAGCATCGCCACCTGGCCGGGGATCACGAGCGCGCCGATCAGCGCCGCGAAGATCGCATCGCGGCCCTTGAAGCGCAGCTTCGCGAACGCGTAGCCGGCCAGCGTGTTGAAGGTGGTCGACAGCAGCGTTGCCGCGATCGCCAGCCCTAGGCTGTTGAAGAACTGCCGGCCCAGGCCGCCCTGGGTGAGCAGCGCCCGGTAGTGGTCGAGCGTGGGCGCGCTCGGCCACCAGGGCGGCGGGTAGCTGCTGGCCTCGCCGCTGCGCATCAGCGACGCCGAGACCATCCACACCAGCGGTGCGACCGTGAGCAGCGTGACCAGCCCGAGCGCCATGTGCAGCGCGATGGCCTTCAGGCCTTGCCCCTTCATGCCTCACCTCGCGCGCGGGTGAGCCGCAGCAGGCCGCGCGTCACGACGATGATGATCGCGAACAGCACGAAGGCCACCGCCGAGGCCGCGCCGAGGTTCCACCAGCGGAAGCCTTCTTCGTACATCAGATAGAGCACGCTGACGGTGGATTGCAGGGGGCCGCCCTGCGTCATCACATACGGCTCGGCGAACAGCTGGAAGTAGCCGGTGATGGTGAGGATGCTCACCATCAGCAAGGTGGGCCCGAGCATCGGCAAGGTCACATGCAGGAACTGCTGCCAGGCGCGCGCGCCGTCGAGGCGCGCTGCTTCGTACAGGTCGTCTGGAATGGCCTGCAACGCGGCGATGAAGATGATCATGTTGCCGCCGAAGTTCTTCCAGGCGGCGAACACGATGATGGCTGGCATGGCCCAGTGCGGATCGCCGAGCCAGTCGATCGGCTCGATGCCGATGGAACCCAGCCACTGGTTGATCCAGCCATAGCGCACATGGAACAGGTAGCGCCACACGACGGCGACCGCGACCAGCGTCGTCACCACCGGCGCGAAGAGGGCGGTACGCCACAGCGGCTTGAAGCGCACCAGCTTCGATTGCAGCAACACCGCGCAGCCCAGTGACAGCGCGATCGACAGCGGCACCCCCAGCACCACGAAGTACGCGGTGTTGCCCAGCGCCTGCCAGAACAGCGGGCGGGTCAGCGTGTCGCGGTAGTTCTGCAGACCGACGAAGCGCAGGTTGTCCAGCGAGGCCAGGGCGTAGAGGTCGAAGTCGGTGAAGCTCAGCAACAGGCCGGCCAGCACCGGCACGACAAAGAACAGGCCGATGACCGACAGGGCTGGCAGCACGAAGGCCCAGGCGACGGACGGGCGCGTCATGCAGCGCCCTTTCGTGAGGCGCGGTCGAGCATCCAGCGGCGTTTGGCGAGGAAGCCGTCGACGCGCGCATCGAGCGCCCGGGCCATCGTTGCGGGGGCGGTGCGCTCGTGCACGGCGCGCGCGGCCATCAGCTGCATCTCCTGGGCGATGCGCTCCCACTCGGGCACCGCAGGTGTGGGTTGAACCCGCTCGAGCTGGCGGGCAAAGGCCTGGGCCTGGGCGTCCTGGCGCAAGGCGGGCTCGGCCCAGCTTTCGCGGCGGGGCGGCAGGTTGCCGGTCAGGCGGTAGAAGTGCTGCTGAACGGCGGGGCGGGCGAGGTAGTCGATCAGCGCCCAGGCTTCGGCCTGCGCGTGCGAACGGCGGAACATCACCAGGCTCGATCCCCCGGCGATCGACGCGCCCGGGCCTTCCGGGCCGGGCAGCGGCGCGGTCGTCCAGCGGCCTTGCAGCTCGGCCGGGAGGCGGCGACGGAACTCGCCCAGGTTCCACGGGCCCGAGATGTACAGCGCGAAGGTGCCGCGCCCGAACTCTTGCCACAGGTTGGCGACCTGGTTGTTCGTCAGGCTCGGCGCGAAGCCTCGTTCGAACATGCGCAGGTAGAAGCCGAGCGCGCGCTCGAATCCGGGGCTGGCGAAGTGGCCGAATCGCCCGCCCTCGCGCAGCAGCGGGCTGTCTTGCTGCAGTGCCAGCGCCAACAGCGGTTCAAACTCGTTGAGCGGCAGCAGTTGAGGGTGGGCGACGCCGATGCGCTGCAGGCCCTCCATCGCCTGCTGCCAGCCGGCCCAGGTGGTCGGCATCTCGGTGAAACCGGCGCGCTCCAGCAGGTCGGTTCGCAGGTACAGCAGCCGGGTGTCCACGTACCACGGCAGCCCTTGCACCTGGCCATCGATCACGTTGGTGCGCCAGATGCCGTCGAAATAGTCGTCGGGGCGGATGGTGGGGCTCTGTGGCAACCGTGCATCCAGCGGCTGCACCGCGCCGAGCGCCACCATCTCTGGCAGCCAGGTGTTGCCGATCTGGGCCACGTCGGGCGTCGCGTCGCCGGCAAAGGCGGTCAGCAGCTTCTCGTGGGCGGCTGTCCAGGGCAACTGCTCGATGCGCAGGTCGATGTCCGGGTGTTCTGCGCGAAAGCCGGCGAGCAGCGCATGCGCCACTTCGCCTTCGCGTCCCATCGCCCAGAAGCGCAGCGGCCGCCGGCCGCCCGAACGGTCACAAGCGGCCAGCGGCCAGGCGGCCGCTGCCACGGCACCCGCCAACAGCCGCCTGCGCCCAGCGACGGGGGGCTTCACGACAACCAGCCCCCCTGGAAGCCCGCGCGCTGCAGGCCGCGGCGCAGGTGCGGGTTGCTGCGCATCGTGCGCCACACGAGGTCTTGCCGGTGGTTGGCGATCATCGCGACGATCGGGCCCTGGTCGATGCCGAGGTAGTCGGTGTCGACCCAGCCGAAGCCCGGCACCACACGGCCGTTCGACAGCGTCGCGCTGCTGTCGACGAAGCTGGTGTTGAACGCGTCGAGGAAGCCATAGCGGCCGTAGAGGTGCTCGCCGAATCGCTGGTGCATGGCCTGTACGGCGGCGGTCACCTCCACCGGCGCAAACGGCAGCGAGGCCGCGGCGGCGGTGGGGGCGATGGTGCCGTCGTCGAGCAGGTCGACCAGGCCGGCGCCCCGTGCCCGGTAGTCGAAAAACTCGCGCGGCCGGCCACTGTGGTCGGGGGTGCGCATCGTGCCCGGGCCGTCGGAGGCGGTCAGGCCCCAGATGTTGTCGCCGTGGTCTTTCCACCCGGCGGGGTTGGCGATGGCGTAGGCCCGCTGGGCCAGCGTGGCGCGCCGGCTGTTCTCGAAGTAGTCGAGCTGCCGCTCGCGCATGAAGGCGTCCTGCAGGCCGCGGAAGTCGACCCAGACGTGCGAGTACTGGTGCCAGAATAGCGGCGCGCCGCCCAGGTGGAGCTGGCCCATGAACGAGCCCCAGGTGCGCGGGTAGCTGCTGCAGAAGGCAATCCAGCTGTCGTCGAGCGCCGGGTGGGTGGGCGAGCCGAGGGCCAGCAGGTACAGCAGCATCGCCTCGTCATAGCCGTGGTAATCGATGAAGGGGCCGAAGCCCGCGCCGGGCACCCAGCCCATCACGATGTGGCCGCCCCTCACCTGGGCCCAGCGCCAGTCGACCCGGGTGTAGAGCGTTTCGGCCAGTTCACGGATACGGGTCTCGACGGCGCCGGTGCCGTTGAAGAACGACTGCACGGCCAGCACGCCACCCATCAGCAAGGCGGTGTCGATCGTCGACAGCTCGACGCGATCGTCGAACCGCTCGCCCGTGGCCATGTGCAGGAAATGGTAGAAAAAGCCGCGGTACCCGGCCATGCCCCGCTGGGCATCACCTTGCGGCGCGTGGAGCAGAAAGTCGAGCGTGCGCTGGACGCGCTCGGCGGCTTCGGCCCGGGTGACGAACTGCCGCTCGGCGCCCACGATGTAGGCGGTGAGGCCGAAGCCCACCGACGCCACGCTCGCCATCGTCGGCGAGGCTGGCCAGCGGTCGGGCACCAGGCCGGTCTGCGGATGCGCGGTGTCCCAGAAGAAGCGGAAGGTGCGGGCCTCGAGGTCGTCGAGCAAGCCGGTGTCGCTGAGCGGTGCGGGCGGGCGACCGTCGCCAAAGGCCATGGGCCGGGGCGCCATGCGGCTGCAGCCGGGCAGGCCGGTGGCGAGCGCGGTGCCGAGGCCTGCCGCCAGCAGGTGGCGGCGGCGCAGGCGGTGCGTCAGAAGCGTCATGGCAGAAGGGCAGCGCGGCAGAGAAGGTGGTCAGGGGCGAGGCCGCCGGCGGGCCCGGCGGTGGGCCCGCCGGTGGTGGCATGGGTCGTGAAGGCCGCAGCCTGCCACGACCGGGCGGGCCGTGGCAGGGGGCTGACGCGGAGCAGCGTCGGCGCGCTGAATCAGAACTTGTAGCCGAGCACCACGCGCAGCGTGCGCATCGGGCCGCGCATCGAGTTGGGCTTGCCCAGGTCGGGGTTGAGGGGCTCGCCCTGTCCACCCGCCCAGTCGTTGTAGCCGCCGTAGTTCTTGGTGTCGAACAGGTTCAGCACATCGAGCCGGGTGTTGACCTTGCCGAAGGCGACGCTCCAGTCCTTGGCGAGGCCGAGGTCGAACTGGCTGAAGTCGCGGCTCTTGCCTTCGACGTAGACGCATTGGTCCCAGCCGGCGCGGCAGTCGGTGATCTGGCGCGGTTTGCCGCTGGCCCACACCGCCTTGGCCGACACCTGGATGCCCCAGGGCAGCAGGCCGTCGGTGACGAGCGCGGCCACCACGCGGTGCTTGTCCACCAGGCGCGAGGTGTTGAAGCCGGCGGTGTCGCGGCCGTAGGTCCAGTTGAAGATGTCGTCGTCCCAGTTCCGGGCGTTGGTCTGCGCGTCGGTGTAGGTGTAGGCCACGGTGAGGCCCCAGCCCGATTCGCTGCTGTACGGCTTGTCGGCCTTGACGAAGACGGAGCCGGTCTTGTTCTCGCCGACGAAGTCACCCAGCACGAGGGTGCCGTATCCGTTCGGGCCGCCCCACAGCGGATCGATCGGGCTCTGGTTGCCGTAGCCGCCTTGCGGGTCGCGGTTGCCGCCGAACCAGATGAACTGGTTCTTGGCGTGCACGTGGCTGTATGCGATCTCGGCGTTCCAGGTGCCCAGCGCCTGCCGCAGCCCGAGGGTGAACTGGTCGGCGAACGGCATCTTGAAGTCGTTCTTGATGAGCCAGATCTCGCCGCCAGCCTGCGCGTTCTTCTGGCGCTCGTCCAGCGCGTGGTTGGCCATCGTGCGGTCGTACGAACGGCCCCAGCCACCGAAGATGACCGAGGCGCGGTCACCGAAGAGGTCATAGGACGCGCCGACCCGCGGTGCGAAGGCCTGTTTGTAGGCTTTGCGGGATCGGCCGTCGGCGATGTAGTCGGCAATGTTGATGCCGCCCAGCGCCAGCGACTCGGCATACGTCTGACCGGCGGGCGCGGTGATGCCGGCGATGGTGCGGCCGTCTTCGGCGTAGAGCGCCGTCACGCGGTCCTCGGGAGTGACGTAGTCGTTGTTCAGCATGTTGGTCTCGTAGTCCCAACGGATGCCGACGTTGACTTCGAGCTGCTTGGACACCGCCCAGTCATCCTGCAGGTAGAGGCCGTACTGCTGGTTGCTGTAGCCCACCGAGGCGGGCGCGAGGGCGCGGTCGATCTGGCACTGGTCCGAGCTGTCGCCGGTGTTGGAGACGTTGGTGCCCGTGCAGTTGCTGCCGTCGTAGTAGAGGAAGCCGGCGGTCGGGTCGATCAGCGCCTGCACGACGTCGACGCTGCGCGAGGTGCCCGACAGGCGGTACTTCATGTCCTTGAGCTTGAAACCACCCTTGACGACGTGGCCCTTGGCGCCGGTCCAGGTCAGCTCCTCGGAGATGAAGGTGCCCTGCTGCCGGCGGAACTGCGCGTCGGGCGAGCCGCCGTCGAACAGCACGTCCTGCCAGCCGTCCTTGGTGCCCGAGGTCGAGCCCTTGTACTTGATGAACGGCGTCGTCGCAGCGGATTTCGGGTTGTAGGTGTACTCCTCCCAGCCGATGCGCGCCTCGCTGAGCAGGTTGCCCCACGTCCACTCGTGCTTCAGGTCGATGCGGGTCTCGTCGTTCTTGCGAGCCTTGTCGTTGCCGGGCACGCTCAACCGCGTGTCTTCCGGCACGCGGTCGGTCTCGGTGCGGATCTTGGCGCTGAACGTCAGGCGCTGGTCTTCGTTGAGCTGCGCATCGATCTTGCCGAGGAACAGGTCTTCGTGGAACTTGTCGACCGTGGCGCCGGCCTCGGCCAGCAGCGCCGGCACGATGCCTTTGTCCGCCGGCAGCAGGTTGGTGTTCTGCGCGATCACCTGGCGCGAGCTGTCGATCTGCTTGCCGTCGTAGGCCGCGAAGAAGTGGATCTGGTCCTTCACGATCGGGCCGCCCACCGCGACCCCGGCCTGGATCTGCGTGGACGACGGGCGGGGCACGCCGCTGCGTTCGGCTTCTTCCTGGAACGGGTTCTTCTCGGTCCAGTTGGTGCCGGTGCGGTCGACGTAGACCTCGCCATGGAATTCATTGGTGCCGGACTTGGTGATGGCGGTGATGGCCGCGCCGCTGACCTGGTCGAACTCCGCCTTGTAGTTCTGCGTCAGCACCTTGTATTCGGCGATCGCCGACTGCGGGAACGGGTTGCCGCGGCTCGAATCCATGCCGGATGCGCCGTTGCGCAGGATGTTGTTCTTCTGCCCGACGCCGTCGATGTAGACGTTGATGTTGTTGCGGTCCTGCCCGCCGCTTTGCAGGTTCACCTGGCCGGTGTTGGCCGATTCGTTGTAGGCCACGCCGGGCGCCAGGTCGACCGAGCTCAGGAAGTTGCGGGTGCTCTGCGGCAGGCTCTCGATCTGGCGCCGTGTCACGCTGGTGCCGAGCTGCGAATCCTTCACGTCTTTGCGGTTCAGCGAGCCGACGATCGTCACCTGCTGGGCCGTGCCCACCGCGAGATCGAGCGTCGCGGTTTCGCCGACCTGCAGCGTCACCACCTCGCTGGCTGCGCCGCCCACGCGCAACTCATAGCGCCCTGGCGCCAGCCCCACCAGCGAGTAGCTGCCATCGCTGGCGGTGGTGGTGCGGTAGGTGGTGCCGTTGTCCTTGTTGACCGCCTGCACGGGGGTGCCGGCCTGGGCGGCGGCGCTGCCGGAGTTGATCACGCCGCGCAGGGTGGCGGTGCTGACCTGGGCGTGCAGCGGCGTGCTGCCGGCCACCAGCAGCCAAGCCGCGGCGGCCGCCAGTGCATGTCGTTGAAAACGTTTACGCGATGTGATCATGGACTGTCTCCGTGTTCGGTTTGGCGTTGTTTCCTGCGGAAGCGAGAGAGCCGTCGGCACCGCCCGGCTCAGGCCGGGCGAAGACTCGACTGGCGCACCACCAGCTCGGCCCGCAAAGTGCGGGCGCCAGCCGGTGGTCGTTCGGGCACCTCGATGGCCGAGGCCAGCTCGGCCAGCGCCAGGGCGCCGAGTTCGACGATGGGCACCCGCACGGTGGTCAATGCGGGTTGCACATAACGGCAGATCGGGATGTCGTCGAAGCCGGCCAGCGCGATGTCCTTCGGCACGGCGACGCCGCGCTGCAGGAACACCGACAGGCAGCCCAGTGCCATCATGTCGTTGCCGGCGAAGACGGCGCTCGGGCGTTGCGACAGCGCCAGCAGCTCTTGCCCTGCACGCTGGCCGCTTTGTTCGGTGAAGTCGCCGGGCAGCACCAGCTCGGGCGTGCCGGGCAGCACCTCGGCCAGGGCGGCCCGGTAGCCGCGCAGCCGCTCTTGCGCTTCATGGTTGCCGTCTGGGCCGGCGATGAACGCGATGCTACGGTGGCCCACGTCGGCCAGGTGGCGCACCATCGCCTGGGCGCCGCCGAAGTTGTCGACCCGGAAGCTGGCGTGCGGGGCGTCTTCGCGGCCCGCGTTCATGATCACGGCCGGCACCCCCGGGGGCATGGCGCCCACGAGTTCTTCCGGGTCCATGTGCGGCGACATCACCAGCAGGCCGTCGACGCGGCCGTGCATCGCACGCAGCGCCGAGGTGGCCTCGGCGGTGTTGCCATGCGAGCTGGAAACGAGCAGGTGCAGGCCGCGCGAACGCGCCGCCACGTCGATGCCGCGGATCAGCTCGGAGAAGAATTCGCCGTGCAGATCCGGCAGCAGCGCGCCCACCGTGTGGGTGCGCCGGGTGATGAGGCTGCGGGCCGCGCTCGATGGCGTGAACCGAAGTTCCTTGGCGATGCGCTGGATTCGTTCGCGCGTTTCGGGGGTGACGGCGGCGTGGCCGTTCATGACCCGCGACACGGTGGCGACCGATACACCGGCTTCGCGGGCGACGTCTTTGATGGTGGTGGCCATGGGGCTATGGATGCGATGGCAGGGCATGTTGCCGCCCGCGCGCCGGCGCGTCGGCAAGCGGTGATGCCGCCCGCTTCGCCCCGGCTCGCGAGGCGACCACGAGGCCCCGGAGTTTTACGTTCATGGCATTAGACGCCATCGATCATCCCCTTCGGCGACTGTTGTCAGCTCGACAGGCGAGGCAGCCCATCCGTGGGCGCCGATGCTGTGTCGTTCAGGCAACGCCCACGCGTCGAGATCACCTGCGAATAGAGCGCGCAAGTGGCTTTCGGCGTGCGTTTTTGCGTCGCGTAGTTCACGTGCAGCAGACCGAAGCGCTTGGAATACCCGAGCGCCCATTCGAGGTTGTCCAACAGTGACCAGGCGTAATAACCACGCACATTGACGCCCGCCTCGCGGGCGGCATGCACCGCCCGCAGATGGCGGCGCAGGTAGTCCGTGCGAAGAGGGTCGTCGAGCACCGGCGCTTCCACGCTCGGCGGGTCGTAGAAGGCCGAGCCGTTCTCGGTGATGTAGATCGGCAGGTCGCCATAGTGCTGCTTGAACCACAGCAGCGTGTCGGTGAGCCCGGGCGGGTACACCTCCCACGCCGTTTCGGTGTGCGTGGCCTGCGTTTGGCGCACGGCCGAAGCGCGCAGCGGCCAGGCGGCCGGGTCGTCGCGCACCACGGCCCGGGTGTAGTAGTTGATGCCGATGAAGTCCAGCGGCTGGTGGGCCAGCGCCAGTTCCTCTGCCGGCCAATCCACCCACGCCTCGCCGAAGACCTCGGGCAGCTCGGCGGGTGTCGTGCCGCGCAGCGCGGGGTCGAGGTACTGCCGGTTCATGTAGGCGTCGGCGCGCGCCGTGGCCGCGAGGTCGGCCGCGCCATGGCTGGCGGGGTACTTCGGCTCGATGTTGACCACCAGCCCGATGCGCCGATCGGGCGCCGCCGGCACCAGGGCGCGAAAGGCCTGCACCGCGCGACCGTGCGCTCGCATCAGCTGGCGCGCCGCGATCGCCGCCTCGTAGGCGCTGCGGTGCCCGGGCGCCAGCGTGCCGTGCAGAAAGCCGCCATCGGTGATGACCCACGGTTCATTCAAGGTCGCCCACATCGGCACGCGGTCACCGAGTGCCTTGAACAACACGCTGGCGTAATCGGCGAACCAGTCGGCGATGTCCGGGTTCAGCCAGCCGCCGCGGTCGTCGAGCGCGGCGGGCAAGTCCCAGTGGTACAGGGTGATGTTGGGCTGGATGCCGGCTTCGAGCAGGGCGTCGACCTTCCGCTCGTAGTGGGCCAGGCCGGCAGGGTTCACGCGGCCCCGGCCTTCGGGCAGGATGCGCGACCACGAGATGCTGAAGCGGTAGCTGCCCAGGCCGATGCGTCGCATCCACTGCAGATCCTCAGGCCAGCGCCGGTAGTGATCGCACGCCACGTCACCGGTATCTCCATCGCGGACCCTTCCGGGAGTGCGGACAAAGCGGTGCCAGCTGCTCACGCCCGCCCCATCCGCCAGGGGAGAACCCTCAACTTGGTAAGCAGCTGTCGCAGCTCCCCACAAAAAGTCAACGGGAAACTCGACAGGTGTGAAGATTGATGAAGACATGTAGCCGGCTTTTTCTTCCGTGGAAACGTTTACACGACGCGACATCATAGAGATAGGCGACGGACCCGGACTCTTGGGGCAAACCCGGTAGGGGGGATTGCCCCCCATATTCATCAGTTACATGTCTTCGCGCACGCGGAGGACACTTGCGTCCGCCCCATCCACCGCATCGTCGAGGCCCACCGTGTTGATCTCCGACAAAGTCGTTTTCGTCGAACTGCAAAAGACTGGTTCCACGCACATCAAGAACCTGTTGAAGGAGACGGTGGGTGGCAAGAGCGACGGCAAGCACAACGTGCCCACGCCGGAGCTGTTGGCCAGCGGGCGCACCTTCCTCGGCTCGGTGCGCGACCCGTGGGGCTGGTACCTGTCGCTGTGGTCATACGGCTGCCAGCAGCAGGGCAAGCTCTACCAACGCCTGACGAACCCGAAGCGCTGGGACCGCGTGCACGACAAGCTCGTCGAGGTGCGCAAGACCCAGAAGGAAAAGATGAAGGCGCTTGCCGCGGGCCGCGGTGAGGGCAGCGACAAGAAGTGGAAGCCGATCCTCATTCCCGACCGCCTGGGGGTCGATCGCGCCAAAGGTTTCTACTACAAGGACCCGGGCGATGCGGAGGCCTTCCGCGAGTGGTTGCGCCTGGTGTGCTCACCAGCGGCCCGCCGCCTGGTCGAAGACGGTTTCTCCAAGTCGCCGATCGGCAAGCTCGGCGGGCTGATGACCTTCCGTTACTTCAACCTGTTCGTGCCGGGCTCGGAGCAGATCCCGCCGACGATCAACACCCTGAAGCAGCTGCGCGCCTTCGAGGCGGAGCGGGTCGCGGTCAAGCACATTGTTCGCCAGCACACGCTGGCCGATGACCTGGTGCATGCGCTGGACAACTGCAACATCGTGCTGACCGACCAGCAGCGCGCCAAGATCTACGAAGCCAAGCCGACCAACAAGTCGGTTCGCCCGTTCCCGTTCGCCCACTACTACGACGTCGAGAGCATCGACATCGTCGCGCGGCGCGAAAAGTTCATCATCCAGCGCTTCGGCTACGAGCGGCCCAACGTGGCCTGATCGTGGTGGCGGCCGCACCGGCGGCCCCGCGAAGACGCTGACGAGTGGCGCACCAGAGGCCGCACATCGTAAGGTGTGCGGCCTTTGTCATAGGGGCCGCGGACGGCCGGGCCCTACAGACGCGGAAACGCCGACGCGGAAACGTCTGGTTGCCTCGGAAGCGTTTGCCCCTAGGTAGATCGCCCGAGCCGATACAGCAAGCTGCCGTATTCACGCCGAGCGTGGCTCCGCCGAAGATCGGCTCCACCCATCAACACCCACGTCGAGGAGAGCGCATCATGAAGACGGTTCGATCACAGTCGGTGGCCGGCATGGCGCTGGCGGTACTCAGTGCCTCGTTGCTGGTCGCCTGCGGCGGCGGAGAAGAAGACACCCTGGCCGCCGACGGGGTGGAGACCAGCGCCCGCGTCGGCCTGCGCCCCGAGCATGGCCTCAGCACACCCGGCGCGCGGGCTCAAGGGGCGGAAGGCGCCGACGCAAGCGATCAGCAGGCCGCTGCCGTGGACGAGACGGTCGACCGCGTGGCGCCGCAGGCGGCTGCACGCCCGTTCCCTTACCACGTAACCTACACCGCCGGCGCCATCAAGCCCAACAACGTCAGCCAATCGGCGATGGATTCGAAGGTGACGGCGCACTACAACGCCTGGAAGACCAACTACCTGCGCACGCTCGGCGGCCAGGGCACCTGGGTGAAGTACGACGGCAGCAACTCCACCGTGTCCGAGGCGCACGGCTACGGCATGGTGCTGGCCGCCTACATGGCCGACAAGTCGACCTTCGATTCGATGTATGGCTACTTCACCAAGCACTACAGCGGGGCGGGCCCGCACCTGATGTCGTGGAAGCAGACGTACTCGGGCGGCGTGATGAAGAACGTCGAGGGCAATGACTCGGCCACCGATGGTGACCTGGACATCGCGTATTCGCTGCTGCTGGCCCATGTGCAGTGGGGCTCGTCGGGCAGCATCAACTACAAGGCGCGCGCGCTGGAGGTGATGCACGACATCCTCGACTACGACGTCAACCAGACCTACTGGAACCTCACGCCAGGCGATTGGGCTTCCGGCAGCGATGCCAACCACACCCGGCCGTCGGATTTCATGACCGGTCACATCCTCGCCTTCGCGAAGTACGACACCGCGAACACCACCAAGTGGAACAAGGTCTACGACACGATCTCGCAGGCGGTGAACTACCAGTACACCCACGGCAGCGGCTCGACCGGCCTGATGCCTGACTTCATGGTCCGCTCGGGCTCAAACTGGGTGCCGGTGTCGGGCACCTACCTCGAGAGCAAGCACGACGGTGACTTCAACTACAACTCGTGCCGCACGCCGTGGCGCCTGGCGATGAGCTGGTTGAACAACGGCAAGACCGACATGTTGGCGCCGCAGCAAAAAATGGCCTCGTGGATCAAGTCGAAGGCCGGCTCGCCCACCGGCATCCGCGCCGGCTACTACGTGAAGAACGGCACCAACGGCAGCTCTTACGTCAACTACGACGATCTCTCGTTCACCGCCCCGATGGCCGTCAATGCCATGCTCGGTGGCTCCGGCGCCCAAAGCTGGCTCAACAGCCTGTGGTCGTCGATCACCGGTGGCGACTACGGCACCAAGGTCGACTACTTCGGCGATGCGATCCGCATGCATGTGTTGATCACCGTCTCGGGCAACTGGTGGACGCCTTGAGCCGCGGCCGATAGCGCTTGCGCTGCGAGGCCGCTGGCACGGCCGCCCACGCGGCAGTGCCCGCCGGCACCGATGGGGCGGTGCCGGCGTCTGGCGTTTCACCAGCGCTCGCGCAGCCGGCGGGCCAGGTCCAGCACGGCGCCGGGTGGCGGGGTGGGTGGCCCGATAGCCCAGTTCGGCGTGGCCGGCCCGATGCTGTCGAAGTGCTCGGCCACCTCCGGCGTGATGAACCGGGACAGCCCCCCGTAGAGATGGCGGTCACCGAAGCGGCGCTGCTGCGTCACATAGAAGCGCTGCGGCACCATCAACGACAGGTGGTGGCGTGCGCGAGTCATGGCCACGTAGAGAAGCCGGCGCTCTTCTTCAAGCTGCGCGGGGGTGGCGGTCGACAGATCGCCCGGTATGCAGCCGTCGATCACGTTGAGCACGCTCACGGCTGACCACTCCTGGCCCTTGGCCGCATGGATGGTGGAGAGGATGAGGTAGTCCTCGTCCAGGTGCGGGTCGCCGGCTTCGTCGCTGGTGGCCTGGGGCGGGTCCAACGTCAGCTCCGTGAGGAACCGCTCACGGCTGGCGTGGCCCGCGGCCAGGCGGGCCAATTGCTCGATATCGGCACGCCGTGGCACCGGGTGGTCGTGCAGCCGCTCCAGATGTGGCCCGTACCAGTCGGCCACCAGGGCCATGTCACCGGGCCACTCGCTGTGGGCCGACAGCCGCTGCATCAGGGCGGCGAGCCCCTCCCACTCGCCGCGTACCGCGGCGGGAGGTTCGAAGGCCTGCAAGACCGCGGCCGGGTCCGCGTGGGCGTCCATCGCGTCCAGAAGGCGGCGTGCCGTTGCGGGGCCGATGCCCGGCACCAGCTGGGCCACCCGAAAGCCCGCCAGGCGCAGCCTCGGGTTGCTGGCCCAGCGCAGGATCGACAGCACGTCCTTCACGTGCGCCGCCTCCAGGAACTTCAATCCGCCGTACTTGACGTACGGGATCTGCCGCCGCGCCAGTTCCAGCTCGAGCGCCGCGCTGTGAGACGAGGTACGGAACAGCACCGCCTGCGACTTCAGCTTCAGGCCGCCTTCGCGCCGCGCGAGGATATGGTCCACCACCCATCGAGCCTGCGCGGTCTCGTCATCCACCGCCACCAGCTGAGGCCGTGCGGTGCCGGCACGATCGGTCCATAACGCCTTCTTGAAGCGCTCCGGCGCCAGTGCGATCACCGCGTTGGCCGCCGTCAGCAGCGGCGTCGTCGAGCGGTAGTTGCGATCGAGGGTGACCACCCGGGCGGGGGGCGAGAACGCGCCCGGAAAGTCGAGGATGTTGCGCACCTCGGCGGCCCGGAACGAATAGATCGCCTGCGCATCGTCGCCGACCACGGTGAGGCCCCGGCCCTGGGGCTTAAGCGCCAACAGGATCGCGGCTTGCAAGCGGTTGGTGTCCTGGTACTCGTCGACCAGCACATGGGTGAAGCGTTCGCCCAGCCAGGCGGCCACATCGGGCTCGCGCATCAACTCGGCCCACCACAGCAGCAGGTCGTCGTAGTCCAGCGCGTGCTGATCCCGTTTGGTGGCCTCGTACGCTCGAAACAGGCCCCGCAGGCCCTCCTCGGCGTGTGCGCACCAGGGGAAGGCCTGGCGCAGCACGTCAGAGAGCTGCGCCTGGCTGTTCACGGCACGCGAATAGATCGCCAGACAGGTTCCCTTCAGCGGAAAGCGCGCCGAGCCCGTCTCGGCCGCACGGGCGAGGCCCTGGGCCTCGCGCACCCAACCCATCAGGTCTTCGGCATCCGCGCGGTCGAGGATGGTGAAGTCGTCCGACAGCCCCAGCCTTCCGGCCTGCTCGCGCAGCAGCCGGGCGCCGATGGCGTGGAAGGTGCCGGCCCAAGGCAGCACCGGCGCCGCACCTGCGGGCAGGCCCAGCGAGGCCTGCAGCAGCCCCGCCACGCGCTGTTGCATCTCCACCGCAGCCCGCCGCGAGAAGGTCAGCAGCATCAGGCGGTTCGGGTCCGCGCCGCCCAGCACCAGCCGCGCCACGCGGGCGGCCAGGGTCATCGTCTTGCCGGCCCCCGCCCCGGCGATCACCAGCAGCGGCCCGTCGCCATGCTCGGCAGCTTCACGCTGCGGCTCGTTCAGGCTGGCCAGCGGGTCGACACGCGCGGCCACCGACGCGGCGGCGGCGTGGGTGGCGGGCGTGGTGATGGCAGACACCCCGCCAGCATACTGGATGGCCGTCCAGTTCGCCCCGCTGGTGCACGCCGCCCAACGCCCCCGGAGAACCTGAGAACCTCACCGCGCGAGGGGCAGCCTTGTCGTCGCGCCCGGCGTGCACTACCCTTGCCCGGCTGCGGACCGAACGGGCGGCTTCACGCCCGGCGAGCCTCAGCGTTCCATGAAACCCGCGCGCACCTTCCTGGGAAGACTGCTCTTGCTGGTCGGGGTGGTCACACTGCCCTGGGTCCTGGCGTGGGTGCTCGACATCATGCAGGAGCAACGCGTCGCCGAGCAGCGCGTGCTCGACCGCGCGCAACGCCGCGCCGAGCTGGTCGCCTGGGAAGTCGACATCACGCTGCAGCGAAACCGGCGCCTGCTGGACTTTCTCAGCACCCGGCCCGAGATCCGCCGCGCCGACGGTGAGACCTGCCGCCTGCTGATGGTGGGCATGGTGACGATCGATCCCTTGCTGATGAATGTCGCGATGCTGAGCCCCGAAGGGCGACCGCTGTGCGTGTCGGTCGACTCACCCCGGATGCCCGCCACCGTGGCTGACTACCCCGAGTTCCGCGAGGCCTTGACGACCGACGCTTTGGTTTATGGCCGACCGCGCTGGGGGCCGGTCGCGCAGCGGTTGGTGCTGCCCTTGCTTCGCCGCGTCCATGCGCCGGACGGCCAAGTCGTCGGGGTGCTGTTGGTGACCCTCGACCTGGTGCAGTGGTCGGAAGGCTGGCGGCGCTATGCCGATCCGGAAGGCAGCACGGTAGCGTTGCAGGATCGCGAGGGGATCGTGCTGGCGCGTCACCCTGACGCGGCCACGTGGATTGGGCGCGACGAGTCCGAGCGGCTGCTGGCGTTCAGGCAGCGCTGGCCGGAGGGGCGTGGCGTCGGAGGCGGCGTCGATGGGGTGCGGCGCTTCTACGCGCTGGCGCCAGTCCAGGCGCAAGGGCTTGTGGTCATCGCGGGGTTGCCGGAAGAAGCCGTGCTGGCCCCCGTGCGGCAGCAGGTGCGCCGTGCCCTGCTGGCGCTGGTCGCCTTGTCCGCCCTGGTGCTGTGGCTCGCCTGGCGCCTGTCGCAACGCCTGGTGGCGCCGCTGGCTCACCTGGCCGGCACGGCGCGGGCCGTGGCCGAGGGCCATCCGCAGGCTCGGGCCGACGAGAACCTGCCCGGTGAGTTCCGCACCGTGGCGATCGAGTTCAACCGCATGCTCGACGGGCGCGACCGTGCGCAGGCGAGGCTGGCCGAGTCGGAGCGCCGCTTTCGCGAAATGCTCGACACGGTGGAGCTGTTCGCGATGGCCGTAGACCGAGAGGGTCGCATCACCTATGCGAACGGATTCTTTCTGCAGCGCACCCGCTGGCCCCTGGATGAGCTGATCGGTGCGAGCTGGTGCGACCATTGCATGCCGCCGGGTCTGGACGGGGAGCGTGATGCCTGGCTGCGCGCCCTGCGAGACGGCACGCTGCCCGCGCACAACGAGGCGCCGCTGCTCAGCCGCGGGGGCGAGCCGCGATGGGTGCGCTGGAGCAGCACGGTGCTGCGCGACGAGCGTGGCCTGGTGCTCGGGCGCGCCAGCATCGGCGAAGACATCACCGAGCAGCGCCTGGCAGAGCGGCAGGTGCTGCGCTTGCAGGGCTTCCTGACGGCCTTGTCACGCACCCAGCGCGCCATCATCCACCGGGCTCCGCGCGACCAACTGCTGCGCGAGGCCTGCGAGGCCTGCGTGGGCGCAGGCCAGGCGCGCATTGCCAGCGCGTGGCTGAAGGCTGAGCACGAGTTGGTGGCGGTGGCCTGGTCCGGGCCGGCAGAGCGGCTCTTTGGCGGGATGCCGGCCCACTGCGACCTGCGCGCCGAGGGCTTTGTCCACACGCTGACCGGGCGTGCATTGCATGCCGGTCTGACCGGCGTGTGCAACGACATCGTGCACGACCCCCGGGCCGCCGATTGGCGGCGCCATGCCGACGAAGCGGGTGTGCGGGCGCAGGCGGTGTTCCCGCTGCGTTGCGCAGGCGAGATCGTGGGGGTGCTGCTGCTGCACATGGACGAGCCGAACTGGTTCGACGATGCGTTGGTGGAGCTGCTGCACCAGCTGACCGACGACCTGGCCTTCGCGCTCGACAACCTGCAGCGCGAGCAGGCCCGACTGCAGGCGCAGCGCCAGGCCGCCACCGACCATCGCCGCTTCAAGACCATCTTCGATGCCTCGCCCACCGGCATGGCCGTGCGCACCCTGCACGAAGGCCGCCTGCTTGATGTGAACGCGGTCTTCGCGAAGCGCGTGGGGCGCCCGCGAGAGGCGCTGATCGGCCGCAAACTGCACGAGGACCGACTGGGCATGTCGCTCGACGACCATGAGCGGTTGATGGCGGCGATGCAGCAGAACGCCGGCGTGCGCGATTTCGAGGCCCGGGTGCGCGGCGCCGACGGGGCCGAGCGCATCGTGCTCATCAATGGCGAGTTGATCGACTACGACGGCCAGCCCGCCGTGCTGACGATCAGCCACGACATCACCGAGCGCCGCCGCGCCGAGCAAGCGCTGCAGGCGCGTGAGCGGCAACTGGCCGGCATCGTCGAATCGGCGATGGACGCGATCATCACCGTCGACGCGTCCCAGCGGGTATTGATGTTCAATCGCGCCGCGTGCGAGATGTTCCGGGTCAGCGCTGAAGACGTGCTGGGGCGGCCGCTCGATGCCTTCGTGCCGCGCGATCTGCTGACGCGGCACCAGCACGGCATGCAGGCCTTTGTCGACGGCGGCCGCGAGCAGGTCACGCTGGGTCGGGAGCGCCGGCTCCATGGCGTGCGCGCGGACGGCGAGCGCTTCGCCTTCGAGGCCGCCATCACGCGCCAGGGCGACGGCGACGAGATGACGATGACCGCGGTGATCCACGACCTCACCGAGCGCATCGCCGCCGAGGCCGCGCGGGAAGCGCGTCTTCTGGCCGAGGTGGCCAGCCAGGCGAAGACCGAGTTCTTGTCGCGCATGAGCCATGAGCTGCGCACGCCGCTGAACGCCATGTTGGGATTTGCGCAGTTGCTGAGCGACGACCCGCGCGAGCCGATGAGCCCAAGGCAACTGCGGCACCTGGGCCTCATGCGTGAGGCAGGCTGGCACCTGCTGGCCCTGATCGACGATGTGCTGGATGTCTCCCGCATCGAGGCCGGCGAGCTGGACATGCAGCTGGAGCCGGTGGCGCTGCGGCCGATGGTCGAGTCGGCACTGTCGGTGTCGGCCACCTTGGCGGCGCGGGCCCAGGTTCAACTGCGTCACACCCTCGATGGCGATCTGCAGGACCTGGCGGTGCGCGCGGATGCCACGCGGCTGCGGCAGGTGGTGCTGAACCTGCTGTCGAACGGCTGCAAGTACAACCGTGCGGGTGGTGAAGTGGTGGTGCAGGTCGCGGTCGATGGCGAGACGGTGCGTCTGGACGTGGTGGACAACGGCCTCGGCATGGACGAGTCGCAGCAGGCCCACCTGTTCGAACCCTTCAACCGCCTCGGCCGTGAGCGCGGCCCTGTCGAAGGCACCGGCATCGGCCTGCACCTGACCCGCCAACTGGTGCTGAAGATGGGCGGCACGATCACCGCCGAGAGTGCGGCGGGCCTCGGCACCCGAATGAGCGTGCGGCTGCCGCGCGCCCGCCTCGACGAAGATGCTGCCGTGGTGGTCGGGGGCGCCGCAGGCTTGACACCGGGCAGCGACGGTGCGCTGGAAGGGCACATCCTCTACGTCGAAGACAACCCGGTCAACCTGATGTTGGTCGAGCAGTTTCTTCTGCGCTGGCCGGGGGTGCAATTGAGCAGCGCGTCCACCGGTGCCCATGGCGTGGAGCAGTTGGCCGGCTTTCGCGCCCGCGGCCAGGGCGTCGACCTGGTGCTGCTGGACATGCAGTTGCCGGACATGCACGGCATTGACCTGTTGCTGCAACTGCGCCAGCAGGCGCTGCTCAACATGGCGCCGGTGGTGGCCCTGTCCGCCAGTGCGATGCCCGATGCGGTCGATGCCGCGTTGGCGGCCGGTGCGGTGGAGTACTGGACCAAGCCGCTGAACCTGGCGCGCCTGGGCGCCGATCTGCGCCGGTTCCTCCGCGCCGACAACTGATCGCGGCGGGGCGAGCGGGCTGGGGCCGCAGACGCCTGCAACACCTGGAGAGCCCACGAAACCGAAGGTCACGCGCCGGCCGTCGGCATGCCGCTATGGTCGCGCTGCGATTGCAAACACTTCAGGAGACAGTCATGCAACCCCCATCAACATGGCCAGGGCCCGGGCGCTATCACCGCCCCGCTCACCGCCTCGCTCGCCATGCCGCCGCCATGGCGCTCATCGCCATGTGCACGGCCACCTTCGCACACGACAGCGTGTCCCCCACCGTGGCAGGCGGCGGGCCCGAAGCGGACGACGGACGCACCAATGCCGAAGCGATCGTCACGCCACGCCTGGCGGGCTGGGAGGCTGCGATTCGCCAGGCGGTGCTGAGCCGTCATGGCGAGCAGGCGCGCGAGGCCTATGGCGCGTTGACGACGCCGGTGGTTGAGCCGCACCGTCAGTCGGCCGATGGGCGCTGGCTGTTCGGCGGCGCGTACTTTCCGATCCCGGATGGGCTGCATGCGGGCCCGGTGGCGGTGCTTTTCATCGCGCGGCATTCGGCGGGCGGCTGGGAGGTGGCGTTGGAGGACAGCGTTCGCTTCAACGCGCTGGCGCAGTCGGCGCCGGTGGGGATCGTGAGCCGCGACGAGCGCGAACTGTTCGCCCAGCGGCTGAGCGCCATCCAGGCGCGCCGTACCGGCGCCTTCGCGACGGGCGAGTCCACGCTGGCGGTCGATGTGGGGTTGTCCTTGCCCTTCAAGTACATGGGGCCGGTGTGGGGCACCTCCGGCGTGCACGGTGACAGCGGATCGAGCCGCCCCTACAACGCGATCGACTTCTGGGGTGGCGACGCCCGGGTGCTCACCTCACGCAAGGGAACCGCCTACAAGTACTGCACCAACGCGCGCTGGCCCTACATCAAGGTGATGCACAAGAACGGCTGGTCCACCGGCTACTACCACACCCGCAACCAGGCCAACATCAGCAACGGCCAGTCGATGACCGAGGGGCAGTTCATCGGCCAAAACGGTGTCGAGCTGCCCTGCGGCGGCAGCGCGAGCGGTGACCACGTCCACTGGACGCTGTGGCGCGACAGCGGTGCCGCGGAGGCGGTCGACAACAAGCTGATCGGTGGCTGGGTCTGGCATGAAGGCAGCCAGCCTTACAGCGGCTACGCCGAGCGCAATGGCAAGCGCGTCAACGCGGGTCAATCGGGCCTGGTGAACTATGGGCACGGCAAGAAGACGCCTTCACCGGGGCCTTCAGACGTGTCGTCAGACGTCGGAGCGCTTGTCGAGGGCCGCACCAGCCGTTGAACCAGCGTCGAACCGCTGCCGCGCTCGGGTGCTTCAGGCGGGCACCGACTGGCTGGCTGCACCGACGGCATCGGCCGCGCCGGTCTCGGCGGGCTGGGTGCTGGCGGGCGGGGCGCTGGCGGCGGATGCGTGCCCCGCGATCCCCGCGGCCGAAGGCTCAGCTGCGGCGGCTGGCAGCGAGGCGGCCGGGCGCGTGCGCACTGCGCTCTGGTGTGTTGTCCACCACGCAGCGAAATCGGCGGCCGACATCGGCCGGCCGAAGAGGTAGCCCTGGGCGGCGTGGCAACCCAGCGCGGCGAGCGCGTCGGCCTGTGCCTCGGTTTCGACACCTTCTGCCACGACCCGCAGCGCCAGCGCGTCGGCCACCTGCACCGTCGATTTCACCAGGGCGGTCTGGTATGGGTTGTGGACCATCTTGGCCACGAAGGCCCGATCGATCTTCACCGTGTCGATCGGCAGTTGATCGAGCGAGGCGAGCGACGAGTAGCCGGTGCCGAAGTCGTCGAGGGCGAGGCTCACCCCCATCTCACGCAGTTCGGCCAGCACGCCATGGGCCGATTCACCCTGCATGGCCAGCGTCTCGGTGATCTCCAGCCGCAGGGCCTGGGCGCCCAGGCCACTGTCTTGCAAGGCCGCACTCACGGCCGCCGCCAGATGACCCGGCCGCAGCTGGGCGCGGCTCAGGTTCACCGCCACCGATTCGGGCGCACCCGCGTCCATCGTTCGCTGCCATGCAGCGAGATCGGCGCAGGCTCGGCGCAGCACCTGCTCACCCAGTTGTTCGATCAGGCCGGCTTCTTCGGCGATGGGCACGAATTCGGCCGGCGACACCGGGCCGCGCTGCGGGTGGTGCCAGCGGGCGAGCGCTTCGAGCCCGACGGGCTGGTGGGTGACGAGATCGACGATCGGCTGGTAGACGACGTACAGCTGTTCTTGCTGCAAGGCCAGGCGCAGATCGGCCTCCAGCTCCAGCACATGGCGGATGCGCCGGTGCATCTCCGGGTCGAACACCTCGTAGCGACCTCGGCCGCGCCGCTTGGCTTCGTACATGGCCGTGTCGGCATCGCGCAGCACCGACTCGACATTCGCCGATGACACATCGCTGGTCACGATGCCGATGCTGGCGGTCGACTGGACCGCGCGGCCGGCCACTTGGTAGGGCGCCGCCAGCGCTTCGAGCAGGCGCCCCGCCACGCGGGTGGCATCGGCCGGCCGGGAGATGCGGTCCAGCAGCACCACGAATTCATCGCCGCCCAGTCGCCCTGCGATCTCGGGCAACTCGGTGGCGCGCACCACGTCGTCGCTGTTGCGAAGCGTCTGTTTCACGCGGGCGGCGATCTGGCGCAGCAACTCGTCTCCCGCGTCATGGCCCAGGCTGTCGTTCACCAGCTTGAAGCGGTCGAAGTCCATGAACAGCACGGCGAACATCGCGCCGGGCACCGCCTGCACCCGCTCGACGCAGCGGGCCAGCGCCTGCTGGATGCCGGCGCGGTTGGGCAGCTTGGTCAGCGTGTCGGTGAGGGCCGCGTCGCTCAGCGCCTGCTCGAGCCGTTTGCGGGCGTGGATGTCCACGTTCACCCCGGCCATGCGTCGGCCGCGGCCGTCCGGCCCGCGTTCGATCACGGCGCCCGCAGCCATCACCCAGCGCCACTCGCCGCCACGGTGGCGCATCCGGAATTCGGTGCGGTAGGGCACGTTGTCGTCGGCCAGGTGGGCTTTGAGGGCCGCGCGGCTGGCGCTGGCATCTTCCGGATGGACGAGGGCCTGCCATTCGTCGAGCGTGCGCGGCAGCTCGTCGGCGGCAAAGCCGAACATGCGGGCCCAGCGATCGTTGTAGTCGATGCGGCCGGTCTGCATGTTCCAGTCCCAGGTGCCCACGCCGGCACCGTCGATCGTCGTCTGCAGCAGGTTCCGTTGGGCGCGCACCTCGGTTTCGTCGAGGAAGCAGGTGACCACGCCTTGCAATGTCCCGCCCGGGCCGGGCAGGGTCTGGGTATTGACGCGCAGCCAACGTCGTTGGCCGTCGGCGGTGTGCACGCCGATCGGTTGATCGACTTGCGGCTCGCCGGTGCGCAGCGTGATCACCGAGGGCAGCTCTTCGGGTTGCAGCGGTGCGCCCGCCGCGTTGACGATGGCCCATTGCGGGTCGACCGAACGGCGCCCGATCATCTGCTCGCGCGGGATGCCCGTGAGTTGCTCGGCCTTCAGGTTGGCATCGACGATGCGGCCTTCCGCGTCTTGCACCATGAGCCCGGCGGGCAGAGCGCGCAGGATCGCGCCGAGGTAATCGCGTCGCTCTACCTGGGCGGTGATGTCGTTCTGAACGATCACGAAGCCGGTGAGGGTGCCATCGGGCTGGCGCAGCGGCTGCACGTCCACGTCCACCCAGTAGCTGCGGCCCTCGCGACAGCGGTTGAGCATCTCGGCGCGCAGCGGCGTGCCCTGGGCCAGGGCCTGGCTGAGTGCGGCTCGCTGGGCTTCGTCGCCCACCGGGCCGGCAGCGTCGCCATCGTGGCTGGCGGTGAGGGTGTCGATGCGCTGCTGCTCCGCCTCGGCCAGCGTGTAGCCGGTCATGCGGGTGAAGGCGGCGTTGACCCAGACGATGCGCGCCTGCGCGTCCGTCAGCACGACCGCGTTCTGGGTGCGGTCTGCCACCAGGGCCAGGCGCTGCAACTGCTCGGTCTGGTCGCACAGGCGTTGGTGGTGCTGCCGCATCCGGCGCGCCAGTGGCTCGCCCAGGCCGAGCAGCAACACGGTGACGCCGAGCGCCAGCAGGCCCACCAACACGGCGTGGGCCTCACGGCTCGCGGCGTGACGTTCTTCTGCGCGATGTTGCAGGTCTTTCGCTGCCGGCTCCATGGCCGAAATGAACTGCCGGGCCTCGGCCTGCACCTGGCCCACGAAGGGCTCGAGGGCCGTTTCGCCGCGCTCTCTTGCCATCAACAACGATCGGGTGGCGCCCCAGAGCTGCTCGCGGCGATGGGTCCAATGCCCGCGGTCGTCCTCTGCGTCGCCCCACACGCCACTCAGCTCATGAAGCCGCCCTGCGTCGGCCACCATGTCCTTCAGGGTGTCGTTCAGCGGGGCGGTGTCGTCGATGCCGTTGCCGGCCGACAGGGCGCGCGCGGCGAGTCGTTCGGCGAGGAAGACCTGGCGGCCCGCCAGATGCAGAGCCTCGGCGTCGCCTGCGCTGGAGACGGCCAGGCCGTCCGCCGTGTTGACGAAGGCCCACGCGGCCAGCATCAGCACGGTGATCACCACGCCCAGCAGACCGCGTAGCCACACCGCGCCGCTGGCATGCGGCAGCCGCTCCAGGGCGGCAGCCAGGGCTTCGTTGGCGGAGACCGCGCCGCGCGGGTCGGCGTGGTCTTGGGGTGAGGGGCGGGGCATCGGGTCGGTGGGCGGGCAGACGAGCACCACCGTCGCCGGTGCTGCTGGTCGGCTTATCGACGCCACGCGCCGGGCCTTGACCCGCTTCAGCGTGCAGAAGGTGACGCCCAGGCTTCGCCGACGGGGGGATCGATCGGGGGATCGATGGGCGCGCCCAGGCTGAGCGCCTGCAGGCAAGGCAGGCAGAGGCAGCCGGTGTAACGCTGCCGAAGGGCGGACTGTAAGCCCTCACTCAGCTTCAACGTGCCGCAGGGACAGGGGGCGGGGCCGGCTGCGCCGCAATGGAAGCCGCCGCCGCAGCGAGGGCAGCGGTCGAGACCGGGGACAGGATCGGGGCTCAATAGAGGCACTCAATAAGGGAAATCGGATCAATCAATCATCTAAATGCTGCGGCGCATCTAACATTCAACCCATCCACTCAACCACCCTTTCTTCTAGAAGGAAACACGTGATGTCGCTGATCAACACCAAGGTCCAACCGTTCAAGGCCCAGGCTTTCCACAACGGCAAGTTCATCGACGTGAGCGAGCAGTCGCTGCTGGGCAAGTGGTCCGTGCTGATCTTCATGCCGGCCGCCTTCACCTTCAACTGCCCCACCGAAGTGGAAGACGCCGCCGACAACTATGCCGAGTTCCAGAAGGCCGGTGCCGAGGTCTACATCGTGACCACCGACACCCACTTCTCGCACAAGGTGTGGCATGAAACCTCGCCGGCCGTCGGCAAGGCCAGGTTCCCGCTGGTGGGTGACCCGACCCACGCGCTGACCAACGCCTTCGGCGTGCACATCCCCGAAGAAGGCCTGGCCCTGCGCGGCACCTTCATCATCGATCCGGAAGGCACGATCAAGACGCTGGAAGTGCACGACAACGCCATCGCCCGCGACGTGAAGGAAACGCTGCGCAAGCTGAAGGCCGCCCAGTTCGTCGCCAAGAACCCGGGCCAGGTCTGCCCGGCCAAGTGGAACGAAGGCGCGAAGACGCTGACCCCGTCGCTGGACCTGGTCGGCAAGATCTAAGCCTTTCCTCCTTTCTCTCTCCGGCCCGCGCTGCCTGTCGCGGGCCCTGATCTCCCCCCACTGCGAACCGAATGCCGCCCTACCATGGGTGGCCTGGGCGCAGCCTTGCCCGAACACGAGGAATCGACCATGTTGGACGTTGCCACCCAATCCCAGCTGCGGGCCTATTTCGAGCGCATCACCCGCCCCATCGAGCTGGTGGCCAGCCTGGACGACCGTCCGGCCTCGGCCGAGATGCGTGAGCTGCTCGACGAGCTGGCCGAACTGGCGCCGAGCAAGATCCACGTGCGTCATGACGGCCAGGACACGCGCCGGCCGTCGTTCTCCGTTCAGCCCGTCGGCGTGGACCTGGGCGTGCGCTTTGCCGCCATCCCCATGGGCCATGAATTCACCTCGCTCGTGCTGGCCCTGCTGCAGGCCGGGGGCCACCCGCCGAAGGTGGAGGCCGAGGTGATCGAGCAGATCCAGGCGCTGGAAGGGGACTTCGTCTTCGAGACGTACATGTCCTTGACCTGCCACAACTGCCCTGACGTGGTGCAGGCGCTCAACCTGATGGCGGTGTTGAACCCGCGGGTGCGCCACGTGGCGATCGATGGCGGGCTCTACCAGGCGGAGATCGAAGAGCGCCAGATCATGGGTGTGCCGTCGGTCTACCTCAACGGCCAGCCCTTTGGCACCGGCCGCATGGAACTGGCCGAGATCCTGGCCAAGGTGGACACCGGTGCCGCGGCGCGCGACGCGGCGCGGCTGGCCGACAAGGCCCCGTACGACATGCTGGTGATCGGCGGCGGCCCGGCGGGCGCGGCGGCGGCGATCTACGCGGCGCGCAAGGGCATCCGCACCGGCGTGGTGGCCGAACGCTTCGGCGGCCAGGTGCTGGACACGCTGGCCATCGAGAACTTCATCTCGGTCAAGGAGACCGAGGGGCCGAAGTTCGCGGCCGCACTCGAGCAGCACGTGCGCACCTACGACGTCGACATCATGAACAACCAGCGGGCCGAGAAGCTCGTGCCCGCCAGCCAGCCCGGGGGCCTGGTCGAGGTGCAACTGGCCAACGGCGCGTCGCTCAAGAGCCGCTCGATCGTCATCTCCACCGGCGCCCGCTGGCGCAATGTCAACGTGCCCGGCGAGGCCGAGTACAAGAACAAGGGCGTGGCCTATTGCCCCCACTGCGACGGCCCGTTGTTCAAGGGCAAGCGCGTGGCGGTGATCGGTGGCGGCAACTCGGGGGTCGAGGCCGCGATCGACCTGGCCGGCGTCGTCGAACACGTCACCCTGCTCGAGTTCGCCGATGCGCTGCGCGCCGATGCGGTGCTCGTCAACAAGCTCAACAGCCTGCCCAACGTGGTGGTGCACACGCGGGCCCAGACGACCGAGATCACCGGCGACGGGCAGAAGGTCAACGGCCTGAGCTACACCGATCGGGCCACGGGCGAGAAGCACCATGTGGCGCTGGAAGGCGTGTTCGTCCAGATCGGCTTGGTGCCCAACACCGAGTGGCTCAAAGGCGTGATCGAACTGAGCCGCTTCGGCGAGATCGTGGTCGACGCCAAGGGCCAGACGAGCGTGCCGGGCGTGTTCGCCGCGGGCGACGTGACGACGGTGCCCTTCAAGCAGATCATCATCGCCACTGGCGATGGCGCGAAGGCGGCCCTGGGTGCATTCGACCACCTGATCCGCACGCCCGTGCCCGCCTGAGCTCAGCGGCCCTGGCTGTCAGGGCCCCACGTAGCGCGAGCGCACCCACATGCGCTCGCCACTGCGCCGCTGCTCGAGCGCGTGCGCCAGGAAGCCGACGCAGCGCGGCGCCATCAACAGCACCGTCGCGGCTTCGCGGGGAGCACCGATCGCCCGGCGCAAGGCCACCAGGCCGAAGTCCAATGACGGCTTCCAGCCGGTCAGCCGGTCGACGGTGGCCACCATCGGCGCCGCGGCGCCCCATCGCTCGACGAGCGCCAGCAAGGCCATCGCCCGTGGATCACCGGCCGGGTAGTACAGGTGGTCGAAGCCGGGCAAGGTTTCCCCACGGTCGAGCCGGGCGCTCAGGGCAGCGGCCTCATCGGGCTGCGCCGTCACCTCGTCCCACAAGGCCTCGACGCGGGCACAGTCACCGCCGTTGAACGCAGCGCTCACGTAGCACAGCGCGGCCATCAGGGCTGAGCCCAAGGTCGCACCGACGGAGGCCAACTGCCGGCTCGACAACCCGATCAGGTTCATCTCGTGGTCCGCGGTCAGCACCATGGCCTGGCGCACCAGATCGGCCGCCCCCTCTGGCAACGCCCAATGGCGGGCCAGTAGTTCGTGCGCCGGCAGCGCCGACGGCGCCACGCCCACGAAACAGGCGAGGGCGGCACGCAGGTGCTGGCCACAGGCTCGGGCGAGTGTTTCGCCATCCGGCAGCCAGGCGGGGCCATGCAGGCCGCCGAGGGCGGCACCCCATCGCGCGAGCACGCGATCCGACAGCGGCCATGCGGCGGTGTGGTGCACACCGTCGAGCCATGGTGGGCCCAGTTCCGGCGCCGGGCCGGCGAACGGGTCGCTCGGGCCGAACTGCCACAACAGCCGCGCCACGTCTTCGAGGGTGGCCCCTTCGGCCGCCAGGGTGGTGGCCGCACGCCCGCGGTAGACCGGCTGGCCTTCGATGATGCCGGTGAGCGCGGTGTCGAGCACCTGCAAGCCTTGCGTCATCGTCCCCGGAATCTGCTGCTCCGCGCGCCGCCCCTGGCCACGCCGACGCATCAACTGCTCAACCTCGAAGCTGGAATACCGGCTGGCGCGCGGGTCGTCCGGGTCGGCCAGTGCACTCAGCATGCCGCGGCTCACGTAGGCGTAGAGCGTCGACTTGCTCACGCCGAGCCGGCGGGCCGCTTCGCCTGCCGGCAGCAACTCGGTGGTGTAGGGACGCGACGCCGCGCGTGGGTGCTTCATATATTGATGAGCTTGATCAAGATTGACGAGATTTGACACTGTCGATTCAATCGCGGCCTTCACACCCGCCGTACCAGGGTTTTCGCAGGGTTTCCACGTGTCGATCGATTCATTCACTCGCCGGGCCGCGCGCTGCCTGCCCTTGACCTCTTCGTTGATCAGCCTCGGGCTGTGCAGTCTTGCGATGCCGGGGGGCGCCCAGACCGTCCCTCAGAACACCAACTCAGCGCCTGCCGCGGCCGACACGCCTCAGCGTGTCGAGGTGCGCAGCGCGGGTGAATGGCAAGCCCGGCGTGACGCGCTGGATGCCCGCATCGTGGTCGGCCGCGAAGAGTTGCTGAAGCAGGGCGACAGCAACCTCGCTGACGCGCTGCGCCGCGTGCCGGGCATCACCATCAGCACCACCGGCGGGAGATCCGCCGAGATCCGCATGTCGGGCCTCGGAGGCGGCTACACCCAGGTGCTGCTCAACGGCGAGCCGGTGCCCCCGGGCTTTTCGCTCGAAAGCCTCTCGCCCGATTTGATCGAGCGGGTGGAGGTCTCCCGCAGTCCGGGGGTGGACCAGAGCGCCCAGGCCATCGCCGGCAGCGTCAACATCGTGCTGCGCCGCACCGCCCGCAGCTCGCAGCGCGACCTCAAGCTCGGTGGCGCCCGGGTGCTGGAGCGTCCGACGGCCTCGATCGACGGCAACCTGGGCGATCGGGAAGGGCCTTGGTCCTGGGGGTTGGGGGTCGGCCTCGTCACCGAAGACCAGGTCTGGCCGATGGCCCTGACCTTGCGCGCCACCGACGCCTCGGGCCGGCTGGTGCAGGCCTACGACACGGACAAGCGCGAGTTCGACCGCAGCGACAGTCTCAACCTCACCCCGCGCCTGAGCTATGCCCCCAGTGACCACGACAGCGTGGCCACCGACCACCTGATTCGCGTGCGGCGCAGCACGGGCGGCGCCTTGGACCGCCGCACGGCGCTCACCGGCGATGACCCGGTGTTCGGGCGCAACGACCTGTACCTCGTGGCCGACACGGTGCAGTGGCGTGGGCGGCTGAACTGGACGCGCCAGCTCGACGAGGGCGCGAAGCTCGAAGCCAAGCTGGCCGCCACCTACGCCCGCCGCGCTTCCGAAGCCGAATTCGATGGCTGGAACGTGGCCGGCCAACCGATCCGCGATGCCCGCGTGCACTCGGTGGCGACGGATCAGGGCGCCAGTGCAGCTGGCAAATACCGCCGCCCTTTGGGTGAGTCTCATGCGCTGACCGTGGGTTGGGACGGCGAGTACGCCCGGCGCGACGAAGACCGTATCCAGCGCGAGCAGGCGCTCGACGGTGGACTGCCGGTGGAGAACCTGGACGAGGTCTACCGCGCCGGCGTCACCCGCCTTGCGTTGTTTGCGCAAGATGAGTGGGTGCTCGATCCGCAATGGAACGCCGCCCTCGGTTGGCGCTGGGAAGGGCTTCGCACGGTCAGCCAAGGTAATGTGTTTGATGGTGTGACTCGACAAACCAGCGTCTTCAGCCCGGTGCTGCGCCTGGTGTGGAAGCTGCCCCAGAGCAAGGACCAGCTCCGGCTGGGCCTGGCCCGCACCTACAAGGCACCCACCCCACGCGAGCTGATGCCGCGCCGGTTCGTGGCCAACGAAAACAGCCCCACCACGCCCGATCTGCAGGGCAACCCCGAGCTGCGGCCGGAGCTGTCTTGGGGCCTGGATGCGGCGTGGGAGCACTTCGTGGGCAACGCGGGCATCGTCAGCGTGGCAGCCTATGCCAAGCGCATCGACGATGTGATCCTCGATGAAGTGAGCCTGCAGCAGGTCAACGGTGACGAGCACTGGGTGCAGACGCGTTCGAACCAAGGCGTGGCGCGTGTCTGGGGTGTCGAGCTGGAGACGAAGCTGGACCTGCGCAAGCGCTGGGCCGAGGCGCCCCCCATCGAGCTGCGCGCCAACATCGGCTGGAATCGCTCGCTGGTGGAGTCGGTGCCGGGCCCCGACAACCGTCTGGCCCGCCAGACGCCGTATGCCTTGAACGTCGGCGCCGATTGGCGCGGCGCTGAGGGCCAGTGGTCGGCGGGCGGCAACTTCAACCTCCAAGGCGGTGGGCCGGTGCGCCAGTCGGCCACGCGCTGGGGCGGCACGCCCACCAAACGCCTTCTCGACGTGTACCTGGCCTGGAAGCCCGATGCGCAGAACCAGTGGCGACTCGCGTTGAACAACCTGCTGCACCCGCGGGAGGTGACACCGGCCCGGGTCGAAGACGATGGATGGGCTTACCGGCAGCGCGAGACCTTGCGCACTGGCACGGCGGTGAGGCTGAGCTGGGAGCACAAGCTCTGACGGCCTGGGGCTCGATGTGGACTCCCCGACTTAGGGGCCCACACCCTGGGGGGCCGGGCTCCTGAGGATGCAGGGTGTCGCGCCGGGCAGGTCGTCAGAACAATCCGCTCCGCCTGCCGCAGTTCCGCAGCCGGTGGCGCCAAGAAGGCAACCCAGCACTCTGGCACCCCAACCCAGCATTTCCAGGAGTACCCCATGTCTCACATCGCCAAACTCTCGCTGGCCGTTGTCGCGGCCGCCTTCGCCTTCAGCGCCGTGGCCGGCAGCGAGCCCCCGGGCGTGAAGTCGTCGAAGAAGGTGTCGGCCGAGGCCATCACCACCGCGCACAAGCTGCAGAAGACCTACTTCGACACCGACAGCACCAGCGTCGCCATCAACGCCGGCTTCAACGTCGTCGGCACCGCGCTGACCGTCAACTGCGCCAACACCGCCGGCTGCACGATCGCCGCCGACATGAACGCGCAGCTCGCTGCCGCGGCCACCGAAAACGCAGCGGCCATCTGCCTGATGATCGACGCGGTCTACGTCAATTGCCCCTTCAACGGCATCGTCCGCGCGGGTTCGGGCTTCCAGGTCATGAACTACCAGACCTTCGCTGGCGTGACCGCGGGCAACCACACCGTCGAGATGCATGTCTACTCGACGCAGGCGACGACGCTGCACCGTTGGAACAAGGAAATCAAGCTGTACAAGCCGTGATGTCGGGGGCCTGACGGCCCGCGTCGATAGGGCTCAGACCGCGGACTGGCTATTGCCGGTCCGCTTTGTTTGTGACGGGCTCCGTCGGGTGGGTCGCGCCGGGCGGCGCGCCTCGCGGGCAAACGCGAGGGGCATACAGTTGACGCATGCCTCATGACTTCATCCTCTTTGACCTCGATGGCACGCTGAGCGACCCCCAGCTGGGGATCGGCCGCTCCATCAATCACGCGCTGGAGCGCCACGGTTTCGAGCCCCTGCTGCCGGATGCGGTGCCTCGCTACATCGGGCCGCCGTTGGACGAGAGCTTCCGCGTCATCACCGGGCGGCATGACGACGGCACCATCGTCGCCCTGGTGGCCGCCTACCGCGAACGGTATGGCGACATCGGCTATGCCGAGAACCAGCTGTACCCAGGTATCCCCGAGGCCTTGCAGCGGCTCGCCGAGGCCGGCTTTCCGCTGGGGCTGTGCACCTCGAAGCGCCGCGACTTCGCGTGCAAGATCCTCGCGATGTTCAAGCTCGACCACCTCTTCCGGTTCATCGACGGCGGCGAGATCGGCATGCACAAGTGGCAGCAGATCGCTGCATTGCGAGAGGCGGGGCGAGTGAGCGAATCCAGCCTGATGGTCGGTGACCGTGCGGTCGATCTCATTGCAGCCCATCGCAATGGCCTGTCCGGCGCGGGCGTGCTGTGGGGCCATGGCTCCCGCGATGAGCTCACGGCCGAGACGCCGCGCTACCTCTGGCAGCAACCCGCCGATATCGGCGCCACCCTGGCTTTCGCCCCACAGCCATGAGCGATCAAGCCGTGACCTTCTCGATTCGCAGATTGCGGCCTGACGATGCCGCGGCATTTCAGGCGCTTCGCCTGCGCGGCTTGCTCGAATGCCCCACCGCATTCGCCTCCAGCTACGCCGAAGAGGCAGGCGAGGCCGTGAGCGCCGTGGCCGAGCGGCTGGCGGCCGATGTGGCTGCGCCGGGCGCCAGTGGCGTCTACGGCGCATGGCAAGGCGAGGCGCTGGTGGCGGTGGCAGGCCTGGCCCGCGAGCGGATGGCCAAGCTCTCGCACAAAGCGATGCTCTGGGGCATGTACGTGGCGCCGGAGGCGCGGCGTTACGGCATCGCCCAGGCCTTGCTGCAGCACGTGCTGGCGCAGGCCGCGGCCGAGCCGGGCTTGACGCAGGTCATGCTGGGCGTTCACGCGGGCAACGCAGCGGCCATCGCGCTCTACCGTTCCGTCGGCTTCGTCGGTTGGGGCACCGAGCCCGCGGCGGCCTGTGTCGACGGGGTGCCGCACGACGAGACCTGGATGGTGTGCATGCTCGGTGCGCGTCCGCCCAAGCCGAGTGTCCGCCCCGCCTGGGCGGTGCTGGTCCACAGCCCCGATCCAGATGCCGCTCGGGCGTGGTATCAGCGGCTTTGGCCCGAGGCGCGCCAGGTGCACCTCGATGATCCGGCACCGTTCGACCTGTTGGTGGTCGATGGCGTGCGGCTCGAATTCGTGCGGGCGGACGCCAAGGTGGCGAGCGGCCGGGCCGGCACCGTCGTCTACTGGCCGGTCGACGACTTCGACCAGGTGCGCGCCCGTGCCGAAGCGCTGGGCGCCACCCTCTACCGCGGGCCGATGGCCATCGAAGAAGGGTGGCGCATGGCGCAGTTCGTCGATCCGTTCGGGAACCTGTTCGGCCTGCGAGGGGGCTGATGGCGCGCGGGCCCGAAGGGGCGGGCCCGGGCCTCCATCACGAGGGCATCACCAGATGCGGATGCGCTCTTCGGTGGGCTTGAACATCTTGTCGCCCGGCTTGGTGCCGAAGGCTTCGTGGAAGCCGTCGTGGTTCACCGCCGCACCATTGGCGCGGAATTCGGGCGGCGAGTGCGGGTCGGTGGTCAGCAGCTGCATCGCACGTTCTTCACGCACCTTCTCACGCCAGGCTTGCGACCAGCCGAGGAAGAAGCGCTGCGCGCCGGTGTAGCCTTCGATCACCGGTGCGGGCTGGCCCTTGAGCGAACGGATGTAGGCCTTGTAGGCGATCTGCAGGCCTGACAGATCGGCGATGTTCTCGCCCAGCGTCAGCTTGCCGTTGAGCTTCTTGCCCGGCAGCGGCTCGTAGGTTTCGTACTGGGCCACCAGTTTGGCGCCCACCGCCTCGAAGGCCTTGCGGTCTTCGTCCGTCCACCAGTTGCGCAGCACGCCTTCGCCGTCGAACTGGCTGCCCTGGTCGTCAAAGCCGTGGCTGATCTCGTGGCCGATCACGGCGCCGATGGCACCGTAGTTCACCGCGTCGTCGGCGGCCATGTCGAAGAACGGAGGCTGCAGGATCGCCGCGGGGAAGACGATCTCGTTGAGGCTGGGGTTGTAGTAGGCGTTGACGGTCTGCGGCGTCATGCCCCATTCGCTGCGATCGACCGGCTTGCCGGCCTTGGCGGCGATGCGGTTCCATTCGAAGCGGGCGGCGCGTTGCGAGTTGCCCAGCGGGTCACCCGCACGGACTTCGAGCTGGCTGTAGTCGCGCCATTGATCGGGGTAGCCGATCTTGGTCATGTACTTCGACAGCTTGGCCTGGGCCTGGGCCTTGGTGGCGGGCGTCATCCAGCTCAGTCCGTCGATCGAATCCTTGTAGGAGGCGAGCAGGTTGTTCACCAGCTCCTGCATGCGGGCCTTGTACTCGGGGGGGAAGTGCTTGGCCACATAGAGCTGGCCCACGGCCTCGCCCAAGGCGGCGTTGACTTCGGTGATGCCTTGCTGCCAGCGCGGCTTCTGCTCTTTGGCGCCGGTCAGTGCGGTGCCGCGGAAGGCAAAGCGCGCGTCGCGGAAGGCTGCCGGTAGGACGGTGGCGGCGTCGTCGAGCGTGTGCAGCTTGAAGTACAGCTTCCAGTCGGCCAGGGGCACTTCGGCGTACAACTTGGCGATGGCGGTGGCGGCACTGGGCTGCGACACCGACAGCCGTTCGACGCCGCCCAGACGGGCCTCTTTCAGGAAGGTCGCCCAGTCCAGCCCCGGAGCTGCCTTGGTCAGCTCGGCGGGTGTCATCGGGTTGTAGATCTTGACCGGGTTGCGGTTCTCGACCTTGTCCCAGTGCGCCTCGGCGATGCGACGCTCCAGCGCCATCACCCGCTTGGCGGCATCGGCCGGGTCTTTCATGCCGGCCAGCTTGGCCAGCGTGGTGAGGTAGGTTTCGTAGGCGGCGCGGGCCTTGGACAAGCGTTCGTCGTCGGTCTTCAGGTAGTAGTCCCGATCGGGCAGCCCAAGGCCGCCTTGCCAGGTCAGGGCCTGGTTCATCGTCGGGTTCTTGAAGTCCGCCATCACATACAACTGCACCGGCGTTTCGAGGCGGCCCTGCACCTGGCCCATCCAGGTGGCCAGGTCTTTCGGCGTCTTGATGGCGTCGATCGCGGCCAGCGACGGCTGGACCGGCGCGAGGCCGGCCTTGTCGATGGCGGCGGTGTCGAGATAGGCCGCGTAGTACGAGCCCACCTTCTGTTCGACGCTGCCCGCTTTGGACTGCGCCTTGGACAACTCCTCGACGATGGCACGCGAGCGCGCGTCGGAGATGTCGCGCAGCTGGATGAAGGCGCCGTACTCAGGCTTGTCCGCCGGGATCTCGGTGGCCTTGAGCCAGCCGCCGTTGGCCGCGTGGAACAGGTCGTCCTGCGCGCGGACGGATGGGTCGAAGCCCGGACGATCCAGCCCGGAGACGGGGGCGGCGAAGCTGGCGGCGGCCAGGTGGACGAGGACGGCGAGCGTCGACAGTCTGAGCGATTTCATCTAAAGGCTTTCCAACATGCGAAGGGCGCCTGGTTGGGCGCCCGGATGGAGCCGAAACAACGCGACCTCGGATACAGGCGGGCGATCGGCGGGTGCATGCACCTTAGCCGCAAGCCTGGGGCGGCGCGATCAGGGAAAGGACGAACCGCCGGTTGGACCGGCCGAATCGCCCAAATCGGCGATGAAACGGCGTTCCCCGCGCCGGAATGAGCGCTGCCCCGAAGCCTGGGCCGGCGCTGCTTCGGGCCCGGAGCCGACGCCGCGGCGGATCAAACCACCGGTTCGGCTACCCGCTTGGCCAGGTGCGCCAGCGCCTCTTCGACCTGATCGACCAGCACCAGGCACAGGTCGCCCGGCTCCAGTCGCGCCAGTGCCGCGTCGATGGCGATGAATTCGCCGGTGATTTCCTGGATGTGGCGCGTGCGGGCGGCGCCTTCGAGGCCTTGCCGCAGCAGGGCCACCACTTCACCGTCGGCGCGGCCGCGCTGGCAGGCGTCCTGGTAGAGGATGACTTCGTCGAAGGCCGCGCCCAGGATCTGCGTTTGCTCGCGGATGTCCTCGTCGCGGCGATCACCGGCGCCCGAGATCACCACCGAGCGGCGCTTGGCGGGCATCGCGGTGACGGCCTGGACCAGGGCACGCATCGCGTCCGGGTTGTGGCCGTAGTCGGCGATCAGGGTGGCGCCGCGGTAGTCCATCACGTTGAAGCGGCCCGGTGCGTTGTCCGCGTCGTTGACGAAGCTGGCGAGGCCCGAGCGGATCGCATCCCACGACAGGCCGGTGCCCCACGCGGCGGCGACGGCGGCCATCGCGTTGTCGATCTGGAAACCGATGGTGCCGTGGCGCGTCAGCGGGATGTCGCGCAGCGCGACGAATTCGCGCCAGTTGCCCTCGGCCACGACGATCTGCTCGCCCTCGACATAGACGCAGCGCTGGCCCTGGGCGCGGTGCGTGGCCAGCACCGGGTGGTGGCGGTCTTGCGCAAAGTAGATGATGCCGCCCGGGCAGGTGGGCGCCATCGCGACGCAGTGCGGGTCGGTGGCGTTCAGCACCGCATAGCCCGTGGGGGCCACGTTCTGCACGATCACCCGCTTGACCGCCGCCAACCCCTCGACCGTGTCGATGAAGTTGAGGCCCAGGTGGTCGCCCGCGCCGATGTTGGTGACCACCGCCACCTGGCAGCGGTCGAATCCCAGGCCTTCGCGCAGGATGCCGCCGCGTGCCGTCTCGAACACCGCGGCGTCGACCTGCGGATTCATCAGCACGTTGCGGGCGCTCTTCGGGCCCGAGCAGTCACCCGAGTCGATCTGGCGGCCGTTGACGTGCACGCCATCGGTGTTGGTCATGCCCACCCGCAGCCCGCTGGCACTGAACATGTGCGCGATGAGCCGCGAGGTGGTCGTCTTGCCGTTCGTGCCCGTGACCGCCACAACCGGGATGCGGCCATCGTCGCCCGGTGCGTAGAGGTGGTTGATGATGGCCTCACCCACCGCGCGGCCCTTGCCGTAAGAAGGTGACAGGTGCATGCGCAGCCCGGGGGCCGCGTTGACCTCGACGATGCCGCCGTGCTGCTCTTCGAGCGGGCGCAACACGCTTTCGCACACCACGTCGACGCCGCAGATGTCCAGCCCCACCATGCGGGCCGCGGCCACCGCGCGGGCGGCGACATCCGGGTGGACGTCGTCGGTCACGTCGGTGGCGCTGCCGCCGGTGGAGAGGTTGGCGTTGTTGCGCAGCACGACGCGGCGGCCCTTCTCGGGCACCGAGTCGGGCGTGAGGCCCTGCATGGCCAGCCGCGCGACGGCGATGTCGTCGAAGCGGATCTTGGTGAGCGAGGTGGCATGGCCATCACCACGGCGTGGATCCGCATTGACCTGGTCGACCAGCTGGCGCACCGTGTGCACGCCGTCGCCCGACACCTGCGGCGGGTCGCGACGCGCGGCGGCGATCAGCTTGGAGCCGACCACCAGCATGCGGAAATCGCTGCCCGGCAGGAACTTCTCGACCATCGGCTTGCCGATCTCTTCGGCCGCCTTGTAGGCCAGCGCCAGCCCGGCGGCGTCGGTGATGTTCACCGTCACGCCCTTGCCCTGGTTGCCGTCCTGCGGTTTGCAGACGACCGGCCAGCCGATTTCTTCGGCGGCCTCGATCGCATCTTCGATGCTGTCCACCGGGCGGCCGAGCGGCACCGGCACGCCGGCTGCGCGCAACAGCGTCTTGCAGAGGTCTTTGTCCTGCGCGATGGACTCGGAGACGGCACTGGTCGAATCGACCTCGGCGGCCCAGATGCGGCGCTGCTTGGCGCCCCAACCGAACTGGACCAGGCTGCCGCTGGTCAGGCGGCGGAACGGGATACCCCGGGCCACGGCGGCGTTGACGATGGAGCCGGTGGAGGGGCCCAGGCGGATGTCCTCGTCCAGCTCGCGCAGCGCGCGTATGGTGGCTTCTGAGTCGAAGGCCGGTGCACCTTCTTCGGCCAGCGCCGCGCGGATCAGCGCCTCGGCGGCTTCGATGGCCTGCCGACCGACCTTTTCTTCGCTGTACTCGATGACGACCTGGTACACGCCGGCCTCGGGCGTGGCCGAGCAGCGGCTGAAGGTCACCGGGCAGCCCGCCTGCGTTTGCAGCGCCAGCGTCGCGGTTTCGACCACATGGGCGAGCGATGCCTCCTCGGGCCTGCGCCGCAGCGCGCCCATGCCCGGGAACAGCGCGCGCAGACGCGCCTCGAAACCAGGCAGCGAGGCCAGCGAACGCTCATGTTCGTCGCAGGCGACGACAGCTTCGATGGCGGTGTGGCGGCTCCAGAGGTTGGGGCCGCGCAGGGTTCGGATGCGAGAAATGTCCATGGGTCGGATGTGACGATCTGGAAGTCGGGGGCGTCGCGGGATCAGGCCCGGGCGGGGCCGAGGTCGAAGGTCTCGACGCCGGCAGCGATCAGTTCGGGCGAGATGCCAAAGGCCCAGGCGCCGGCGACAGCAGCCAGCAAGGCTTCGGCCAGGCCGGCGTCGCCGCCATGCCCGTGCCGCTGCAAGATGCCGTGCAGATCGGGCCCGGCCTGCTCGCTGGCGCCCGTCATCAACACGACCTTGCCATCACGCAGGACGGCGGCGCGGCCACCTTCCAGCCCGTGGTCACGCAGGGCCTGCGCGTCGCCGCCGGCCCCTTCGACGGCGTAGTACAGCACCTCGCCATCGCACAGTTCCGCCAGCTCGGTGATGCGCGGATCGTTGGCGTTGAGCACGGCCACGCCATCGTCCAGCACCACGTCGACCTGGGTGCGCAGCACCTTGTACATCTGGTCGGACTCGCTGATGTCGTGGCGCTTCAGGTCGGCGGCGCCATCGAAATCGGTCACCACGCCGACCTGGCAGCGGTCGTAGGGCAGCCCTTCGTCGAGGATCAGGCCCGGGCCGTTTTCGAACACGGCCGCCTGGGCATCGCGGTTCATCAGCAAGCGGTGGCTGGCTTCCCAGTACGCGGTGCTGCGGGCCACCGCCGGCTCGGTGCGGCGCTGGCCGACGAAGAGCCCGTCGCGGCAGGCCAGCGCGGTGTGCTTGCCCGACAGGTGCACCAGCCAGGCGATCGCGCGGGCCACCACCTGGGTGTTGCGGGTACCCGCCACGCCGACGATCGGGATGCGGCCGGGGTGCGGGTCGTGCTCGTCGCTGGGGAACAGCTGCTCGACGATCGCCTGACCGACGGGCCGCGGCTTGCCGACGGCGGGCTTCAGGTGGCTGAGCAGGCCGGGGCCGGCGTTCACCTCGACGACGGCACCACCCTGGTCATGCAAGGGCTTGCCGATGTCTTCGGCCACCACGTCGATGCCGGCGATGTCCAGGCCCACCGTTTGCGCGGCCAGCGACACGTAGTGCTCGACCTCCGGGTGCACATCATCGGTGCAGTCGATCGCCACGTTGCCGTTGCGCTGGACCAGCACGCGCTTGCCCGCGGGCGGGACCGAATCCGGCGTGTAGCCCTGACGCTGCAGGTCGAGCAGGATCACGCCGTCTTCGCGGATGTTCAGCCGGTTCAGCGGGTGATCTTCCGTGGTGCCGCGGCGCGGATCGCTGTTGATCTGCTGGTCGACCAGGTCGGCGATGTGGTGCTGCCCGTCACCGGTGATCCAGGCGGTTTCCCCCCGGGCTGCTGCCACCACCTTGCCGCCCACCACCAGCAGCCGATGCTCCTGACCGGGGATGAAGCGCTCGACCATCACTTCGCTGCCATGGCGTGCTGCCACCTCGTAGGCGGCGCGGATGTCGGCCTCGACGGTGAGATCGAGCGTCACGCCGCGCCCATGGTTGCCGTCGGTGGGCTTGACGACGACCGGCGCGTCGAAATCCTGCGCCGCACGCCAGGCGGCGTCCGGGCTGTCGACGATTTCGCCTTCGGGCACGGGCACGCCGCAGGCCATCAACAGGGTCTTGGTCAGATCCTTGTCGCACGCGATCGTCTCGGCGATGGCGCCGGTCAGGTCGGTCTCGGCCGTCCAGATGCGGCGCTGGCGCGCACCGTAGCCCAGTTGCACGAGGTTGCCGTCGTTCAGGCGGATGTGCGGGATGCGCCGGTCAGTGGCGGCGGCCACGATGCAGGCGGTGGAAGGGCCGAGATAGCAGTCGTCGATCGCGTCGCGCACCTGGGCGACTGCCGCGGTCACGTCGAAGGGTTTGTCGTTGATGGCGGCCATCAACAACGCATGGCCCTGTGCCAAGGCGGTGCGGCCGACCTGCTCGTTGCGCGAGCGGAACACCATGCGGTAGACGCCATGCTGGCTGGTCGAGCGCGTCTGGCCGAAGCCGGTGGGCATGCCTGCCAGGTTCAGCAGCTCGATCACGCAGTGTTCGAGCACATGGCCTGCCCAGGTGCCCTCCCGCAGGCGTTGCAGGAAGCCGCCGCGTTCGCCCACACCGCAGTGGTGTTCGGCCAGGGCCGGAAGCAGGGCCAACAGGCGGTCGGTGAAGCCGGGCAGCTTGTCGGAGGGGTGTTCTTCCAGCTCGCCCAGGTCGAGCCAGACTTCGAGCACCGAGCGGTAGGTCCAGATGTTGGGGCCGCGCAGGTAGGTGATGCGCTGGAGCTGGATGTCGTTCTTCTGGGCGGTCATGGATTGGATGGCTAGTGGGGCGGGCCGGGGCGCGCAGGTGGCCAACGGTGGGCGCGAGGTGCGAATTTTGCGCCCGCCGCGACACACCGGGTGCCTGGGACTGGCACGGGGGAGGCGGCAGCCGCGCTTTCAAGGAAAATGCCGCGCTCAGCATGCAACATCCACCACACCCCCCGGCTGCCCCTGTCGCAGCACCCCTGGATGCCGGGGACAACGTGCTCGCCTCCCTGCAGGTTGACCTCGACGAGAACCTGCGGTTCGCCGATGGTCAACTGGTGCTCAGCGAGCGTGCATTGTTCGCGCGGCTGGGGCCCACGGCCCCTTGGCAGCGTTACGAGCTGTCGCCAGAGCTCACCCTGCGCCATCACGACCATGCCGGTGTCGGCACCCTGGAAATGGCCGATGCGCAGCGCCTGCTCGTGCGCTGGCGCTTCACGCTCGGCGCGAATGTCCAGGCGCTGCGGCTGGTCAAGCGTTTCGAACAGTTGCAACAAGCCCGGGCCCAGGGCGTGGCACCCGAGGGGGATGACCCGACCCGCTGCCCCACCTGCCGCGCGCCGCTGCCGCCCGATTCCGACGAATGCCCGATGTGCACGCGCGAGCTCACCGAGCCGCCGTCCACCTGGGTGCTGCTGCGCCTGTGGCGCTTCGCCAAGCCGTACCAGGGGCGGCTGCTGCTGGGTTTTCTGCTGACGCTGGCCTCTACCGGGGCCACGCTGGTGCCGCCGTACCTGACGATCCCGCTGATGGACGAGGTGCTGATTCCGTTCCAGAACGGCAAGAGCATCGACCCTTCGTACGTGATGCTGCTGCTGTCAGGCCTGCTGGGCTCGGCGTTGCTGGCCTGGAGCCTGGGCTGGGCCCGGACCTGGCTGCTGGCGCTGGTGTCCGAGCGGATCGCCGCCGACTTGCGGGTCGGCGCCTTCGAGCACCTGCTGCAGTTGTCCCTCGACTATTTCGGTGCCAAGCGCACGGGCGACCTGATGAGCCGCATCGGCTCGGAAACCGACCGTATATCGGTGTTCCTGTCGTTGCACGCGCTGGATTTCGCCACCGATGTGCTGCTGCTGGGCATGACGTCGGCCATCTTGTTTTCGATCAACCCGTGGCTGGCGCTGGTCACCCTGCTGCCGCTGCCGTTCATCGCCTGGATGATTCACCTCGTCCGAGACCGGCTGCGCACCGGCTTCGAGAAGATCGACCGCGTCTGGGGCGACGTGACCAACGTATTGGCCGACACCATCCCCGGCATCCGGGTGGTGAAGGCCTTTGCCCAGGAAGCGCGTGAGGCCGGGCGTTTCCGTGACGCGAACAAGCAGAACCTCGTCGTCAACGACCGGCTGAACAAGACCTGGAGCCTGTTCTCGCCCACCGTCTCGCTGCTGACCGACATCGGGCTGCTGGTGGTGTGGGCGTTCGGCATCTGGCAGGTCAGCAAGGGCCAGATCACGGTGGGTGTGCTCACGGCGTTCATCGCCTACATCGGCCGCTTCTACGGACGGCTCGATTCCATGAGCCGCATCGTCTCGGTCACACAGAAGGCGGCGGCCGGGGCCAAGCGCATCTTCGACATCCTCGACCACGTCTCGAATGTGCCCGAGCCGGCCAATCCGGTGAAGATCCAGGCGCTGCAAGGCGGTGTGACGATGGACAACATCGGCTTCCGCTACGGCAACCGTTCAGTCATCCGCGGGCTCAACCTGGAGATCAAGCCCGGCGAAATGATCGGCCTGGTGGGCCACAGCGGCTCGGGCAAGAGCACGCTGGTCAACCTGATCTGCCGCTTCTACGACGTGACGGACGGCCGCATCCTGATCGATGGCCACGACATCCGCAGCTTTGCTGTTTCCGACTACCGGCGTCACATCGGCTTGGTGCTGCAGGAGCCGTTCCTCTTCTTTGGCACGGTGGCCGAGAACATCGCCTACGGCAAGCCGGATGCGACGCGCGAAGAGATCGTGGCCGCGGCCCGCGCGGCCCATGCGCACGAGTTCATCCTGCGCCTGCCGCAGGGTTATGACTCGCTGGTGGGCGAGCGCGGCCAGGGGCTGTCGGGCGGCGAGCGCCAGCGCATCTCGATCGCGCGGGCGCTGCTGATCGACCCGCGCCTGCTCATCCTCGATGAAGCCACTTCGGCGGTGGACACCGAGACCGAGAAGGAGATCCAGAAGGCGCTCGACAACCTCGTCAAGGGCCGCACGACGATCGCCATCGCCCACCGGCTGTCGACGCTGCGCAAGGCCGATCGTCTGGTGGTGATGGACCGCGGCGAGGTGGTTGAAGTGGGGCCGCATGACGAGCTGATGGCCCGCCAGGGCGCCTACTGGCGCTTGTATGAGGCCCAGGCCCGCAAGGCCGAGGCCGAGCGCGAAGACGGCAGCGACCACGACGCCGTGCTGATCGCCAACACCCTGCCGCAACCGTCGGCTCACACGGTGGTGAGCCCATGAGCTTGACCACGAGCACGACGACAAGCACGACGATGAGCGCGATCGACTTCCAACTGTCTCGCAACCCGCTTGGCCGCCTGGTTTTCACCGCCGCGGACGGGACGGTGCACGAAGGCATCACGCCCGTGCGCGCCTTCCCGATCGGGGCGCCCGATGAGGGCCTGTCGCTCGTCAGCGCCGAAGGGCGCGAGCTCGCCTGGCTGCCGCGGCTGTCGGGCCTGCCATCGAACGTTCGCACCTTGATCGAAGAAGAGCTCGCTCACCGCGAATTCACGCCCGAGATCAAACGCCTGCTGAAGGTCTCGACCTTTTCCACGCCCAGCACCTGGGACGTCGAGACCGACCGCGGTGCGACCCAGTTGGTGCTCAAGGGCGAAGAGGACATCCGGCGCCTGCCCGGCGGCCGCGCCGCGCTGCTGATCACCAGCGGTCACGGCATCGTCTTCAAGGTGCCGGATCTGCTGGCGCTGGATCGGCATTCGAAGCGATTGCTCGAACGCTTCCTTTGACGTCGGTCAGGACGCGTGCCATGGCGGCCTTCGTCCAGGCGCGCAAAGCGCCGCCGCCACCCGTCAAGTGGCGTTCGGCGCAGCGCTGGATCGACACACGAAGCGGTTGATCAAAAGCTTCCTTTGACCTCGGTCAGGACGCGTGCCATAGCGGCCTTTCTCTTCCAGGCGCGCAAAGCGCCGCCGCCCGTCAAGTGGCGTGCGCGGATCCGGCTCCGCCGGTCCGCTGCGCGAGCCCCCTCGGGGGGCAGGCCCCGGAAGGGGCCGTGGGGGCCCCCATCACCCCGCCCGCACCAACTGCATCAGTTTTCGGATGTCGATCGGCTTGGTGAACCAGTGGTCCACCAGGTCGAATGTGGCGGAGACCGTCTTGTCGGCCGGGCTGCCGCCTGTGATGGCGACCAACACGATGTCGTTGCAGTGGCGTTCGCGCAGGCGGTGGGCGAGGGTGAGGCCATCGAGGCCGGGCATTTGGATGTCGAGCAGAACGCAGTGAGGTTGGAAGCGTTCGATCAGGTCAAGGGCGCTCAGGCCGTCCTCGGCTGATTGCACTTGGCAACCGTTTTCGGTCAACGCGGCCGCCAAGGTCTGGGCCGCGTCGCGGTCGTCGTCGATCACGATGACGCGGGTGTCGTCGTTGCCGGGTGGGTTCAGGTGGGTCATCGGGTGGCGCAGGCTCCATCAAAGCGGCCGTGGCCCCTTCGAGGTGGGGTATGAGCAACCGTCGTTCCCGCCAAGAGGCTGGCGTAGGTGAGGCTGGCGCGGGCCAGGTGGGCGTGTCATGCCGGCGACTGGGTCTGTGTGGCATTCGGCGCGTCGATGACCAGGAGCGGCACTGAGCCGGGCGCCACCTCGGCGACGCACGGCAGGATCCAGCCCTCCGCCTGCTCTTCGGCGAGCAGTCCGGGCCATTCGACGCGGTATCGAACCTTGCCTTGCCGAAGCGGGCAACGGCAGGCGCGACAGCTGCCATTGCGGCAAGAGCGCGGCAGTCGGATGCCCGCCGCCTGCGCGGCGTCCAGCAAACTTTGCCCGGGCAAGACAGGCACCAGCCAACCATGAGGCTCGATTCGCAGGGTGGGTGGGGCGGGCGGCGTCACACCGGCGATGCTAGCCTTGCCGCTTCCACACGTTTCACGGGGCGCAGTCGACATGGGGCCTTTGCACGGGCTGAGGGTGATCGAATTGGCCAGCATCGGGCCCGGGCCGATGTGCGCGATGTTGCTGGCCGATCTGGGGGCCGACGTGGTTCGGATCGATCGCCTGGAGGCCAGCGGGCTGGGCGTGCCCGTGTCTTCGCGGTTCGACGTGCCGGGCCGGAGCCGCCGGTCGATTGCACTCGATCTGAAGAGCGACGCAGGGGTCGACGCCGCCAGGCGCCTGATCTCGGCTGCCGATGTGTTGATTGAAGGCTGGCGCCCCGGCGTGGCCGAGCGACTGGGCCTGGGGCCGGAAGACTGCCATGCCCGCCATCCCGGCCTCGTCTACGGGCGTATGACCGGCTATGGTCAGCACGGCCCACTCGCTCAGCGTGCTGGCCACGACATCAACTACATCGCCTTGACCGGCGCCCTGAGCGCCATCGGAGGGGCAGGTGAGGGCGAGGGCGACGGCCCGGTGCCGCCGTTGAACCTGGTGGGCGACTACGGCGGCGGCGCTCTGTACCTTGCCGTGGGTGTGCTGGCGGCCCTGTTCGAGCGCCAACGCTCAGGCCGCGGGCAGGTGGTGGACGCGGCGATGGTCGACGGCGTGGGGTCATTGATGTCGCTGTTCCATGGGCTGGCTGCTGGCGGGCTGTGGGACGAGCGGCAGCGCGCGGCCAACCTGCTGGACGGTGGCGCGCCGTTCTATGCCACCTATCAGGCGGCCGACGGTGGCTGGCTGGCGCTCGGCGCGCTGGAGCCCAAGTTCTTTGCCACGTTTGCCGACCTGGTGGGCCTGGAGCGGCGATTCGTCGAGCGCCAGTACGACCGCCGCCTCTGGCCCGAGATGCGCGAGGCGATCGCGGCCGCGCTGCGCCGGCGCACTCGCGACGACTGGGCGGCGGCGGCGCAAGACGGTGATGCCTGCCTGACCCCCGTGCTCTCGATGAGCGAGGCGGTCCAGCACCCCCAGGCCCGCCAGCGGCAGTCGTTCGTCGAGGTCGATGGGGTGCATCAACCCGCGCCAGCGCCGCGCTTTGGTCGCAGCCGACCCGCTTCGCCGAGGCCTGCTCCCCGGATGGGCCAGCACACGCGAGAGCTGCTGTCCGAAGCGGGCTACAGCGATGTGGAGATCGACACGCTGCTTTCCAGCGGCGCCGCGAAGCAGACAATGGCGCCATGACTTCGATCGATGTGAGTGCGGGCCAGACAGCCGATCGGGCCGACGGGGCCGACAGGGACGCCGAGGGCGCCCGGCAAGCGGCCAGCGTGGTCGTGCTGCGAGATGGTGCGAACGACGCGCCGGAAGTGCTGCTGCTGCGCCGCGCCGAGCGCGAGGGGGACATGCGAAGCGGCGTGTGGGTGTTTCCCGGCGGCGTGCTCGATCCGGTGGACCAGGATCTGGCGGCGCGTTGCGACGGTGACACCGACTCGGCGGCCAACGAACGGCTCGGCCTCGCCGCCGGGGCCCTGGCCTACACCGTGGCTGCCATTCGCGAATGTTTCGAAGAGGTGGGCCTGCTGTTGGTCTCGGACGGTGACGGTGAAGCGGCCGGCCGCGAGCGCGCGCTGGTGCGGCGCGGCGAAGACTTCGTGGCTTTGTGCGACCGCCACGGGCTGCGCCTGGACGCCGGGGCGTTGGCCTACCACAGCCACTGGTTGACGCCCCCGGGCATGCCCAAGCGGTTCGACACCCGATTCTTCGTGGCGCGGGCGCCGCAGGGGCAGTACCCCGAAGTCGATGCGGGAGAGGCGCTGGAGTTGGCGTGGCTGACGCCGTCGCAGGCGTTGGAGAAGGAGCGGGCGCTGAAACTGCTGCCCGTCACCCGCGAGACGCTGAAAGACCTGGCCCGATTCGCCACCGTGGCCGAGGTGCTGGCCGACGCCCGCGCGCGCCGCCAGCCGCCGCGGATGATGCCGCGCCTGGGCCGCGACGCGGCCGGCAAGGTCAGGCCGGTGCTGCCGCGCGAGTGGGCCTATGCCGAGATCGGCCACTTGGATCCGGTGGGCTTGGGCCACGTCTGTTTCGAGCTCCCGCCTTTGCAGCCGGTTCGGCTGTCCGACCGAGTCACCCGCATCACCTGCGCCAACGGCTCGATGATGACGGGCCCCGGCACCAACACCTACCTGGTGCGCTCGCCAGGCGGCGACGAGGTGACGGTGATCGACCCCGGGCCCTCCGACGACCACACGGAAGCCCATCTACAAGCGGTGGTTGCTGCCGCCGCACCGGGACGCATCGTTCGCATCGTGGCCACCCACACCCACAAAGACCATTCGCCGGCGGCGCAGCGCCTGGCCGCGATGACCGGGGCGGTGCTGGTGGGCCTCACGCCCGAGCACACCGAGTGGCAGGACACCGCGTTTCATCCCCAACACCGGCCGGCCGATGGCGAGCGCCTGGTGCTGGGGCCCGGCACGACGCTGCGTGCGGTGGCCACCCCGGGCCACGCATCGAACCATGTGTGCTGGCTGCTGGAAGAAGAGGGCATGCTCTTCACCGGTGACCATGTCATGCAGGGCTCCACCGTGGTGATCAACCCGCCTGATGGCGAGATGGCCGCCTACCTTGCCTCTCTGGAAAAGCTGCTGGCCATCGAGAACCTGGACTGGTTCGCGCCGGGGCATGGTTTCCTGATGGCGCGCCCGCAGGACGAGGTTCGCCAACTGCTGTTGCACCGCCGTGCCCGTGAGGCCAAGGTGGCAGCGGCGCTGCAATCAGCCGGGGCGGCCACCGCCGAGGCGCTGGTGCCCGGCGTCTACGGCGATGTGCCCACCTCGCGCCACGCGATGGCCGCGCGCTCCTTGACTGCCCACTTGATCAAGCTGGAGCGCGACGGACGCGTCCGCCATGAGGCCGGGTTGTGGCATTGGATCGCGGAGGTGGCCTGATGCGTACAGATGGAGGCGCCGCGGCGGTGGAGCTGACGGTGCACGACGAGCCGTGCCGCGACGCGGCGGAGGTGATCGACGACGGGCTCGGGACCGCGAATGAGGCGGCCGCCCCCATGCACGAGGTGCGGGCCTTGCAGTGCTACGTGCGGTCGGCCGATGGGCAGGTGCTGGGCGGGGCCGTCGGGCGAACCTGGGGCCTGTGCGCCGAGCTGCAACAGCTGTGGGTGGCGCCCACGCACCGCGGCCAGGGGCTGGGTACCCGGCTGGTCCGCGCATTCGAACAGCGCGCCATCGAGCGGGGATGCCGGCTGGGCTACCTGGAAACCTTCAGCTTCCAGGCGCCGGTGTTGTACCGAGCGCTGGGCTATGAGGTGGCAGCCACGATCGAGGGCTACGCGCCCGGCATTGCCAAGCACCTGATGACCCGGGTGCTTGGCGGATCTTGACGGAGGGCCCGGGTGGGTTATGCCTTGTCCTGGCTGGCGGTTCGCGGCAAGTTGCCCGAACAGGTGCTGGCCGATCTGAATGCCACCCCCACGGGGGGCGAGGTGGATTTCGCTCGCAGCCGGCTGGGCGCACGGCGACTGCGCAGCGGCTGGTACGCGGTGTTCGCCCGGGAACAGGGGCATGCCTGGATGGACCCGGACACGCTCGGCCTGCTGTCGGCCAGTGCAGACCTGCTGGCCTGCACGGTCGACGAGAACCGACTGATGTCCAGCGCCGAACTGTGGCGCGCAGGCGACCTGGTGTGGCAGGTTCTCCACGACGGCCAGCAGTCGCATGACCACCTGAAGATCACCGGCGAGCCCCCGGCGCCCTTTGCGGCGCTGGCGATCGACCACCGCCGCCTGCAGGCGGCAGCGGGAGGGGGCCGAGCCACGATCGACCACCTCTTCCAGGTGCCGCTGAAGCTGGCACAACGGGTCACCGGCTTCAAGCACGATGAAGGCGATGCCGGTGCCGACGTGCCGTGGACGGAGCTGCACGATGGCCCGGTGCGACCGGTTCAGGCCAAGCCCTCCGTGCCGTGGTGGAAGCGCTGGTGACCCGGCGCTGGCGGGCAGCCGCCCCCTGAACAGGGCCTAAACTCGCGCCCCAGCCGCGAACGGCCGTTCGCAGACGCCAACCCGGCCTTGAAGCCGGGCCGGCTGCCCCCATGTCCCGCCAGTGCGCCCGCGAGGCCCTGCCGACCCCTCGGCGGCAAGGGCCATGCGCTGTTTTCACCTTTCCCAAGTTGCCGATCATCACCATGAGCAAGCACACCCACGCCTTCCAGGCCGAAGTCAAGCAGATCCTGCACCTGGTCACCCATTCGCTCTACTCGAACAAGGAAATCTTCCTGCGCGAGCTGGTCTCCAACGCCTCCGACGCCTGCGACAAGCTGCGCTTCGAGGCGCTGGACAAGCCTGAGCTGTTCGAAGACCAGCCCAACCTCGAGATCCGGCTGATCGTCGATGCCGAGGCCAAGACGATCACCATCCGCGACAACGGGGTGGGCATGAGCGCGGAAGAAGCTGCTGCTCACCTGGGCACCATCGCCAAGAGCGGCACGCGCGAATTCATGGCCGCGCTCGACGGCGACAAGAAGAAAGACGCCAACCTCATTGGCCAGTTCGGCGTGGGCTTCTACTCGGGCTTCATCGTGGCCGATCGCATCACCGTCGAATCGCGCCGCGCCGGCCTGCCGGCGGGCGAGGGCGTGCGCTGGAGCTCCGAGGGCACGGGCGAATACGACCTGGAGACGATCGACAAGCCGACCCGCGGCACCGACGTGATCCTGCACCTTCGCGAAGAAGAAGCCGAGTTCCTGGCAGCCTGGAAGCTGCGCTCGATCGTCTCGAAGTACTCCGACCACATCTCGCTGCCCATCCTGATGCGCAAGGAGGAGTGGGACAAGGATGCCGGCAAGTACGTGGCCAAGGACGAGTGGGAGACCGTCAACAAGGCCGCTGCGCTTTGGGCCCGGCCCAAGAGCGAGGTGACGGATGCCGAGTACCAGGAGTTCTACAAGCAACTGAGCTACGACGCCCAGCCGCCGCTGTCCTACACCCACAACCGGGTCGAAGGCCGCAGCGAGTACACGCAACTGCTGTACATCCCGGCGAAAGCGCCCTACGACCTGTGGAATCGAGACAAGCGTGGCGGCGTGAAGCTCTACGTCAAGCGCGTGTTCATCATGGACGACGCCGAGGCGCTGATGCCGGTTTACCTGCGCTTCGTCAAGGGCGTGATCGATTCGGCCGACCTGCCGCTGAACGTGAGCCGCGAGCTGCTGCAGGAAAGCCGCGACGTGAAGGCCATCCGCGAAGGCTCGACCAAGCGCGTGCTGTCGATGCTCGAATCCCTGGCGGACAGCGACAGCGCCGATGACCAAGCCAAGTACATGAGCTTCTGGAAGGAATTCGGCGCGGTGCTGAAAGAGGGCATCGGCGAGGATTTCCAGAACCAGGAGCGCTTGGCCAAGTTGTTCCGCTTCGCTTCGACGCATGCCGACGAAGGCGTGTCGCTGGCCGATTACGTCAAGCGCATGAAGGAAGGCCAGGAAACGATCTATGTGATCACGGCCGATTCACTCACCGCCGCCAAGTCGAGCCCTCAGCTGGAAATCTTCCGCAAGAAGGGCTTGGAGGTGCTGCTGCTGACCGACCGTGTCGACGAGTGGCTGCTGTCGCACTTGCACGAATTCGAGGGTCATGCGCTGCAAAGCGTGGCCAAGGGGGCGTTCGACCTTGGCAAGCTGCAGGATGAAGAGGAAAAGAAGCAGGCCGAAGCCACCGCCGAGGCGTTCAAGCCCGTGCTCGATCGCTTGAAGGAGAGCCTCAAAGACCGGGCGAAAGACGTGCGCGTGACCACACGCCTCGTCGACTCGCCCGCCTGCATCGTTGTCGACGAGGGCGATATGAGCGCCCACCTGGCGCGCATGCTGAAGCAGGCCGGCCAGGACGCGCCGGCTGCCAAGCCCATCCTCGAAGTGAACCCCGAGCACGCCCTGGTCAAACGCCTGGACAACGACCCACGCTTCGACGACTTGGCGCAGATCCTGTTTGATCAGGCGCTGCTCGCCGAAGGTGGGCACCTGGACAACCCCGCCGAGTATGTCCAGCGGGTCACCAAGCTGCTGAGTGCTTGATGGCGCCAGGACTGCCGGGGGCCCGCGGCTCGCTCGCTGGCCCCACTCGAGCGTCGCGCATTCAGGCGCTCCCATGCAGTGCTCGGTGCCTTAGATCAGCCTCGATGGCCCCTTGCTCTGCGGGGATAGGTCCAGGATGAGGCGATCCCCTTCTTGGCTCGTCTGCGCCGGCGCAGACCAAGCCGAGAAGGCCGCTCGGTCAATTGGCTGGACTGGGGCGTGGTCAAGGCCAGTGACCGCGCGGAGGCTGCTAGTCGAACAGTGCGCTTCGCAGCACGCCCGTTTCGAGATGCTCGGTGTTCCAGATCATCATGGCACGTCCGTGCGGCAGCGCTATGAGGTCTTGCAGAAAGCGATCTTGGTCCTCTGCGACCTTCGAAGGCGTCGACCAGGCCTGGCTTCCGCGCTCGAGTAGTCGGCTGTTCCACGCTTGGCTCAATTGGTCGCCGTCGTTGTAGTTGTAGGCACCCCAGATGAGGTTGCCGCGACCTTCGGAGTCGATGGAGATCTTCACGCCCAGGAAGCCGCCCTTGGGGACGGGAATGTCGAAGGCGCCGCCCCAAGGGCCGGCGTCTCGCGAAAGGTGCCGCAGGCGCAGCCAGTCCGCCACCTCATGATGATGGCTGTAGGCGAAGTAGAAGTCGCCATCGGGGCCGGCAGCGAGGTCCGTAGGCTCAGGCCAGTCCCGTACCTCCTCGATCAGTTGCGGCGTCGACCACGTCCCGTCGGCCCCGCGCTGAGTCGACCAGACGCTCAGCTCGAACGCGCAATCGCAATTGTCGCTGACGGCGTCGGTCCAGACGAAGGCGCTGTTGCCCTTGGAGCTGTTGGCTAGTTTGGGGTTATGCACCGTCCCGGCGGGATGAGCAATGACGGTGGGTGCGCTCCAGTCGCCAGCGATGGGTGCCTGAGCCGCCTGAATCGTTCCGTTGTCCTTCCAGAGCGCCAATGCCTGGCCGTCGCCTAGCAGGCTGAGCGACAGCAAGTTGCCAGCACCGAGCTGCACTGGCGCAGTCCATCCCTGATCGGGGACGTACCGTTGGCTCCACACATGACTGTCAGGTGCCGAGCCCTCCGCCCAGATGACCAGGCTGCTGCCGTCCGGTTGCATCACTACCTGGGGATCGTCGGCCAAGTTCGTGCCCGAGATCCCGATGCTCTCGGCCCCGGACCATTTGACACCGTCCCAATGCGAAGCCTGCAAAGTGCCTTCCGTGTCATAGGGGCTTCTGAACGTCGTCCAGACGGCGATGCCGTGACCTGACGCGTTGAAAGCGATACGAGGAGCGTGAAGGCCCTGGCGCAGGCGATCGCCCGTGACGTAGAGCCCGGCGGGTGTGCTCCAGCCCGCACCGGGGCGATATCGGCTGACCCACACGCTGCTGGAGTTACTGTGGCTTTCTTCCCAGGTCACCCAGGCCGAGCCATCGGGCATGCCGACGGCATTGCCGAAGTATCTTTTTTCGGCGTAGGCTCTGCCAGCGGGCAGCGTGTCGTAAGGGCGCCAGACCCCGTCGCGGGTGCGGAATGCCCACTGCTTGGGCACGATGGGTGAACCATCGGCGGTGAGGATGTTCGCTCTCAGGGTGGCCTCGTAGCGCGTCAGAAAATCCAACGACTCACTGGGCGTGAAGCTGACTTCCTTGGTGGACGAGGTGTACGCAGCGCTTCCGGCGACCGGGGTGCCGTCTCGCTGGAGCTGAAAGCTTTCGGTATCGACGGTGTCGGCTTTCAGCGAGGTTTCGAAGCGTGCCACGACGGTTGCTTCGGGTTCTGCCAGTTGTTCCCCATTGGCGGGGGACAGGGCGACGGGGGCGCGGGATTCGGAACCCGAGGAGCCCGAAGAGCCGCTGCAGGCCGGCAGGACGAGCATGCACGCAAGCGACGCCAGCCCGGCCAGCCGACCCAAGGATGAAGAGTGGACCATTCGATGTCCTCCATGAATTGTTGTCGAAGTTACGCCAGTCTTCTTCCGACCTGGGCGAAGCGGCACGCGCATGCGTATCCTGCCATTTTCGCCCTGTCGGGGGCTTAAGGAAGGTCTGCAGAAGTCGCCCGGTCTCGTGCTTGGCGGGAAGCTGAAGTGCTGAGACGATATGGCGCATGAAACAACACAGCCTGGGCCTGGGGACGACGGCCAAGCGCACGAGGCGACGAGAGTTTCTCGAGGAGATGGAGCGCGTGGTGCCGTGGAGCGAGTTGGTGGCGCTGGTGACGCCGTACCTGCCCGAGGGCAAGCGTGGCCGGCCATCATTCGCACCGGAGACGATGCTGCGCATCCACTTCATGCAACAGTGGTTCTGCTTGAGCGATCCGGCGATGGAAGAGGCACTGCACGACATGCCGCTGTTGCGCGAGTTCGCTGGCCTGGGCACCTGGGACGAGCGGCTACCCGACGAAAGCACCATCCTGCGGTTTCGCCATGTGCTGGAGAAGCACAAGTTGGCGCCGCAGATTCTGCAGACGGTGAACGAGCTGCTCACCGCCAAGGGCCTGCTGCTCAAGAGCGGCACGGTGGTCGATGCCACGCTGATTGCCGCGCCCAGCTCGACCAAGAACGCCTCGGGCGAACGCGACCCCGAGATGAAGCAAAGCCGCAAGGGCCAGCAGTGGTACTTCGGCATGAAGGCCCACATCGGCGTGGACGCCGAGTCGGGGTTGGTGCACACCGTGCGCGGCACCTGCGGCAGCGTCAACGACGTTGTCGAGGCCAACAGCCTGCTGCATGGGCAAGAGACTGACGCCTTTGGCGACGCGGGCTACCAGGGCGCGAGCAAGCGGCCAGACGCACGAGCAGACGTGAAATGGCACATCGCCATGCGACCCGGCAAGCGCAAGGCGCTGGACAAGACCAAGCTCGTGGACCAACTGACAGATCAGGTCGAGCGCATCAAGGCGCGTATCCGGGCCAAGGTCGAGCACCCGTTCCGGGTGATCAAGCGCCAGTTCGGCCACGTCAAGGTGCGCTACCGCGGCTTGGCCAAGAACACGGCGCAACTGCACACGCTGTTCGCACTCGCGAACCTGTGGCTGGTGCGTCGGCGCTTGCTGGGAGCCGGGGCATGAGTGCGTCCAAATCGGCGAAAGCCTGGGCTACGCTCGCCGAATCGGCGCCCAAGAGCTCGGGCTGAAGCCGTTTCTGGCATCTCGAGCCCAGATTCCGTGTTCTTCAGCGTCCATGCACGTCGCGCCATGCTTTGTGCAGACCATCCTTAACTCTTCAAGCGTTCAACTTGCTCCCGCAGATCAGTGGTCTGCTGATTCCAGTAAGACGGGCTCGCGAACCAGGGGAAGGCGATCGGGAAGGCCGGGTCGCGCCAGCGTTCGGCCAGCCAGGCGCTGTGGTGAATCATGCGAAGGGTGCGCAAGGGCTCAATGAGCAGCAGTTCCCGGTCGTCGAAATCGGCGAAATCGCGGTAACCGTCGAGCAGGTGGTAGAGCGCCGCTTCGACGGCGCTGCGCTCGCCGGGCAGCATCATCCACAAGTCCTGGATGGCCGGGCCCATGCAGGCATCGTCCAAGTCGACGAAGTGCGGGCCACTGTCCTCGCGCCACAGCACATTGCCGGCGTGGCAGTCGCCATGCAGGCGAATCAGCCGCGGCGAGCCGTGTTTCGTGAAGGCGTGTTCGACGGCATCAAGCGCGGCGGCGCTGGCCTGGATCCAGCCGCGGTCGATTTCCGGGTCGACGAACCCGAGGTCGATCAAACGTTGCCGGGGCTGATGGCCGAACGTGGCCACATCCAGGGTGCGGCGGTGCGAAAAGCGGTCGCGCGCGCCGATGCGGTGCAGGCGTGCCAGGAGACGGCCTGTCCAGGCGAGGACCTCGGCTTGTTCCAATTCGGGGGCGCGGCCGGCGCGGCGCTCACTCACCGCGAAGCGGAACACCTGGCCGCCGTCGGACCGGTAGTGCCCGAGCGTGGCGGCCTGCGGCGACAGGCTCAGCGCCGGTCCCTGCAGCAACAGTGGCAAGGGCGGAACCACCGGCAACTCGGCATCGGCCAGCTCGGCGGCAAATCGATGCTCTTCGGCGATCTGCGCGTCAGACCATCGCCCAGGCCGATAGAACTTGGCCACCACGACCCGGCCATCTTCGAGGAGGGCCTGGTAGACGCGATTTTCGTAGGAGTTGAGCTGCAGCAAGCGGCCGTCGCAAGCGAAGCCGGCATCCTGCAAGGCGCCGAGGACGACCGCGGGGTCGAGTTCGGCATAAGGGGCGTCGATGGACGGAGAGGACATCGACGCATGGTAAGCGCGCGCTTACTCGATCGTCGAGTCGCGTACCTTCCTGATGCCGGCTTTGATCTCGCCGAAAATGCTGCGCAACTGGTCCACACGCTGAGCATTGCTCTTGAGTTGGTAGTCGATCTCCGCGGCCTGGTTTTCGACCATTTCCTCGATCACCGAACCCAGCGTCTCCGGTGGCAGCCGCAACCGGGCTTCGGCTTCGCCTCCGTCCCGCTCCACCTTGGCGCCCGCGTTGCGAGCGATTCGCAGCATCGCCGCGTTCTCGCTGAGGGCGTGGATGATCATGGTGTCGACTCCTCGATTGCGCGCATGCAGCATCGCGTGATCGAACAACCGAGCCCCATAGCCGCGGCCACGGGCCTTCGGGAGCACAGAGACTCCAAACTCGGCCCCTTGGCGCATGCGCGGCGACTGGGGCAGGTAGGCCAGGTGCGCCTGGGCGATCAGTTCGAGTCGGCGGTTGAAGATGCCGAACACCTCGTCTCGATCGAAGTCGAGCAGATCGACATAGCGGCTCACCTGAGCGTCGCTGGCCGCGTAGCCGAAGCGCAGATAGCGATCGGCCGGGTCCAAGGAGAGTAAGTGGGCGAGCACTTTCGAGCGATGTCGCTGCGAAAGTGATCGGATGGGAATCCACCGAAACGGTTCGGTGGCAACGGACGGCGTCGGCGCCTTCGCGCTGCTGGGCGGGGTCGCCGCCGGTTCAGCGGTAGGTCGATCGTCGGAAGGGCCCATGGTTTGGCCTCCAGATCTTGGTGATTACCCTAGTCTAGCGACCTCGAGTGGAGAGCGGGCTCCAATACCCGGGAACGGTCGTCGCCCGCCCTGCTTGGCATTCGGCGATGTTGAGCTATACTCACCAGCTTTCCCGTTTTCGGCGGGGAGAACGGGCTTTGCCTGTTGGGTGGTGATTCCGATGAGGAGCCGCTGCCAACTGAGCGAGGTGCCGGTGCGCCAGAGAGGCCGCCGGTCGGGCTTCAGATTCCTGGAGTTTGACCCTTCCAAGCGGTACCGAAGGGGCCGGTGATCCGTCCAGACAGCCGATTTTCTTCTCATTCAGAGATCCCTCATGAAGACCTTCAGCGCCAAGCCGGCCGAAGTGACGCACGAGTGGCTTGTGATTGACGCCACCGACAAGGTGCTCGGACGTGTTGCCAGCGAAGTGGCACTCCGTTTGCGCGGCAAGCACAAGGCCATCTACACGCCTCACGTGGATACCGGCGATTTCATCATCGTCCTGAACGCAGACAAGATCCGTGTCACTGGCAACAAGGCCAACGACAAGATCTATTACCGTCACTCGGGCTTCCCAGGCGGCATCTACGCCACGAAGTTCAAGGACATGCAAGCCAAGCATCCGGGCCGTGCCCTGGAAAAGGCCGTCAAGGGCATGCTGCCCAAGGGCCCGCTCGGCTACGCGATGATCAAGAAGCTGAAGGTGTACGCGGGCGACACGCATCCGCACGCCGCCCAGCAGCCCAAGGCGCTGGAAATCTAAGGAGCGGTGATGATCGGTAATTGGAACTATGGCACCGGCCGCCGCAAATCTTCGGTCGCTCGGGTGTTCATCAAGAAGGGTGTAGGCCAGATCACGGTCAACGGCAAGCCCGTCGACCAGTATTTCGGCCGCCAGACTTCGATCATGATCGTCAAGCAGCCGCTGTTGCTGACGGGCAATGGCGAAGCCTTCGACATTCAGGTCAACGTGCACGGTGGTGGCGAATCGGGCCAGGCTGGTGCTGTTCGCCACGGCATCACCCGCGCGCTGATCGACTACGACGCAGCGCTCAAGCCTGACCTGAGCCGCGCCGGCTTCGTCACGCGTGACGCGCGTGAAGTCGAACGTAAGAAGGTCGGTCTGCACGGCGCCCGCCGCCGCAAGCAGTTCAGCAAGCGCTGATCTTCGCTTCAACGACCCAGTCGTTGTTGTTCATTCGAAAGGCCGCATTCGCGGCCTTTCGTGCCTTCAGGCCCCTGTTCACCTCCGGACACGATGCGCTTCAAGCTGTTGCGTCGCCGCCTGTCGATCAGTGCTCCGCGCATGATCGTGCGCAGCCATCTGCCCTGGCCGCTGCGTTGGGCGCTGTATGCCGTGGCATTGGGCTTCTCCGCGGCCATCGCGCTGTGGGCGTTTGAGTTCGGCAAGGACATTGCGGGCCTGGACCGCAGCTCATCGGAAGAGGTGGCCCACCTTCGCGCCGAGCTGGACAGCCTGAAAGAGGCCTCCGAGCGAGCCCAGGCCATCGCCAACACGGCTGACAGCCTGCTGAAGGCGGAAAAGGTGGCGCAAGAGCGCTTGGCGGCGCAATTGAAGCAGGCCGAGGCCGAAAACCTTGCCTTGAAAGCGGACCTGGGCTTTTTCGAGCGGCTGCTGCCGGTGGCCGGCGGCGCGGCGTCCGGCGGGGTGCTGTCGGTCCGCGGCTTTCAGGTGGAGCCGGCCGCCGCCGGTCAGTTGAGATACCAGCTGCTGGTCATGCAAAACGGCCGCCCGTCGGTACCGTTCGATGGCCGGTATGAATTGACGCTCAGCGGGGAATTGAATGGCCAGGCCTGGTCGTCAGGCTTGCCGGGAGGGGCGAAGCCTCTTCAGGTGAAGCAGTACGCGCGGGTCGAGGGGCGCATCGATCACCCCGAAGGGGCCGTGGTAAAAACCGTGCAAGTGAGGGTGTTGAACGGCGCTGGAGCCGTCATGGCCACGCAGATGGCCAAACTTTGAAGTCGCCTGACACGCGCCGGTGCACGCGGCGCGCGGCGACCCAAGACACGTTGGGAACGCAGCAAAGGACACTCCATGTGGTTCAAGAAACAACCCCCCATTCGCAGCCTCATTGGTGAGGGCACCGCCGTGCACGGCGAGCTTCGCTTTGGCGAAGGTCTGCGCATCGACGGTGAGGTCCATGGCGATGTGATCGCCGCTGGCGACCGCCCCACCTTGTTGGTGATCAGCGAAAATGCCCGGGTGCACGGCAAGGTGATCGCTGGACATGTGATCATCAACGGTGAGGTCGTCGGCCCGGTCCATTCGACCGAGCTGCTCGAAATCCAGCCGAAGGCACGCATTTCGGGAGAAGTTCGTTACGAAACCCTTGAAATGCACCAGGGTGCCACCATCGATGGTGAACTGCGTCACCATTCGAGCCAGGGCGAAAAGCCCGCGCTGGTTCTGGCGGCATCGAACGACGCCTGATGGCCGGCCCTGGCCCTGAATTGAATCTCTGAACCGTTGTTTCGAAGGATGCTGCCATGAACGCCCTGGCTGAAATCACCACCACCGACGCCGGCGCGATGCCCGCTCCGATCCTCTTCACCGACAGTGCCGCGGCCAAGGTGGCCGATCTGGTGGCCGAGGAGGGCAACCCGGACCTCAAGTTGCGCGTGTTCGTGCAAGGTGGCGGCTGTTCCGGCTTCCAGTACGGCTTCACCTTCGATGAAATCGTCAATGAAGACGACACCCAGATGACCAAGAACGGTGTCACGCTGCTGATCGATGCGATGAGCCTGCAGTACCTGATGGGCGCCGAGATCGACTACAAGGAAGACCTGCAAGGCGCGCAGTTCGTGATCAAGAACCCGAATGCAACCACCACCTGCGGGTGTGGTTCCAGCTTCTCCGTCTGACCACGATCGGCTTGCCGCCGATGCTCGAAGGCCGCCCATCCAGGCGGCCTTTTTGTTGATGCGAACCTCTGTTTCCTAGCCGTGTCGACGAATCCACGCCGGGTTCTCGCCCACCGGCTGACGGGGTGCCTGTGGGGCACCGCCGTCGGCGACTCGGTCGGGCTGCCGTTCGAGAACCTGTCGCGGCGCTCGGTGCGCAGCATCGCGCGCGAGCCTCTGCGCCAATCGCTGGTGTTCGGCCGCGGGATGCTGTCTGACGACACCGAGCACACCCAGCTGGTGGCGCTCAGCCTGATCGAGGCTAGACGCGATGTCGGCCGATTCCGCGCACTGCTGGCGAGGCGATTGCGCTGGTGGCTGCTGAGCGGCCCGCCTGGCGTGGGCAGTGCGACGGCCCGGGCGATCCTCAAGTTGTGGTTCGGTGCGAACCCGGCCTCGTCGGGCGTGCATTCTGCGGGCAATGGCCCGGCCATGAGAGCTGCCATCCTCGGTGTGGCGTGCGGCGCCGACGGTGCCTGGTTGGTCGAGACGGTTCGCGCATCCACCTGCCTCACGCACACCGACCCCGCGGCGTTCGAAGCGGCTCTGGCGGTGGCCGTGGCGGCCCATGCCGCCCCCACCGTTCTGGCCGAGCCTCCCGAAGGTGTCTTCGACGCGTGGCGGCGTATGTACCTTGCGGTCTCGCCGAACCCTGATCTGCTGGCTGCTCAGTGGGCGCTGATGCGCGAAGGGGTGGCGCAGCGCTGGAGCCTGGACGAGCTGGCGGGGCAGCTGGGATGCCCCGGCGGCGTCACGGGCTATGCGTTGCACACAGTGCCCGCGGCGCTCTACGCGTGGATGTGCAGCCCTGCGGACTTGCGGCGTGCGGTGACGGCCATCATCCGTTGCGGTGGCGATACCGATTCAACGGCGGCCATCGTCGGGGGCATCGTGGGGGCCGGTGTCGGCCCGTCGGGGGTGCCGGTGGACTGGTTGTCCCGCATGTGGGCGTGGCCGCGCGGGCCGAGCTGGATGCAGCGCACGTCAGAGCGCCTGGCCGACGCGTTGACCGAGAGCCTCGCCGGACCAGCCGGCTCGGCCACATCGCCGCCCTGGAGCCAGCGCGCCGCTGAGGCGGCCTGGTGGCCCTTCTTCCTGCAGCGCAATCTTGCGATGTTCGGCGTGGTGCTGGCCGTGTTCTTCATCCGGACCCTCCGTGTCGGCCTGGCGGCGACCTCGAGGGCGCTGGGCCTCAACCCGGAATGACCGCCGTGACCTCGATTTCGACCTTGGCGCGCGACTCGATCAGCGCAGCCACCTGAACCGCCGTCATCGCGATCGCATAGGAGCCGATCGTGTCCCGGAAGACCGAGCCGATTTCCTTGGCCCGTGACAGGTACTCGGCCCGATCGGTCAGATACCAGGTCATGCGGACGATGTGGTCGGGCGTGGCGCCGGCCTCGGCCAGCACCGCGATCACGTTGAGCAATGCCTGCCGCGTTTGCTCGACCAGGTCATCGCTGTCAAAGCGGCATTCGGCATTCCAGCCGATCTGGCCGGCCACGAAGACCTGTGTGCCCTTGGCCGCTACGCCGTTGACGTAGCCGCGAGGCGGGGCCCAATGGGCGGGCTGCAGAACCTTGTGCATCGCTGATTCCTCTCTTGTTGTGGGCGGCGCCACCATTACGCAGGTTGCCGCAGCCTGAAGCGCTGCAGCTTGCCGGTCTCGGTGCGCGGCAACTGATCCCGGTACTCAATCGCACGGGGGTATTTGTAGGGGGCGATCGTCTGTTTGACGAAGTCCTGCAGCGCCTTTGTCATGGCGGCGTCGCCGGTGTGGCCCGGCTTGAGCACGACGAAGGCCTTCACGATCTGACCGCGGTCGTCGTCGGCCTGGCCCACCACGCCACACTCGGCCACCGCGGGGTGCAGCAGCAAGGCGCTCTCTACCTCGGGCCCCGCGATGTTGTAGCCGCCGCTGATGATCATGTCGTCGGTGCGAGCCTGGTAGACGAACTGGCCGTCGCTGTCGACGAGATAAGCGTCGCCCGTCAGATTCCAGCCGTGCTGCACATACTGCCGTTGCCGATCGTCAGCCAGGTACTTGCACCCCGTGGGTCCACGCACCGCGAGCCGGCCCACCTGGCCGGACGGCACCGGCTGCCCTTCTTCATCGAGGACCACGGCCTGGTAGCCGGGCACCGGCACGCCGGTGGCGCCTGGCCGTGCGTGGGCCTCGTCGGCGGAGATGAAGATGTGCAGCATCTCGGTGGAGCCGATGCCGTCGATGATCTCGATGCCAGTGCGTTCGCGCCACAGCTTGCGTGTCGCCGCCGGCAAGGCCTCACCCGCCGAGACGCACTTGCGCAGCGAGCGCAGGTCGGGGGCGGCACTCCCGCCCTGCGCCCCCGCGAGTGCGATCGCACGGTACGAGGTGGGCGCCGTGAAGCAGACGGTGGCCCGGTAGCGTTCGATCGCCGCGGGCAGGGTGTCGGGCGTCGCCTTCTCGATCAGCACCGTCGAGGCGCCGACCGACATCGGGAACAGCAGCAAGCCGCCGAGACCGAAGGTGAACGCGAGCGGCGGGCTGCCGATGAAGACATCGTCCCGTTGGGGCTTCAGCACGTGTGCCGGCCAGCAGGCGCAGGCGGCCATCACATCGCGGTGAAAGTGCATGGTGGCCTTGGGCATGCCGGTGGTGCCCGAGGTGAAGGCCATCAGGCACACATCGTCGGCGGAGGTGGGCAAGGCGTCGAAATGGCTGGAGCGGTGGGCGGCGCGGTGCTCCAGCGAATCCGCGGCCTCGCTGTGAAAGAGTGCCACCTCTCGCAGCGTGGCGGCGCCCCCGTCTGCCCGCGCCAGCGTCAATTCCTCTGCAAGCCGGGCGTCGCACAGGGCGTGGGTGATCTCGGCCTTGTCGATGATCTGCTTCAGTTCCTTGGCGCGCAGCAGCGGCATCGAGCCCACGGCGATGCCGCCGGCCTTCACCACCCCCAACCAACAGGCCGCCAGCATGGGTGTGTTCGCGCCGCGCAGCAGCACGCGGTTGCCGCTCACCAGCCCCATGCCCAGCACCAGCTCGTGGGCAATGCGGTTCACCTGCTCCTGCAACTGCGCATAGGTCCAGCGCACACCTTCTCCCTGGATCGCGAGCCGGTCACCTTCGCCAGCCGCGACGCGCGCATCCAGCAGGGCACTGGCGCAATTCAGTTGGTCGGGAAACTGCAGCTCCGGCAGCTCGAAGATCAACTGGGGCCACTGCTCCGCGGGAGGCAGGCGATCGCGGGCGAAGGTGTCGCGCAAGGCGCTCGGCAACAGCGGCAACGGCATGGTCAATTTCTCCCGGCAAGGGGCCATGGGCGAGCACGTCACGGCCCGCGGCTTGACCAAAATCTAGGCGCGATTACTTCACTTGTCAACTATTCAGGTCTATACTTTTTCGAGACGACCCGTCCAGATGACTGTCCACGCAAGCGCGACTAAGCTGGTCTGATGAGCAAACGCCTTTGGGATATCTCGCCCCCCGTGCACGCCGGCGCCCCTGTCTTCCCGGGGGACACCGCCTACCGCCAGGAATGGGTGGCCTCGATCACGCCGGGTTGCCCGGTGAACGTGTCGGCCATCACCATGTCGCCGCATGTGGGCGCCCATGCCGACGCCCCCTTGCACTACGACCCGCAAGGGGCGGCCATCGGGATGGTGGATCTCTCCCCTTACCTCGGGCGATGCCGTGTGGTGCACGCCATCGGATGCGGGCCCCTTGTCCGGCTCGAACACCTGGCGCACGCCGTAGACGACCTGCCGCCGCGTGTACTGGTGCGCACGTATGAGCGCGCGCCGCAGGCGGCCTTCGACAACGATCTGCCGGCATTCGATGCCGCGCTCGTCGAGTGGCTGGCCGATCGCGGTGTGACGCTGGTGGGCATCGATTCGTCGAGTGTCGACCCTGCGGCGAGCAAAGAGCTTCCCAGCCACCAGGTGCTTCGCCGGCGCCATGTGCGGGTCCTGGAGAACCTGGTGCTCGACGATGTGCCCGAAGGCGACTACGAGCTGATCGCCTTGCCCCTGAAACTGATCCATGCAGACGCCTCGCCCGTTCGGGCCGTGCTGCGCGACCTGTGAGACCCACGATGAGCCAAGCCCTGACACGCGACGCGTGCGCGGCCCTCGACGCAGCCGATCCGCTGCGCGGGCTGCGCCAGCTTTTCACCATCCCGGAAGGCGTCAACTACCTCGACGGCAATTCGCTCGGCGTGATGCCGGCCGCGGCGCCCGAACGGGCCGCGCAAGTGGTGCGCCACGAGTGGGGCGAGGGGCTGATCCGCAGCTGGAACTCGGCCGGCTGGATCACGCTGCCGCAGCGTGTGGGCGACAAGATCGGCCGGCTGGTTGGCGCGCGCCCGGGCGAACTGGTGGTGGCCGATTCGACCTCGGTGAACCTGTTCAAGGCCCTCAGTGCGGCCATCTCGATCGCCCAGGCCGATCGCCCGGGTCGGCGGCTGATCCTGTCGGAGCGAAGCAACTTCCCCACCGACCTCTACATCGCCCAATCGTTGGCACGGCAGCACGGCATGGAGCTGGAGCTTGCCACCGCGGCCGAGATCTCGGCCCGCCTGGACGAGCGGGTCGCGGTGCTGATGCTCACCCAGGTGAACTACCGCACCGGTGCCGTCCACGACATGGCGGCGGTCACCGCTCATGCCCACCGCGTCGGGGCCCTCGCGTTGTGGGATCTCGCGCATTCGGCGGGGGCGATCCCGGTGGATCTGAATGGGGCGAACGCCGACTTCGCCGTGGGCTGCGGCTACAAGTACCTCAACGGCGGCCCCGGCGCGCCCGCCTTTGTCTGGGCGAATCCGCGCCACGCGAGTCGCTTCTGGCAGCCGCTGTCGGGCTGGATGGGCCACGCGTCCCCATTCACCTTCGACACCGACTACCGCCCGGCCGAAGGGGTGTCGCGCTACCTGTGCGGCACGCCGTCGGTCATCGGCCTGTCGGTGCTCGAATGCGGGGTGGACACCCTGCTTGCGGCCGAACCGCTGGGCGGCATGGCAGCGCTGCGCCAAAAATCGCTGGCGCTCACCGACCTCTTCCTGGCGCAGGTCGAGGCTCGGTGTGCGGGCCTGGGCTTGCGGTCGGTGACGCCCGCCGATCGCCGGGTGCGGGGCAGCCAGGTGTCACTGGCCTGCGCCTCGGCCTCCGGCTACGCCGTGATGCAAGCGTTGATCGAGCGTGGGGTCATCGGCGACTTCCGCGCGGGGGACGGCACCGAAGCCGAACCCGATCTGCTGCGCTTCGGTTTCACGCCGCTGTACACCCGGTTCGTCGATGTGCACGATGCGGTGACTGCGCTGCACGACATCTTGACCACACAGCAATGGCGCGAAGCGCGTTTCAACCAGAAGGCGGCAGTGACATGAGTTGTCCCATCCACAGCGGTGGCGCGGGCGAGGCGCCGCGCGGTGAATCGATCGTGCAGGAAGAGGGCGCGCAGCTCGATTTCTCGCGCGACATGAGCTATGGCGACTACCTGCACCTCGACGAGGTGCTGAATGCCCAGCACCCACTCTCGCCCGATCACAACGAGATGCTGTTCATCGTGCAGCACCAGACGAGTGAGTTGTGGATGAAGCTGATGCTGCACGAATTGCGCGCCGCGGTGGCAGCGATCGCGGCCGATCAGCTGCCGCCGGCGTTCAAGATGTTGGCGCGCGTCTCCAAGATCATGGAGCAGCTCGTCCATGCCTGGGATGTGCTGGCCACGATGACGCCGCCCGAGTACTCGGCCATCCGGCCCTACCTCGCGCAATCGAGCGGTTTTCAGAGCTGGCAGTACCGCTGCATCGAGTTCATGCTCGGCAACAAGAATGCCGCGATGCTCAAGCCGCACGAGCATCGGCCCGACCTGCTGAAGATCGTCGAGGCGGCGTGGCGCGCGCCGTCGCTGTACGACGAATCGCTGCGGCTGATGGCGCGGCGCGGCATCGCGGTGCCGGCCAGCCATGTCGAGCGCGATTGGACGCAGCCCTACGCTGTCGACGACGGGGTCGAGCAGGCCTGGCTGCAGGTCTACCGGCGGCCCGAGGCGCACTGGGATCTGTACCAGCTCGGCGAAGAGCTCACCGACCTGGAGGACGCCTTCCGCCTTTGGCGATTCCGCCACGTGACGACGGTCGAGCGCGTCATCGGCTTCAAGCGCGGCACCGGCGGCACCGGTGGCGTGAGCTACCTGCGAAAGATGCTCGACACCGTGCTCTTCCCAGAGATCTGGAGACTGCGAACGAGCCTGTGATCGTCCGACTTTGCCAGTCTCGTGCGCGACCCCGGCCGTGCCCGACTGATTGAGCGCGCGCAGCGCCGCTCACCATCCTTTGGCGTGCGCGGAACCGGCCTTGCCGGTCCGCTGCGCGAGCCCTCTCGGGGGGCAGACCGCCGGAGCGGCCGTGGGGGCCGGCATTAACCGGCTATTCGGCCGAAACGGTCCACGACGACCAGCTCCACGTACTGCGAGCCCTGGCTGGCGCCGCCTTCATAGGCCACGCGATAGCCACCGAGGTCGACCTTCAGGTTGGCCAGCGCATCCCGCAGGCGTTGCCGGGACACTTCGCCACCGCGCTGCGCGGCTTGGCGGGCGGCTTCGACGGTGACGCGGCCGGCGATATAGCCTTCCAACACCGTCACGCCCATCTTCGCGCTGGCGTTGATCGCCGCCACATCGCGCGTGCACTGCGACACGACGCCCACGCCCAGTGCCGTGGGGCGGGGAACCACCAGGCTCATGACCACGCTGCGGCCCACGGCCGGTACGCCGTTGATCAGGTCTTGCCCGGCGAGCGACGAGGCGAAGAACATGCCGGGGAAGCCGCCATCGTTCATCTGCTTCATGATGGCGAGCACCGGCGCGGCATTGGTCGTGAAGACCACGCAGTCCAGCTTGGCGGCCAGCAATTGCTTGGCGGCCGAGTCGATGTCTTTCGCGTTGCGGTCAACGCCGAGCGCAATCGGCGGTTTGATGCCCGCGGAGTCCATCACCGTGGTCATCGTCGCGAGATTGATCTTCGACGTGTCCTGCAGATAGACATAGCCGACCTTGTTGAACCCAAAGGTCTTCAGGTAGGCGATCATCTGCTTGTATTCGATGTCGTAGCCGGCGCGGACATGCGCGGTGCCCGGCGGCGGGCTGCCGGCGCGGATGCCCATGTTGCCGCTGGCGGTACCGATCATCGAGATCTGGTGCTCCAGTGTCAGCGGCATGCAGTCTTGCGCACCGATGCCGCTGGTGAACCCGACCAATGCCGTGGCGCCCACGTCGATCAGGCTCTTGGCGTTGGAGACCACGCGCTCCTTCACGCCGCCGTCGTCCAGCGCCAGCAGCTCGAAGTTCAGTCCATTGGCGCCTTCGGCTTTGTTCGCGGCGGTGAAGGCCGCGTTCAACCCGAGGTTCACATCTTTGCCGTACTGCGTCTGTGTGCCCGTCAGCGAAGCCGACTGGCCGATGCGCACGGACTTGCTGCCCGAGGCCCAACCGAGCGCTGGGGAGATGGCGCAGCCTGCGGCGCCTGCGATCAAAAAATGTCGGCGATGCATGCTGCGCGTTCCTCGTCCCTCGAACAAGCTCATACCTTCAGCCGACCAGGCGGCCGTAGCGGTCGACCGCCATCAGGTCGACAAACTTCGAGCCCTGCGACGTGCCGCCAAAGTCCACCCGGAAACCGCCGAGGTCGGTTCGCAGGCCCGCCAGCACTTCGCCAAAGCGCGCGCGGCTCAGCCGCCCGCTGTTGATGGCCTGGTGCGTCGCTTCGACGGCGATGCGGCCGACGATGTAGCCTTCGAGCGTGGTCACCCCCAGGCGGCTGCCGTTGTTCAGCAGCGCCAAGTCGCGCTGGCATTGATTCACCACCGGCGTGCCCATGCTTGATGGGCGGGGCACCACGAGGCTCATCACGCAGCCTTGCTGACGGGCGACGAGCTTGTCGATCAGCGTCTGGCCCGAGTACGACGAGGCGTAGTAGAGGCCGGGGTACTTCGCGGCCGACATCTGCTCGATGATCTTGCAGATCGGCTCGGCGTTCGTCGTGAACATCACGCAGTCCGGGCGGTTGGCCAGCAGGTCGCGCGCGGCCGCATCGAAGTTGGTCGCATTGCGATCGATGGCGACCGACACCTTCGGCGTGATGTTGGCGTCTGCCAGCGTCTGCTTCAGGGCATTGAGGTTGCTGACTGCCGCGTCGCCCATGTAGACGATGCCCACGCGCTGCAAACCGAAGTCCTTCGCGTAGCCCACCATGCGCCGGTATTCGGCATCGTGGCCCACCCGCACGTTGAACACGTTCTTCACGCCTTGGGCGCGCAGGCCCAGGTTGCCGCTGGCGGTGCCCATCAGCGAGATGCGCGAGTCTTCAAACACCGGCAGGCTGGCTTCGGCGCCCACGCCACTCGTGAAGCCGATGAGCCCGATCGCATCGCTCTCCGTCAGGTTGAGCACGTTTTTCATGCAATTGGCGCGCAGGCCGCCGTCGTCGAGGCAATTGAGCTCGAAGCGCACGCCGGTGTTCTGCGCATTCGCCGCCATGAAAGCCGCGGCAATGCCGCTGCGCATGTCCTGGCCGTAGGCGGATTGGCCGCCTGTGAGTGAGGCCGATTGGCCGAAACGCACCACGCGGCTGTCCGCGCGGCTGATCAGGGGCCATGCCCCCATCGAGGTGCCCAGGCCCACGGCGGAAGCCGCAGACAAAGCCTGCATGAAAGATCTTCTCTGCATGACGCGCTCCCTGTAGTGACAAACGTGCTTCGTTGCCGTTTGTGAAGGTGTCGTCGGCCGCCAGCGCCCCACGTTTAGCATCTGTGCAATTGCCATTACGTTTGCTACAGTTGGTTACCAACTGGCGAAACAGCGTTCGGCAGGTCCGTGCGTTGCCCGAACATTCGGAAGACGCCCCGGCGTGCATAGGCTTTCTGAATTTCCTTCGGCTGCCCGACTCCTAGAATCATTCGAACCGGCTCGACCACCTTGGTCGGGCTTTGCCTACCCAGGGTGATACCGCCGCGGTCTATCCGGCTGCCCGGCGTGTCGCCAGTCCCAACGGAGCCTCACGATGGACACCCGCACCTCCCCCGCCCGACTTCGCATTGCCCGCTTGCGCGAGGTGATGGCGGCGAATCATGTGGACGCGGTGCTGGTGCCTTCCAGCGACCCGCACCTGTCCGAGTACTTGCCTGGTCGCTGGCAGGGGCGTGAGTGGTTTTCGGGGTTCACCGGCTCGATGGGCACCTTGGTGGTCACCATCGGCGAGGCGGCCTTGTTCGCCGACAGCCGCTACTGGACGCAGGCCGAATCGGAGCTTCAGGGCAGCGGCATCGGGCTGGTGAAGATCCCGACCGGCGCCGCCACCCACCACCTGGACTGGATCGCCGAGCATGTGCGGCCCGGGCAGGCCTTGGCGGTGGATGGCCAGGTGCTCGGCCTCGCCGCGGCGAAGCAACTGCGCGGCGTGGCCGAACAGCACGGCATCCGGCTTCTCACCCAGGTCGATCTGCTCGAAGCCGCCTGGGCGGAGCGCCCGAGCCTGCCGACGGCCGCCGTGTACGACCACGGCTCGCCGCAGGCGCCGCTGGGTCGCCCGGCCAAATTGGCTTTGGTGCGGGAGGCCATGGCCCGCCACGGCGCCACCCACCATTTCGTTTCCACGGTGGACGACATCGCCTGGATCACCAACCTGCGCGGTGCGGACGTCGCCTACAACCCGGTCTTCCTGGGCCACCTGCTGATCGCCAACCAGAGCGCCACGTTGTTCGTCGGCGAAGGCAAGGTGGCGCCGGAGTTGACGGCCCTGCTGGCGGCCGACGGCATCACGCTGGCCGACTACAGCGCCGCGCCGTCCGCACTGGCGGCGCTCGGCCCCGGCGCGCGGCTGCTGATCGATCCGAAGCGCGTCACGCTGGGCCTGCGGGAGGCCGCCCCGGAGGGGCTGACGGTGATCGAGGCCATCAACCCCAGCACCTTGATGAAGAGCCGCAAGACGGCGGCCGAGGCGGCATTTGTGCGGCAGGCCATGGAAGAAGACGGTGCCGCCATGTGCGCCTTCTACGCCTGGCTGGAGCAGGCCCTGGCGCGCGGCGAGCGCATCACCGAAATCACGATCGATGAGCAGCTCAGCGCCGAGCGGGCCAAGCGGCCGGGTTTCGTGGGGCTCAGCTTCCCGACCATCGCCGGTTTCAACGCCAATGGCGCGATGCCGCACTACCGCGCCACCGCCGAACACCACGCCGCGATCGAAGGCGACGGCATGCTGCTGATCGACTCAGGCGCGCAGTTCGTCGGCGGCACGACCGACATCACCCGCGTCTGGCCCATCGGGCAGCCCACGGCGGCCCACAAGCGGGACTACACGTTGGTGCTCAAGGGCACGCTGCAGCTCAGCCGCGCGCGTTTTCCGCGCGGCACGCTCAGCCCGATGCTGGACGCCCTGGCCCGTGCGCCGATCTGGGCCGAGAGCCTCGACTATGGGCACGGCACCGGCCACGGCGTGGGCTACTTCTTGAACGTGCATGAAGGCCCGCAGTCCATCAGCAAGGCGATCCCTGACCTGAACATGGCCATGGAGCCGGGCATGATCACCTCGATCGAGCCGGGCCTGTACCGGCCGGGCCGGTGGGGGGTGCGCATCGAGAACCTGGTGCTGAACGTGGCGGCGCCCGCCAGCGAATTCGGCGAATTCCTCGAGTTCGAAACGCTCACGCTGTGCCCGATCGACACCCGCCTGATCGACGCGAGCCTGCTGCGCGCCGATGAGATCGACTGGCTGAATCGCTACCACGCGACCGTGCGCGAGCGCCTGGCGCCCAAGGTGAACGGCGACGCTTTGGCCTGGCTGAACACCCGCACCGAGCCCCTCGTGGCGTGACCTGCGGCGGCCGGCAGGGCGCCGCCACCGAAAACCCGTCACGGTCACGGCCAAGTACTTCGGGGCACACTGCGGCCCATGAAGCTGCTCTTCGTTGCCGACCCGCTGGCGGGTTTCAAGATCCACAAGGACTCGACCTTCGCGATGATGCGCGAAGCCGCCCGGCGCGGCCACGCGCTGTATGCCTGCGAGCCCCATGAGCTGTCATGGCAGCGCGGCGGGCGGGTCGAAGCGCAGACCCGCCAGGTGAGCCTAACGGGGGCTTCAGGCTACGGTGTGACGGACTGGTACCGCACCGTGAACGAAGGCCGCATCGCCCTGGCCGATTTCGATGCGGTGGTGATGCGGCAGGACCCCCCATTCGACAGCGAGTACTTCTATGCCACCCACTTGCTGGGCCGCGCCGAGGCCGAGGGCGCCAGGGTCTTCAACTCGCCCAAGGCGCTGCGCGACCACCCGGAAAAGCTGGCGATCCTGGAGTTCCCCGAGTTCATCGCGCCGACATTGGTCACACGGAGCGCGGCGGACGTTCGCCGCTTCCATGACGAGCACCGTGACATCATCCTGAAACCACTCGACGGCATGGGGGGCATGGGCATCTTCCGGGTCAAGGACGATGGCCTGAACCTGGGCAGCATCATCGAGACGCTGAACCGCGACGGGGCCCAGACGGTGATGGTGCAGAAGTACCTGCCGGCCATCACGGCGGGTGACAAGCGCGTGCTGGTCATCGGTGGACGACCGGTGCCCTATTCACTGGCCCGCATTCCGCAAGGCAGCGAGATCCGGGGCAACCTGGCTGCCGGTGGCAAGGGCGTGGCGCAGCCGCTGAGCGAGCGCGACCGCGAGATCGCCGAAACCATCGGCCCCCAGCTGGCCGCACGCGGCCTGCTGCTGATCGGGCTGGACGTGATCGGTGACCAGCTCACCGAGATCAACGTCACCAGCCCGACCTGCTTCCAGGAGATCACCGACCAGACAGGGTTCGATGTCGCGGCGATGTTTGTCGAGGCGTTGGAGGGCGCGGCACCGTCTCGATGAGGTCAGCGCGAGCCGAGGCTGCCGGGTGACCGGCTCCGGTCATGTCCCCCGCCACCAGCCTTCGGCAGGTGGCTACTCCTGATACTTCCCTTCACCGGTCACCCGGCCCCCCTCGGCCATCACCGCGGGCTGCCTGCGCCGATGAGCGCCAGCCGTGCCAATCGGGAGGGTGGGGTGTTCCGTGCAGCGAAGTATTGGGAGGAGGCGGCAGCCGCAGGCTGTCGACGGGGGACATGAGCGGAGCGGAACACCTCGCCCTCCCGATCCCGCTCTGGGCCGCCCCACAGCCCCTGGCGTGCGCCGAGCGTCGACAATGCACCCATGGCCCTGCTGACCCTCACCAACGCCCACCTCGCTTTCGGCCATGTGCCGCTGCTCGACGGTGCCGACTTTTCCCTCGAAGCCGGCGAGCGCGTCGGCCTGATCGGCCGCAACGGCACTGGCAAGTCGTCTCTGCTGAAGATCCTCGCGGGCATCGATCGGCCCGACGACGGCAGCCTGCAGCTCCAATCCGGCGTGCGGGTTGTGTACGTGCCGCAGGAGCCCGATTTCAACGACGACGCCACCGTGTTCGACACGGTGTCAGAAGGCGTGGCCGAAGCGCGAGAGCTGCGTGCCCGCTTCGAAGCCCATGCGCCGGGCGACGACCTGGACGCGCTTCAAACCCGGCTCGAAGCGCTCGGTGGATGGACGTGGGAACAGCGCGTCGACGAAACCCTGCAACGCCTGCGGCTCGACCCGGCCGGCGTCATCGCCCGCCTGTCTGGCGGAACCAAGAAGCGTGTCGCGCTGGCTCGTGCGCTGGCCGCGCAGCCGGACGTGCTGCTGCTCGACGAGCCCACCAACCACCTGGACCTCGAAGCCATCGACTGGCTGGCTGACCTGCTCACCGGCTTTCGCGGCGCGCTGGTGCTGATCACGCACGATCGCGCCTTCCTCGATGCGGTGGCCACTCGCATCGTCGAACTCGATCGCGGGCATCTGCACGGCTACCCCGGCAACTTCGCCGCCTTTGAAGCGGCCAAGCAACGCGAGCTGGAGGCCGAGGCGCTGGCCAATGCGCGATTCGACAAACTGCTGGCCCAGGAAGAGGTGTGGATTCGCAAGGGCGTCGAAGCCCGTCGCACCCGCAGTGTGGCCCGCGTCGCGCGGCTGGTGAAACTGCGCGAAGAGCACCGCGCCCGGCGCGAGCAGCAAGGCAAGGTGCGGCTGGACATCGACCGCGGCGCCTCGTCCGGCAAGCTCGTCGCCGAGCTCGACGGCGTCGGCAAACGTTACGGCGACAAGACCATCGTGCAGGACTTTTCAGCCATCTTCCTGCGTGGCGACAAAGTGGGCCTCGTCGGCCCCAACGGCGCCGGCAAGACCACGCTGCTGAAACTCATCCTCGGCCAACTGGCGCCCGACAGCGGCACCGTGCGCACCGGCAGCAACCTGACGATCGCCTATTTCGATCAGATGCGCGAAGCCCTGGACCCCGAAAAGACCCTGGCCGACACCATCAGCCCGGGCAGCGAATGGATCGAGATCGGCTCGCAGCGCAAGCATGTGATGAGCTACTTGGGTGACTTCCTCTTCGCCCCGGCGCGCGCCAATTCGCCGGTCAAGAGCCTCTCCGGTGGCGAGCGCAACCGCCTGCTGCTGGCCCGGTTGTTTGCGAGGCCGGCCAACGTGCTGGTGCTGGACGAGCCGACCAACGACCTGGACATCGAGACACTGGAGCTGCTCGAAGAGCTGCTGCAGGACTACGACGGCACCGTGTTCCTGGTCAGCCACGATCGGCGCTTCGTCGACAACGTGGTGACCAGCACCGTGGTGGCCGAGGGAGAGGGGCGCTGGCGAGAGTACGAGGGGGGCATCGCCGATTGGCAGGCCCAGTCGGCGCGCAGTGCCGCGATCGAAGCGGCTGCGCGCCCGGCGCCCACGCCCGCGCCCAAAGCGCCCGAGCCGGCGGTGGCACCCTCCACCGCGAAGAAGAAGCTCAGCTACAAAGAGCAGCGCGAGCTGGACGAGCTGCCGGCACGCATCGAGGCGCTCGAGGCCGAGCAGGCTCGCCTGGCCGCCGAAATCGGTGGCACGGCGCTTTACACCGAGTCACCCCAGCGCATTGCCGAGGTCACGGGCCGGCACGCAGCCATCGAAGACGAGCTGATGCAACTGCTCGAGCGCTGGGAAGCGCTGTCTCACCGCGGCTGAGGCCATGGTGGGCGGCTCGCGGGCTGCACAGACAAAGAAAAAGGAGCCACTCCCCCGAATGGCCCCTTTCAACGCACCCGTCGCTGTTGGACCGCGACCGGTGCTGAACGGGTTGGGCCGTCACCGGCCCTCGAGCCGCTGCTGGGCGGCGTGTTCGGCGCCCGGAAGCGCCGAGAGTTTGTTGTTCGTCGGCCCGCTCAATCGATGACGTTCTCCGTCAGTCGGCGTACTGGCCGGCCGCCTTGATGACCGGGCCCCACTTGTTGATCTCGGCTTCGACGAACTTCTTGTGGTCAGCGGGGTTCACCCGCGCGTCGTTGATGATCACCGCGCCCAGCGCTTCTTCGCGCTTGTCGAACTCCGGGTCTTTCAGTGCCAACTTGAGCGCGGCGTTGATCTTGTCCAGCACCGGCTTGGGCGTGCCCTTCGGCGCGTACAAGCCGTGCCAGATCGAGACATTGAAGCCCTTCAGGCCGGATTCGTCCAGCGTGGGCAGCTTGCCCAATGCCGGTGTGGTCAGGCGCTTGGTCGTCGTCACCGCAAAGGCCTTGACCTTGCCGCTCTCGATCTGGCTCGTGGTGTTGGTCGTCTGGTCGCACATGATGTCCACCTGACCGCCCAGCAGGTCGGTCATCGCGGGCGCGGTGCCCTTGTAAGGCACCGTGGTCATGTCGATCTTCAGGCTCTGCTGGAAGAGCAGGCCGCACAGGTGAGAAGCTGAACCCAGGCCAGCATTGGCGAGGTTGATCTTGCCCTTGTTGGCCTCCAGCCATTTGGACAGCTCGGCGTAGTTGGCGGCCGGCAGCGTTGTCTTGCCGATCAGCGTCATCGGCACTTCGTTGACGAGGCCCAGGTACTCGAAATCTTCCAGCGTCTTGTACTGCAGCGTGCGGTACAGGGCCGGCGAGGTGGCCATGCCGATGTGGTGCAGCAGCAGGGTGTAGCCATCGGGCGCCGCCTTGGCCACCTTGGTGGCGCCCAGCGTGCCGCCCGCGCCGCCCACGTTCTCGATGACGATGGCCTGCCCGCCCAAGGGCTTGCGCAAGGCTTCGGCCAGATCCCGAGCCACCTTGTCGGTCGGGCCGCCTGCGGCAAAAGGCACGACGAGGGTCACCGGCTTTTCCGGATACTCGGCGAAGGCCGAGCTGGCCAGGGTGGCGGCCACGAGGGTGAGGGCGAAGCGTTTCATGGGCGTCTGTCCTGTGAAGTCTGCAGGGTGGCCCATGCTAGCGGTGCGCCGCCGTTTGCCGTCTCGGGAACTACGTAAGGGTGGCCCCGGGAGTGGCAAGTTCACCCTTTGGGCGTTGTCGTCGCGGCCATCGAGCGGGGCGGAGGCTTCCGCAACCGTCCTGCAGGCCGCCCCAACGATGGCCTATGGGCGGCTGCAATAGGATGAGCGCCTTTCATTCCATTCAAGCCGTTGTGGCACAGCGCCCATGAGCCAAGCTTCTCCTGCCGTCATCCGTTTCGACCCCGCGCCCACGTCGGCGCCCGAGATCGATCACCCCCGTCCTGAGCGCCGCGAAGTGGGCGACCCCGAGCGTCGCACCTGGGTGCTGTATGACAACGCTGCCGACGGGCTTGCCACCGGCATCTGGGAGTGTGAGCCCGGCCGCTGGCGCATCGAATTCGGGCCGCGGGAACATGAGTACTTCATCGTCCTGCAAGGCATCTGCCGGGTGTATGACGCCGAAGGCCGGGTGGAGACCTTTGGCCCCGGCCAGGCCGTCTTCCTGCCCCCGATGTTCAAGGGTTCTTTCGAGGTCGTTGAACGGGTGCGCAAGCACTTCGTCATCGTCGAGCGCTGACCTCCGCACGGTCGCACACAACCGGACACGACTGCGGCACGTCCCTTACGCGGTCGCACACGTTTTGTGCAATGGGCGTGCCTGCGAACGCACTACGCTCGCAAGCACGCACGCCTTTGTGCGGGAGGAGACCCCCATGACATGGAAGACCTTTGCCACGCGCCGCACGGTGCTTTCGCTGTTGACCCTGGCCGCCTGTGGCGGCCCTCTGATGGCCGAAGCGGCCACGCTGCAGTTCTCTGGCTACACCTGGGAAGTTCGCCAAGGCGGCGGCGGCCCGGGCCCGAACAACTGGGACGCTCGCAACGTCTGGGTCGATGCCAACGGCGCCTTGCACCTGAAAGTGATGCAGCGCGACGGCAAGTGGACGGCCGCCGAGGTGACGATGACCAAGGCGCTGGGCTTCGGCACCTACCAGTGGCAGATCGAAGGCCGGCCGGACCTGATGAACCGCAATCTGGTGCTCGGCCTGTTCAACTACACCACGCCTGACATCGGCCCGGACGGCACCAACGAGATCGACATCGAGTTTGCCCGCTGGGGCAACGATGCCTGGCCCAACGGCAACTGGACGATCTACCCGTCGGTGCAGGGCCCCAAGCCGTTGTCGACGAGCTTCGAGATCTCGCTGGACAACCTGTCCACCCACCGCTTCACCTGGTCGTCCGACAGCGTGCGCTACGCCAGCCTGAACGGCCTGCGCGACGTGGGTGACAACACGGGCCTGATCAAGAAGAAGAACTTCTCGCCGGCGAACGCGCAAAAGCGCCTCCCGCAGGACCCCATCCCCGTGCACATGAACCTGTGGCTCTTCAAGGGCCAGGCACCCAGCGATGGGCAGCCGGTCGAGGTGGTGATCCGGTCTTTCAAGTTCGTTCCGCAGTGACCGTCGCTTGATCCGCCGCGCCCAGTGGCCTCGTGACCGCGAGGCCGTGCTCTGCCTCACCGGCGAATACCTCGCCTGGGTGGAGCAGGGCCTGCGGGCGCACATCGATCCGGCGGCGCAGATCGGAGCCGAGGCGGTGGCCGGGATGGTCGACAGCCTCGGCAGCCTCCCCATCGAGGAAGGCGGCATCTGGCTCGTCGAGCAGGGCGGGCAACTGGCCGGCACAGGCGCCTTGCGCCCGATCGCGGCGGCCACGGTGGAGTTCAAACGCATCTATGTGAGGCCGGTGTTTCGCGGGCGGCGGCTCGGCCAGGCGCTGATGCACACGCTGATCCACGAAGCCGCCTCACGCGGCTACCGACAAGCCGCGCTCGACACCGCGCCCTTCATGCCCGAGGCCCGTCGGCTGTACGCCGCCGCCGGCTTCCACGAAGCCGCGCCCTATGCGGGCACTGAGGTGCCTGCGGCCTGGCAGGGGCGGTGGTGCTTCATGACGCGCTCGCTCTAGAGCGAATTTGAAGATTTCCTGGCCACCTGCTTTGATTTCGTTTCATATGTCAGGTATTATTGACATGTGAAAAGCGAAAGTGCCACCCTGAACGGAGACCGCCTGCTGGCGGCGCTGGCCGCATTGGCCAGCCCGCATCGGTTGCGCGTCGTGGCGGCGCTGGCGCATGGGGGGCGCAACTACGTCAGCCAGCTCGCTCGCGAGCTCGGCATGAGCCGGCCGCTGCTGCACCTGCATCTGAAAAAGCTCGAAGAAGCGGGGCTGATCGCCAGCCAGCACGAGGTCTCCGAGGATGGCAAGGCGCTGAACTTCTTCGAGGTCACCCCCTTCGCCATCGACCTCACGCCGCAGTCGATCGCCAATGCAGCGAAGTCGCTGAGCGCACCCGTCGATCCCTGACCCCTTGTTCCACTGGACCCGAGGCCACCATGTCCGAAACCATCTATCTGCTGACGATCTTCGCGCTGCCGGTCACCCTGCTGCTCATCTTCGGCATGAAGTACTACGCGGCCACGCAGCAGGCCAAGGCACGCCAGGTACAGGAGGCGAGCTTTCGGGACGTGGCCAGCCGCGCGACGGCGATGCAAGCCGAGACCGCCGCGGCGCTGTCATCCATCCGCACGACGCTGGCTGATGTGACGACTCGGCTCGCCGCTGTTGAAAAGATCCTGAAGCAAGTCGAATGACCAAGGGGGCAGCCATGAACGACGTGTCACTGTTTCGTCTGTACCTGTTGCGGGCGCTGTATCTGCTGGTGGTGGTCGGCCTGGGCGTCGTCGTCTGGCCTGGGGTGGTTCACCGCGAGCATCCGTGGGAGCTGATGGAGGGTGTGGTGGCCTGCATGCTGGCCGCGTTCTCGTCGCTGTCGCTGCTCGGCCTGCGCTACCCACTGCAGATGTTGCCCCTGCTGTTGTGGGAGCTGGTGTGGAAGCTGATGTGGCTGGCGCTCGTGGCGTGGCCGCAATGGCGAGCCGACGCGATGGACGCCGCAACGATGAACAACACCATCGCCTGCCTGTGGGTGGTGATCGTGCCGTTCGTCATCCCTTGGCGTTATGTGTTCGCGCACTACCTCAGGAAGCCCGCCGAACGCTGGGCTTGAACCGTGCCTGGCAGACTGCGCCAGAGCCCCACCGCCATCGAAGACATCGACATGACGCCCGCCCATCCGCCCAACGACTTGCCCACCTACCGCCTGCTCACCGGCCCGGACGACGCCAGCTTCTGCCGCCGCGTCAGCGAGGCGCTGGCGATGGGCTACATGCTTTACGGCTCGCCGTCGGCGACCTTCAACGGCAGCAGCGTGATCGTCGCCCAAGCCATCGTGTGGCCCTCGGTCGAAGATTCGATCGCTCGCCCATCCGCTTGAATGACCGCCTGAGCGAATCTACTCGGCCGCCTGTGCCAGCTGGCGCAGCGCCTGTTCGAACACCTCGGGTGGTTGGCCGCCCTGAATCAGGTGGCGGTCGTTGATGATGATGGAGGGCACCGAGTTGATGCCCATCTGCTGCCAGTGGCGCTCTTGCGCGCGCACCTCGGCGGCATAGCGGTCGGAAGCAATGACCTCGCGGGCGCGCTCGCCATCGAGCCCGGCCTCCACGGCCGCCCGGTACAGCACCTCGGCGTCGCCGGGGTTGTCGTTGCGGCCGTGGTAGGCCTGCAGCAGCGCGTGCTTCATCTCGCGCTGCCGTCCTTCCAGGCCGGCCCAGTGAATGAGCCGGTGCGCGTCAAAGGTGTTCCACACCCGGGCGCGATCACCGAACTGGAAGCCCACCGAGGCGCCTCGCTCGCGCAGCCCGGCCCGGTTGCGTTCCAACTGCTCTTGGGACAAGCCGTACTTGCGCATCAGATGCTCGGTGGCGTCTTCGCCCTCGGCCGCCATCTGCGGGTTCAACTCGAACGGGTGAAAGCTCAGCTCGACCGGGATGTCGTCGCCGATCTTCTCCAACGCCCGTTCGAGCGCATTCAAACCCACCGCGCACCAGGGGCACGCCACGTCGGACACGAAATCGATCTTCATCGGCGCAGTCTACCGATCGGCGTTCAGTCGTACTTGCGCGCGTCCTCAATGACCTTGCCATCGTTGGGCAGGCTGCCCGGCGCCATGAACTGCACCTCGCCGCGCAGTTTCGTCACGTCGCGCAGGGTGTCGGCCAGGCGGGCCGCCAAGCCTTCGGGGGCCCCAGCGATCTCGACCCTCAGCGTCATGCGGTCGTTGGCCATCTCGCCCTCGACCACCAGCCGGCCGCGGCCCGCCTCGGGGTGGCGCCGCAGCACCTCGGCCACCTGGCCGGGGTGCACGAACATGCCGCGCACCTTGGCCGTCTGGTCGGCGCGGCCGAGCCAGCCCCGGATGCGGGCGTTGGTGCGGCCGGTCGGGCAGGGGCCGGGCAGGATGGCCGAGAGGTCACCGGTGCCGAAACGCACCAGCGGATAGTCGGGGTTGAGCGTGGTGACCACCACCTCGCCCACCTCGCCTTCGGAGACGGGGTCGGACGTGCCGGGCCGCACGATCTCGACGATCACCCCTTCGTCGATCACCAGGCCTTCTCGCGCGTGGGTCTCGTAGGCGATCAGGCCGAGGTCGGCCGTGGCGTAGCTTTGGTAAGCCTGCACGCCGCGTTCTTCGAACCAATGCCGAAGCGATGGGGGAAAGGCCTCGCCGCCGAGCATCGCCTTGGTGATGGAGCCGGCCGATACGCCGGTTTCGGCGGCCTTTTCCAGCAGGATGCGCAAGAAGCTGGGCGTGCCGATGTAGCCATGCGGGCGCAGCTCGGCCACCGCCTGCAACTGCAGCTCGGTGTTGCCCACGCCGCCTGCGAACACGGTGCAGCCCACCGCATGCGCGCCGGATTCCATCATGGCGCCGGCCGGGGTGAGGTGATAGCTGAAGCTGCAATGCGCGAGATCACCGGCCCGGAAGCCCGCCGCGTGGATGGCCCGGGCCATGCGCCAGTAATCGGGGGCCTCGCCCTCGGGTTCGTAGATCGGCCCTGGGGATTGGAAGACGCGCCGGGCACCTTGCGAGCGCAGCAGCCCTCTCCAGCCGATGGCCGAGAAGCCGCCGAAGGGCTCATGCTTCGAGGCGTCGGCCCGGTCGCGTTGCTGGCGCGCCAGCAGCTCGCTCTTGCGCACCACCGGCAACCGGGCCAGCGCCCCGCGGCTGCCAACTTGCGCCGGGTCGACGCCGGCCAGCAGATCGGCGAAGGCATCGGTGCGCGCTTGCGCGTGGGCCACCACGCCGGGCAGGGCCGCCATAAGGGCAGCCTCTCGCTGGGCAGGTGGGCGTGTTTCCAGTGTGTCGTAAAAGGCCTGGGTGTCGGCGCTCATCGCTCCTCCTCGGTCCAGCGGGCCAGACGTTTTTTCAACTCGTCGGTGAACTTGCGCACCGCTGCGCTGCTGTCCAGCGTGAAGCCATCCCACTCGGGCACCTGGCGCGAGGGCCGCTTCGCCAGCCGCGCCTCGATCGAGGTGGTACCGGCCGCCAGCTCCATCACCCGCGCGCCCTTCAGCTCGAAGCCGTCACCCCGCTCGGTCAGCGTGCGCAGATCACGCAGCGTGCGTTTGAGCAGCACCAGCGCGTCGGCCGGCTTGAACGGGGGCGGCGCAAATCCAAAATCGTCAGCCATTCATGTCTCCCTTGCCAGGTGGGGCAGTCGCCGAAGGCGCTTCAGGGGTGGGCCATCACGCCAGCCAGCGCTTGCGGCGCTTGTAGCTCTTCACATCGCGAAAGCTCTTGCGATCGCCGCCACCCATGCCGAGGTAGAACTCCTTCACGTCCTCGTTCTCACGCAGCGCCTTGGCTTCGCCATCCATCACGATGCGGCCGTTCTCCAGGATGTAGCCGTAGTCGGCGTAGCGCAGTGCGATGTTGGTGTTCTGCTCGGCCAGCAGGAAGGTCACCTTCTCGCGCTGGTTCAGATCGCGCACGATCTCAAACACCTCTTCCACGATCTGCGGCGCCAGGCCCATCGAGGGTTCGTCCAGCAGCACCATCTTTGGGTTGGCCATCAGGGCTCGCCCGATGGCGCACATTTGCTGCTCGCCGCCCGAGGTGTAGGCGGCCTGCGAGGTGCGCCGCGTCTTGAGGCGAGGGAAATAGTTGTAGACCTTCTCCAGCGTGGCCTCGACCGCGGCCTTGCCGTCGCGCCGGGTGTAGGCGCCGGTCATCAGGTTCTCTTCGATCGTCAGGTGCGCGAAGCAGTGCCGCCCCTCCATCACCTGGATCACGCCGCGATCCACCATCTGCGCCGGCGAGAGCTTCTCGATGCGCTCGCCGCGCAGCTCCACCGAGCCCTTGGTGACCTCGCCGCGTTCGCCGGCCAACAGGTTCGACACGGCGCGCAGCGTGGTCGTCTTGCCGGCGCCGTTGCCACCGAGCAGCGCCACCACCTGGCCCTCCGGCACCTGCAGCGACACGCCCTTGAGCACCAGGATCACGTGGTTGTAGATGACCTCGATGCCGTTGACGTTCAGGAGGATGTTGCTCATCGTTGGCCCTTTGCTCTTCGAAGCACCGCACGCGGTGCTTCGAAGAAGGCCCCGCCAGGGGCCGGCCCCGCCGGGCGGGAAATGGGGGGTCTCGAACCCCTCTCGCTCGGCGAGAGGGGAAGGGGAGAGTGCCGTGAGGTTCAGCCGCCAGCGGCAGACAAGGGGTTGAAAGCAGCCATCAAGACTGACAGTCCTCAGGAGCGCGGCGTGTGAGTTTCTTGTCGCCCGCGTACTTGTCCGCCGCCGCCTTGACCATCGGCTTGATGATCTGCTCGTCGGCCTGGTACCAGTCGGAGCTGAAGTTCCACTTGCTGCCATCCCAGGTGTGGATCCGCGCCCAGGTCGAACCCATGTGGTCCTGGCAGGAGGTCGACAGCGGACGGATCACGCCGGTTAGCCCGAGCGTGGCGAGCTTCTTGTCATCCAGCGCCAGGTTCTCCAAGCCCCAGCGAACCTGTTCGCCGGTCATGACCTTGCCCTTGCCGAAGCGCTCCTGCGCGCGGCGCACCGCTTCGATGGCCATCGCCTGGATGATCACGCCGCGGGTGTACAGCACCGAGCCCACCTCATCCTTCGGCCCCGTGCCCTGACCCTTGTCGTGCACGAACTTCAGGATGTCCTGGATCACCTTGGGCTGCTGCCCCGAGGTGTTGAGGTTGAGCGCGTTGTAGCCCTTGGCGCCTTCGCCCACGTCCTTCACATCGGGCTCGGCGCCGGCCCACCACACGCCATACATCTTGTCGCGCGGATAGCCGGTGGCCTGGGCCTCCTTCAACGCGGTCGAGTTCATCACGCCCCAGCCCCACAGCAGCACGTAGTCGGGCCGTTGCTGGCGCACCTGCAGCCAGGCCGACTTCTGCTCCACGCCCGGGGCGGTGACCGGGATCTTCAGCAGCTCGAAGCCGTGCGTGCGCGAGCGCTCCTCCAGCAGCGGCATCGGCTCTTTGCCGAACGGGCTGTCGTGGTAGACCAGCGCAATCTTCTTGCCCTTGAGCTTGTCCAGCCCGCCTTCCTTCTTGCCGATGTGCTGGATCAGGATGTCGGCGGCCGTCCAGTAGCTGCCCATCAGCGGGAAGTTCCACTTGAAGACGCCACCGTCCTGGCTGGCCGACAGGCCGTAGCCCAGGGTGATCAGCGGGATCTTGTCGTTGGGCACCTTGTCGGTCAGTGCGAAGGTGATGCCGGTGGCCTGCGGGTCGATCACGCTGGCGCCCTTGCCCTTCAGGCGCTCGTAGCACTCGACGCCCTTGTCGGTGGCGTAGCCGGTCTCGCACTCTTCGAAGGTGAGCTTGACGCCGTTGATGCCGCCATCGCGGGCGTTGATCATCTTGATGTAGTCCTGCTTCCCGTTGGCCCACGGCGTGCCGTTCGGGGCATAGGGGCCGGTGCGGTAGACGAGCAGCGGGAAGAATTGCTCTTTGGCCTGGGCCCAGCTGGTGGCCGGCGACAGCGCCGCGACGCTGGCGGTGGCCAGCCACGCGGCGCAGGCCAGGGTCTTCAACTTATTCGACATGTCTACCTCCGGGGTGGATGAAATGCACTCGTGGTGCGGGCTCTGTGGTGTCGGAAGGGGTTCGAGCGGGTTCAATGCGGGAAGGGCCACAGGCGCAGCTTCTCGCGGGTGGTGGCCCACAGCCGGGCTATGCCGTGCGGCTCGACGATCAGGAAGAACACGATCAGCGCGCCGAACACCATCGAGGTCAGGTGCGACGCCAGCGCGGTGTCGATCGGAATGCCCAGCGCCGAGGGCAAGGCATCCAGAAAGATCGGCAGCAGCACGATGAACGCGGCGCCGAAGAAGCTGCCGGCGATCGAACCCAGGCCGCCGATGATGATCATGAACAGCAACTGGAATGAGCGGTCGACCGAGAACGCGGCCGGCTCCCACGAGCCCAGGTGGATGAAGCCCCACAGCCCGCCCGCCACGCCGACGATGAACGAGCTGACCGCAAACGCCGTCAACTTGGCGTAGACGGGCCGGATGCCGATCACCGCGGCGGCCACGTCCATGTCGCGCATGGCCATCCACTCGCGGCCGATGTGGCCGCGCACCAGGTTCTTCGCCATCAAGGCAAAGAGCGTGACGAACGCGAGGCAGAACAGGTACTTGTGCGCGGGTGACTCCACCGGCCAACCCCACACGTTCAGCCCCGCCACGCTCACCGAGCCGGAGGACGAGTCGTTGGTGAACCAACGGATGCGCAGGAAGGCCCAGTCGGTGAAGAACTGGGCGGCGAGGGTGGCCACGGCGAGATACAGGCCCTTGATGCGCAACGACGGGATGCCGAACAGCACCCCCACCACCGTGGCGCACAGGCCGCCGAGCAGCAGCGCCGCGATCAAGGGCATGCCCTCGACACGAACGAAGAAGTTGTACGCGCCATAGGCACCGATGGCCATGAACGCCCCGGTGCCCAGCGAGATCTGGCCGCAATAGCCCACCAGGATGTTCAGCCCGAGCGCCGCCATCGACAGGATCAGGAACGGGATCAGGATGGCGCGGAAGGTGTACTCGCTGGCCAGCAGCGGCACGGCCACGAAGGCCGCCGCGATGAGGCCGAGGATGACCACCTTGTCCTGCACGACCGGGAAGATCTGCTGGTCGGCGCGGTAGCTGGTTTTGAATTGGCCGTTTTCACGATAAAGCATGGTGCTACTTTCGCGGTGATCTTTTGACTTCGGCCGCGCCCTGCGGGCGCTTAACTTCGCTGCGCGAAGTTAGCCTGCGCCGGAAGACCATTGCTCGCGTCATACGCGATCAATGATCTTCTCGCCGAACAGCCCTTGCGGTCTGAAGAGCAGGAAGACCAGGGCCAGCACATAGGCGAACCAGATCTCGATGCCGCCGCCCAACATGGGCCCGATGTAGACCTCTGACAGCTTCTCGCCGACGCCGATGATCAGCCCGCCGATGATGGCGCCGGGCACCGAGGTGAGGCCGCCGAGGATGACCACCGGCAAGGCCTTCAAGGCCACTTGTGAGAGCGAGAACTGGACGCCCAGTTTCGAGCCCCAGATGATTCCGGCCACCAGCGCCGCGAAGCCGGCCACCGACCACACGATCACCCAGATGCGCGACAGCGGGATGCCGATGGACTGCGCCGCCTGGTGATCGTCGGCCACGGCGCGCAGGGCTCGGCCGGTGGCCGTCTTCTGGAAGAACAGGCTCAGCGCTGCCACCAACGCGGCGGCGATCAAGGCCGCGTAGAGATCTTCGGCGTTGATCAGCACACCGCCCTGGAAGGTCTGCTCGAACAGGAAGATCGGATCCTTCGGCATGCCGATGTCGATCTTGTAGATGTCCGAGCCGAACAGCGTCTGGCCGAAGCCGTCCATGAAGTAGCTGATCCCGAGCGTGGCCATCAGCAGCGTGATGCCCTCCTGGTTGACGAGGCGCGACAGGCACCAGCGCTCGATCACCCAGGCCACCACCACCATCACCGCCATCGCGCCAATGAAGGCCAGCAGGTTGGCGAGCACCGCGTTGTCGAAGCCGAACCATTTCGGAAACCACTCCGAAAACCGTGCCATCGCGAGCGCCGCGAACAGCACCATCGCGCCTTGCGCGAAGTTGAAGACGCCCGAGGCCTTGAAGATCAGCACGAAGCCGAGCGCGATCAGCGAATACAGCATGCCCGCCATCAGGCCGCCGAACAGCGTTTCGAGGAAGAATCCCATGGCCGTGCTTTCAGTGGCTGGTGCCCAGGTAGGCGCTGATCACGTCGGGGTTGGCGCGCACGTCGTCGGGGGCGCCATCGCCGATCTTCTTGCCGTAATCGAGCACCACCACCCGGTCCGAGATGTCCATCACCACCCCCATGTCGTGCTCGATCAGCACGATGGTGGTGCCGAACTCGTCGTTCACGTCGAGGATGAAGCGACACATGTCCTGTTTCTCTTCGACATTCATGCCCGCCATCGGCTCGTCCAGCAACAGCACCTGCGGCTCCATGGCGAGCGCGCGGCCCAGGTCCACACGCTTTTGCAGGCCGTAGGGCAGCCGGCCCACCGGCGTCTTGCGGTGGGCCTGGATCTCAAGGAAGTCGATGATGTGCTCGACGAACTCGCGGTGGGCCACCTCTTCGCGCTCGGCCGCACCCCATCGGATCGCCTGCTGGAAGATGTTGGTCTTCATCTTCAGGTTGCGGCCGGTCATGATGTTGTCGACGACGCTCATGCCCTTGAACAGAGCCAGGTTCTGGAACGTGCGCGCCACGCCCATCTCGGCCACCTGGCGCGAGTTCATGTGCTTGAAGGTCTGCCCGCGGAAGGTGATCTGCCCTTCCTGCGGCGTGTAGACACCGTTGATGCAGTTGAGCATCGAGCTCTTGCCGGCGCCGTTCGGCCCGATGATGGCGCGCACCTCGTGCTCGCGGACGTTGAAGCTGATGTCGGTGAGCGCCTTCACGCCCCCAAAGCGCAGGCTGATGTTCTGCACGTCGAGGATCACCTCGCCGATGCGGCGCCCTTTGCTGTTCGTGTTCGACGTTTCCGCGGTGCCGGTGGGCGAGGGCGAGCCCGCGTCGCGGCCCGCTGCGACAGCTTCGGCAGGTGCCAGGCGGGCGGTCAGAGCGTGGGTCATGCGGCCCTCCGGGCGGCGACGGTGGCGGGAAAGGTCTTCACGTCCTGGATCTTCAACGTGGCGCTGATGCTGCCGGAGCGACCATCCTCGAACTTGACGGCGGTCTCGATGAACTGCTCGGCACGGCCTTCGTAGAGCGCATCGACCAGCACCTGGTACTTGTCGTGGATGTAGCCGCGCTTGACCTTGCGTGTGCGCGTCATCTCGCCGTCGTCGGCGTCCAGCTCCTTGTGCAGGATCAGGAAGCGGTGGATCTGGCTGCCGGCCAGCAGCTCGTCGCGCGCCAAGTCGGCATTGACCTGCTCGACGCAGTCGGCGATGAGCGCGTACACCTCGGGCTTGCCGGCCAGATCGGTGTAGCCGGCGTAGGGCAGGTTGCGGCGCTCGGCCCAGTTGCCCACCGCCTCGAAGTCGATGTTGATGAAGGCGCAGACCTTGTCGCGCTTGTCGCCGAAGGCCACCGCCTCCTTGATGTGCGGGAAGAACTTCAGCTTGTTCTCGACGTACTTGGGCGCGAACATCGCGCCGTCGCACGCGCCGCCCATCAGGCGGCCCACGTCCTTGGCCCGGTCGATGATCTTCAGGTGGCCGCCCGCATCCAGGAAGCCCGCATCGCCGGTGTGGAACCAGCCGTCACTGGTCAGCGCCTCGGCGGTGGCGGCCGGGTTCTTGTAGTACTCCTTCAGCAGGCCGGGCGACTTCACCAGCAGCTCGCCCGATTCAGACAGCTTGATCTGCACGCCTTCGACCGGCACGCCCACCGTGTCGGCCTTGGCCTCGTGGTCGGGCTGCAGGCACACGAACACTGCGGTTTCGGTTGAACCATAGAGCTGCTTCAGGTTCACGCCGATCGAGCGATAGAAGCTGAACAGATCGGGGCCGATGGCCTCGCCCGCGGTGTAGGCCACGCGCACGCGCGAGAGCCCCAGCGTGTTGCGCAGCGGCCCGTAGATCAGCAGGTTGCCGAGCTGGTAGCGCAGGCGGTCCCACGGGCCGACGGGCTGGCCGTCCATCAGCGCGGTGCCCACCCGGCGCGCCAGGCCCATGAAGTGGTGGAACAGGGCTCGCTTCGGCGCCGCCGCGTCTTCCATGCGGATCATCACCGAGGTCAGCATGCCTTCGAAGATGCGGGGCGGGGCGAAGTAGTAGGTGGGGCCGATTTCCTTCAGGTCGATCGACACCGTCGCCGCCGACTCGGGACAGTTGACGATGTAGCCGCAGGCCAGCCATTGGGCGAAGCTGAAGATGTTCTGCCCGATCCACGCCGGCGGCAGGTAGGCCAGCACCTCTTCGTTCTCGGTCAGCCGATCGAATGTCTTGCCCGCGGTGGCGCGATCGAGCAGCGAGAAATGCGTGTGCACCACGCCCTTGGGGTTGCCGGTGGTGCCCGAGGTGAAAAACATCGCGGCCACATCGCCGGCCTGGCCGCGGGCCACTTCCTCGTCGAACAAGCGCGGGTGCGTCTGGGCATGGCGCCGGCCCGCTTCGAGCAGGCTGTCCAGCGAAGCCAGGCCGGGTTCGTCGTAGTTCCGCAGGCCGCGCGGGTCGTCGTACCAGATGCGTGCCAGCTGCGGGCACTGCGGGCGGATCTCCAGCAGCTTGTCGACCTGCTCCTGGTCTTCCACCACCGCGAAGGCCACCTCGGCGTTGTGGATGGGGAACACGAACTCGGCCGCCACCGCGTCCTGGTACAGGGGCACCGGCACGGCCCCGAGCGCCTGGGCGGCCAGCACCGCGGCCGTGAGGCGAGGGCGGTTGTCACCGATCACCACGACGTGCTGGCCGCGCTGCAGGCCGGCCGCCGCGAGGCCGCAAGCAAGATCGCGCACCCGCTCGGCCAACTGGCCCCAGGTGGTGGTCTGCCAGATGCCGTATTCCTTCTCGCGCAAGGCAGGCGCCGCTGGCCGCTTGGCAGCATGGTCCAGCATCAGACGAACAAACGTGGTTTGCACGGCGCGTTGTCTCCATTCGGCCTGCAGCGGGCACCCCGATGGGGCGAGCTGCTTTGTGGGATCGCATCGTAGGCCGAAGTTTGACGCCGTGTTGTCGGTTGGACGACAATTGAAGGCTCATTCCGCTACGGAGTTTCCCCAGGCCGGTGGGGAGGGGCGGCCAACGGCCGCCTTGCCTCGACCTTGGCGGCAGCAGGCAGAACAACGGGCCGAGCAACCGGCGGCACCAAGTCTCGGCGGGCCGGCGGCGCCAGCCCCGCGGCCGAGGCTGGCACCTTCAAGGTGAACGTGCTGCCCTGGCCCGGCGAAGACGTGACGGCGATACCGATGCCCACCGACCGGGAAAGTTGCTTCACGATGGACAAGCCCAACCCGAGGCCGACGCGGCCGTCATGTGGGCGGCGATCCACCTGAAAGAACTCGTCGAAGATCCTTTCCAGGTGCTCGGGGCTGATGCCTCGGCCGGTATCGGATACCTCGATCGTGATGTGCTCTCCGATGGTCCGGGCCTCCACCAGGACGGACCCGGCGCGGGTGAACTGAAGCGCATTGGCCACCAGGTTCGACACGATGCGCATCAGCGGCAGCCGCGCGCTGAACACGACCTGCGCGTTGGCGTCGAAGCGGAGCAAGAGGCCCTGTGCAAGCGCCGTTGGGTCGTGTGTGCGACGCAGTTCCTCGAAAAGTTCGGTCAGCTCGATCGGCTCCATGTGCAACGGCGCGTCTTCCAGGTCCAGTCGAGTCAGGTCGAGCAGATCGTCGACCACCTTCGACATGGTCTCGGCACAGGTCAGGATGTGCTGCATGGCATCTTGTGTCGGCGAGGGCCGCAGACATGCGCTTTGCGCCAGCAGCACGATGGCTTGCAGTGGCTGGCGCAGATCATGGTTGGCGGCGGCAAAGAATCGCACTTTGCTGGCCTGCGCGTCGCACAAGGCGCGGTGCGCGGCATCGGCTCGCTCGACTTCGCGGTGCAGCGCATCCACCAGGTCGGCATTTTGTTGACGCTGGGCCCTGACTGCAGCGAGAGTCCTGGCGTGCAGGTAACCCGTGAGTGAGATGTACACGGCCGCCACTGCGCCGCACCACGCCAGCCAAGAATACGGTTGGCCGCCGATCCATGCATCACGCAGCGCCAGGGGCCCGAGGAGCAATGCCACATAGGCCACCAGCAAAGGGTAGAACCAAGCCAGTGAAACGGCCGCGCTCATGGCAAGGACGCAAGTGGTCATGTGGAGGGCGAGTTCGGCGCCCCATGGACCTGGTGCACGCAGGACCACGGCGGTGAGACCCCACAGCAGCGCGTGAAGCAGCACGCCCGGCAAGCCGACCCGGCCGCGAACGATCGGTCTGGATGGTGAGCGCTTCAGGTCCAGTGCCGCCATCACCGCGCGCAGACCGCAAAACCCGATGAGCAGCACCATGCAATCGATGAAGCCGGGCGACCCGTGGCTGGGGGCGAACTGCCACGCGACCAGGCTGGCGCCGAGCAAGCCCGTCACCGAGGCGACCAGCGCCATGCTCGATGTGGAATCCTGTCGTCCCGGTGCAGCACGGTCGAGCCACAGCGGTCCGTGTGCCAGGAGGCGATTCATCCGATCAGCCCACGCTCGCGGGCAATGACCAGCAGGTGGGTCCGGTTGCGGGCGTTCATCGTTTCCAGCAGGGCCGTGACATGCAATTTGACAGTGCGTTCCGCGATGCTCAAGCGAGAGGCGATTGACTTGTTGGGCAAGCCTTGGGCCACCAGGTCCAGCACTTCCAACTGGCGTGTAGTGGGATCAGGGTGGCTGCAGGCGTGCCTGTCGAGCGCGTGGAACCACTCTTGCCCCGAGACGACGGCCTGCATCGCGTCGATCACCTCCGTCAGGTTCGATGATTTGGTGACCAAGCCTTGAGCGCCAGCCAGGCGGGCGCGGATGGTCAGGCACTCTTCGTCGATCCCCGAGATCAACAGACGCGCCAGGTGTGGAAACGCCCGCGCAAATCGACCGATGCCGACCAGCCCGTCCTCGTCGGGCAAGCGATAGTCGACGATCACCAGGTTCAGCTCGGGCCACCGACCAGCTTCTGTCAAGCCTGCGTCAACAGAGTCGACAGCCCGGACGTGCAGGTGTTCTGCCGTGGCTTGCAGTGCGTGGACAAAGCCCACGCTGAACAGCGGGTGGTCGTCGACGAGCAACACGTTCATGGCAGGAGGTGCGGGCATCTTCGTCGTGTGTCTGAGCCGATCGGTGGGATGACCGATTCACATCGCTGGTGCGGTGTTCGACGCTGTGCGGAACATCAAACCGCGCCTTTGGCCGCCTCGCCAGACGACCAAACCCGTCGGTCTTATTGAGCTCCGCCTGGCTCCAGACACAGCAATAGCGTTCACATCGGTCGCGTCGGCGGGGCGCATCACCCCGACCTGCCCTTTGGTGCTGTTGTCGAGCACCGCAGTCGGCGAATACGATCACTTTACCCAAGACACCTGACGGTGAGGCACTCGATGAGTGTCGGCACCTTTATCGAGTTAGGGGTTGTGCGACACGTCATGCATGCGCGGCATGCCGCCATGCCTGTTGCGCCCACCGGGCCGTTTGCCCAGGCGCCGAAGGTCGCGTTCAGTACAGCGCAGCCACGCCTGACGCTGCCCAAGTATCCAAGGAGGTTGAACCCATGAACATGAATCCTGCACCCCGATCCCCCTCTGCGCTGCGCGCGTTGCGCACGGCCGCCTCAGTGCTGTATTTGGCCGCAGCGGGGGTGCATGCCGCGGCTCCACAGTACGCGGTATCCGTCGTGAAGGAAGACAGCCGGGTCGACATCGGCGGCGGCGCCTACTTCAAGTACAGCTTCTATGGGCTGTCGATGAACGACGCCGGCAAGGTGCTGGTTGTCGAATCTACGAGTGGCGCGCAATACGTTACACGGTATGCGGTCTACAGCAAGAACGGCGAGCGTCAGAAAGACATGACATGCCTGGACTACTACGGTGCTGCGGTGGGCATCAACAATTTCGGTGACGTGGCTAGGTATTGCGATCTCCAGCCGGAGCGCGTGACCAGCAGCGTTGTGAAAGGCAAGGGCTTCGACGCCGAGATCCATGGCTTCGACGATCCGGGCGACGTGACCGACGGATTCTTCGCCGATGCATGGGCCTATGGCTTGAGCGACAACGGCTATGTGGTGGGCGCCGCGTCCGGTGAAATCCAGGTCCGGTATCGGGGTTTCATTCGGAACCCGGACGACTCGATGCTGGAGATCGGCACCTTCGGCGGCGAGCGGAGTGAGGCGAAGGCGGTCAACAGCAAAGGGGTTGCCGTCGGTTGGGCAGAAACCTCCGATGGCAGCCAGCATGCCTTCAAGTGCCGCTCGGGCTTGCTCATCGACATCGGTACGCTGGGTGGCAAGACCTCTTACGCCACCGACATCAACGACGCGGGCCAGGTGCTGGGCAGCGCCGAAGACACCACCGGCATGACGAAGGCCTTCATCCATCAGGGCTCGAAACTGACGGCCATTCCCGCACCGGCGGATGCCCAGACCTACGGCGAAGCCATCAATCGGCGCGGATGGGCCGTGGGCCGCTATCGAATGGGCAGCGGTGAATCGGGCGGCTTCCTCTACGACGGTGCCAACTTCTACAAGATCAACGAGTTGCTGGCGGAGGCTGACGCGGACTGGAAGATTGAAGGGGTGAGCGACATCAACAACCATGGCTGGATCCTGGCGAAGGGCCGGCGAAAAGGGGCCGAGTTTTCCGCCGTGATCCTCTTGCGCCCGCTGCAGCCTGCTCAGCCCTGAAAGGGCCAGGCCGATCCCGTGTGGCCTTGTTCATCAGACCACCTCTGCCATGTCGCAATTGAACGGCAACCGATTCACTTCGTCGCTCGTGCATTGCGGCACGAGGATCGACTACGAGTACACGCCGCCACTGGAAGACCACCGGGCGACCGCGGTATTTCTGCCTGGGCTCTTCACGGGGGGGGGGCTCTGGCAGGCGCAGCAACGGCAGGCCTTGCGATTGGGATATGGCGCCTTGGTCATCTGCGATCCCTTCGTGACGCTGGATCTGGGCCGGCAGCCGATGGCCTGCTTTCGCGATTGCCTGGAATGGCTGGCGTACCGGCACGGCATCCATGCGGCGGTACTCTGCGGCAGTTCGGTTGGCGCATTGATGGCCATCGAGTACGGGGCGCTCGGGCGGCGGAAGTTCCACGTTGTCGTGAGCGACATGGCCGACGCTGACAGCCCGCTGGAGGGCGGCTTTCGGGGGCAGCCGTTACCCGATGCCCACCAGGTCGAGCGTGTGCTGCGGCGGCAGCTCTTCAACCAGGCTGCCGTCACGGCAGAACGAGTCGAGCGCATCCAGCAATGCCTGACTTCATCGCACCATCGACAGTGGGTCCGGTATGTGTCGGCCATGCGGCGCCACCCTGTGCACAGCCAATTGCAGCGACTCATGGGCCGTTTATCGCTGGTGGTGGGCGAGCATGACGAATCGCTTTCCGTGGCCCGCTGGGCCTCGATGCTGCGGGACAACATCGATGCCGGCCAGGTCAACTGGACCCCGGTGCCCCGGGCGGCACGCGCGCCGATGATCGAGAACCCGGATGAAGTCGATCTGGTGCTTACCTCGGCGCTGTGTCGCGCCGGCCGATCTGCCATGCGCGGACGGGTGCCTCCGACCTGGATCGGTGCCGACGACCCACATCAGGTGATGGAGACGGCGGCAGGGGCGCATCGGGCTTGATGTGAATTGACGCCATGCATTGAAGGTGCTGACAATCAGAGGGCTGTCTACGCACGGGTGTTGACCCCACATGCCCCACGAAGCTCGACCCTTGCGTGAACGCGCGCGGGCACCCAGCGATGCCGAGCTGGCGAGCATCCCGTGGCTGTCGGTTCTCGAGCCGCAAGATCAGCGCATGGCGCGCGAGAGCATCATGCTCGCCCATGCCGAGCCGGGCGAGCAGATCTGCCGCATCGGCCGGCCCGCCACCTACTGGTTTGGTGTGCTTGAAGGGTTGCTGAAGATGAGCAACGAGCCCGGGGCCGGGGCACCCGTCACCTTCACCGGGGTGCCGCCGGGCGCCTGGTTCGGCGAAGGCACCTTGCTCAAGCGCGAGCCTTATCGCTACAACATCGAGACCTTGCGCAAGAGCACCGTGGCCGGCTTGCCGGTGGATGCCTTCCACGACCTGCTCGAGCGCAGCATTCCCTTCAATCGCTTTGTGCTCAACCAGCTCAATGAACGGCTCGGTCAGTTCATCGCGGCGCGCGAGACCGACCGCATGAACGACCCGGATGCCCGCGTCGCGCGTAACCTGGCTGCGCTCTTCCATCCCGTGCTCTACCCCGGCGTCGGTCAGCTGCTGCGCATCACGCAGCAGGAGCTTGGCTACCTGGTCGGCCTGTCGCGCCAACGGGTCAATGAAGCCTTGCGCACCTTGCAGGCGCGCGCGCTGATCGAGGTGGAGTACGGCGGCGTGCGGGTGCTCGATCTGCAGCGGCTGCGCAGCTACGAGCCCGGGGGCAAGTGAGAGGGCGGCGCCCGCTCAGCCCGGCCCGCTGGCCCAGCCGTCCGCCAGCATCTGCGTCACCTCGGCTGCAGAGGTCTCACGACATCCGCTTCGGTTCTGGCCCGACCAGAGCGGCGTGAAGTCGCCCCGGCCTTGGCGCTCGGCCCACGCGCGCAGCGGGGCCAGTGCCCCGGTGGCCAGCGGGAAGGCCGGCGCCACCGGGTTGAGAGGCCCCAAGTCGCGCATCAGGCGATTGACGATGCCTCGTGCCGGGCGGCCGGTGAAAAGACGGGTCAGGGCCGTGGGGGCATTCGACTGCAGCGCCGCGCGATGCCAGGGGCTGGTGAGCGCCTCGTGGCACAGCATGTAGGAGGTGCCCACTTGAACGCCGTCCACGCCCAAGGCTTTCGCGGCGCGCACGCCGGCTGAATCGGCAATCCCCCCGGCCGCGATCACCGGCAGCTTCACCGCCTGCACCACGGCAGGCCACAGCGCGATGCTGCCCAACTGCACCGTCAGGTCCTCGTTGAGGAAGTGGCCGCGGTGGCCGCCGGCTTCCAGGCCCTGGGCGATGATGGCGTCGGCACCGTTCGCTTCGAGCCAGCGGGCTTCCTCCACCGTCGTGGCGGAGGCCAGCACCTTCGAGCCCCAGGCTTTCACCCGGGCGAGCAAGTCCGCCGCGGGCAGCCCGAAATGAAAGCTGACGACCGCGGGCCGGAAGGGCTCGACGATGTCGGCGATTTCATGGCTGAACGGCGCGCGGCCCGGGCCACCGGTGATGGTGCCGGGGTCGACACCAGCTTCCTCATAGGCCGGTGCCAATGCCGCGCGCCAGGCGGCTTCGCGCGATTCGTCGGCTTCGGGGGGCGTGTGGCAGAAGAAATTGACGTTGTAGGGCGCCGAGGTGGCGCGTGCGAGTGCGGTCAGTTCGTCGGCCAACGCGGTGGGCGACAGCATCGCGGCCGGCACCGAGCCCAGGCCACCGGCGTGGCAGACCGCCGCGGCCATCGCATGGCCCTGCACGCCTGCCATGGGCGCTTGCAGCACCGGGTGGCGGATACCCAACCAGTGGGCCAGATTCATGGGGACCGTTCCTTTCTGGAGGACATCAATCGCGCCGCCGTATCAGGCGTTGCAGCCACGGCGTGATCGCCAACAGCAGCAACCCTGCGCCGATCGACGAGCCCAGCAGGAACACGTACAGCGGGATGCCGCTGCCGGCGAGCAAGCCTTCGAGCGCCCCCGCGAGGTAGTTCGCAATGCCGATGGCCATCAGCCACACACCCATCAACAAGCCGACCAGCCTCTGTGGCGCGGCGTTGGACACCAGTGACAACCCGACGGGCGACAGCATCAGCTCACCGATGGTGTTGAACAGGTACACCAGCGCCAGCCAGTGCGGGCCCACCGGCCCCGTGGCCTCGGCGCGCCGCTGGGCCACGGTCATGATCACGAACCCCAGGCCGAGCACGATCATCCCCAGGCCTTGCTTGGCGGGATCGGGCAGGGCGAAGCGCGAGCGGTCCAGTGTCTGCCACAGCCAGGCGAAGGCCGGGGCCATCAGCAGGATGCCCAGCGGGTTGATGGCCTGGAACCACGAGGCGGGGATTTCCCAACCCCACGCATGGCGGTCGGTCTGCTGGTCGGCAAACAGCGTGAGCGAACCGCCCGCCTGCTCGAAGCCCATCCAGAAGAAGATCACGAAGAACGCGACGATGCCGATGGCCGCCACGCGTCCGATCTCGGCGGAGGTGAGGGCCGGCGCATCGGTTGAGCTGGGCCGCAGCACCGCCCACACGCCCGCGGCCGCGGCCGCCACACCGGCCAGCAGCTTCGCCGCGCCGGGCAGTGGCGACCAGATTGCCACGAAGGTGGGAGCGGCGGCGAGCACGCCCTGCACCAGCACCACGCTCGCAAGGCACAGGCCCAGTATCAGCGGCGCGTGGCGCCAACCCACCGCCGCTTGGTCGTCTCGCAAGCCGGCGCGCCCCAGCCAACGCTGGCCCATGCACAGCACCACCATGCCCAGCGCCATGCCGACACCGGCGCTGGCGAAGCCCCAGTGCCAGCCCACCAACTGCCCCAGCGTGCCGGCACCGAAGGGGGCCAGGAAGGCGCCGAGGTTCACCCCCATATAGAAGTAGGTGTAGCCCGCGGCGCGGCGCGGGTCGTTGTCGCCGTCGTAGAGCATGCCCACCATCGCGGTGGTGTTGGGCTTGAAAAAGCCGTTGCCGATGACCAGCAGCCCCAACGCGAGGTGCAGCATCGACGGGAAGGCCATCGCGAAGTGGCCCAGCATCATGATGGCGGCGCCCGACACCGCCGCCAGCCGTGCGCCCAGCCATCGATCGGCCAGCGCGCCGCCGATGAGCGGGGTCACATAGACGAGACCGGTGTAGATGCCGTACAGATGCAGCGCGTCCGCGCGGTCATAGCCCAGCGCGTTGACGAGGTAGAGCACCAGCAGGGCACGCATGCCGTAGTAGCTGAAGCGCTCCCACATCTCCGTCATGAAGATGACGGAGATGGCGGCAACGGGCTGGCGCCGGGCGGTGCCCGGGGAGTGTGGTGCAGTCGGGTTCATCACGAGGCCGGGTTGCGTACACCCGCCGCGACATGGCCCGAGGGCACATGTGGTGCAGCGTTGGCCACATGGCCAGTCTGGTCGTCGAAGAAGAAGTCGGGTTCGAATTCGCGCAAGAAGGGGCCCTTCGGCAAGCCGCCCAGAAAGATCGCCTCGTCGATGTCGATCTGCCAGTTCATCAAGGTGCGGATGGCGCGCTCGTGCGCCGGGGCGCTGCGTGCGGTGACCAGCGCCGTGCGGATGCGAAGCCCGCCGACATCGCTGCTGCGCTGCAGCCGGTGCAGCGCTTCCAGCAGGGGCTTGAAGGGGCCGGGCGGCAGCGGCGTGGTGGCGCGGCTGATCTCGTGCCGCTGAAAGGCATCGAGCCCTTCGCGCTGGAACACGACCTCGGCCTCGTCGGAGAACAGCACCGCGTCGCCGTCGAACGCAATGCGCAGCTCGTTGGGATGCGCTTCGGAGGCGCGGGCGGAATCGGGGTAGACCTGCGCCGCGGGCACGCCGGCATCAAGGGCTTGTCGCACGTCGGCCAGGTTGGTCGAAAGAAACAGCTGGGCACCGAGCGGACGCAGGTAGCGCCACGGGCTTTGGCCGCGGGTGAACGCGCCTCGCTCGATGGGCAAGCCGTAGTGCTGTGCCGAGCGGAACACGCGCATGCCCGAGACCGGGTCGTTGCGCGACAGGATCACCACATCCACCGCAGGGGCACTGGCGTTCTCGTTGAAGGCGAGCAGCTTGCGTGCAAGCGAGAACGCCACACCCGGCCGTGCGGGTTGATCCAGGCGCTGCAGCTGCAGCTGCATGTAGGCGCGATCGTCGTTCGCCTCGAAGACCTGGTTTTCTTCTTCGAAATCGAACAGCGCGCGCGAAGACAGGGCCACCACCAGGCGGCCTTCGAGGGATGCAGGCATGCGCCGCATCATACGGGCGGGTCATGAGCCGACTGCTCTGGGTACCGGGGTAAGCCCCGAGTTCGGCGAGTGTTGTGCTGCTGTCGCACAGGCCGCATACCGAGGCGCGCTTCGCCTAGCATGCGCGCCGTCCCACGAGGACAGACAGCCCAACCACGGAGACAAGAATGCGGTCAGTGTGGAAGTTAGGTGCCGGCGAGACCCCGTCCGGCCAGGAGCATCGTTCAGCCCTGTCCAACGAAGCCCAGGCGAGCGCCGATCAAGGTCGGCGGCAAGTGGTCGGCGCGGGTGGGTTGATGGCCGCGGGGTGGCTGGCCCCGTTGCGTGTCAGGGCCGCACCGGCGAGCGGCGAGCCGATCCGCTTCGGGCAGACGGTGGCACTCACCGGCCCGTTGGCGGAGTTGGGCCAGGCGATGCATGCGGGAGCCAAGGTGGGCGTGGCGACGGTGAACGCCCGCGGCGGCGTCCACGGGAGGCCCCTGACTTTGGTCACCCTGGACGATGCCTACGACACCGCGAAGTCACAAGCCAATGTGCGCCAACTGCTGGGTGAAGAGGGATGCCTGGGTCTGTTCGGATGCATGGGCACGCCGATGATCGAGGCGATGTTGCCGCAGCTCAAGGGGTCGGATGTGGCCTGCTTTGCGCCGCTCACCGGGGCCTTGTCCACGCGGCCGAAGGATGTGCGCAACGTGCTGCCCGTGCGCGCCAGCTATCCGGAGGAGGTGGAGCGGCTGGTGCAGCATTTGGCCACCCTGGGCTTGCGGCGCATCGCCCTGGTGACCCAGGAGAACGCCTTCGGTCAGGAGGTGGCGCAAGCGGCCGACGCCGCGCTTTCGCGCCACGGGCTCGGCGTGGCCGCGCGCGCAGGCGTGAAGAGCGACGCGAGCAATGCGGCGCAGGCTGCCGGCCAGATCATCGAGGCCTCGCCAGAGGCGGTGCTGCTGGGCTTGGCGGGCAAGCCGACGGTGGGTTTCGTGAAGGCGTTTCGTGCGGTGCGCCGCGGCACGCCCTTGTATGCCCTGTCGGTGCTGGGCTCGGCAGCCACGCTCAGCGCCTTGGGCGACGATGCGGCCGGCATCGCGGTGGCCCAGGTGGTGCCCTTGCCGACGAGCGCGAACATCAAGGTCTGCCGTGAATTCATGCAGGCGTGGCAGGCGGCGGGGTCGACGCTGGCACCTTCTCATCTCGCCCTCGAGGGCTACATCGATGCGCTGGTGCTGGCCGAAGTGCTCCGGCGTTGCCCCGCGACCGTGACGCGAGCCAGCTTTCTGCAGACGGCCTGGAGCCTGCGCTCGTTCGATGTCGGCGGCTTCGAGGTCGGCTTCGACGCGCCCGGCAAGGGGGCGTCACGCTTCGTCGACCTCACGCTGATCGGGCGGGACGGCCGATTCATCCACTGAAGGCGGGCCCGACGGGGCCCGCGCGACGCTCAGTGCACGAAGCCGATGGAGCCGCGCTTGCCGGCGGCGGTGGGCAGATCGCGCGGCTCTACCGCATCGCGGCCATCCAGGCGGGCGTTGCCGAAGCCCGTCATCCAGGCGCGGCGCATCTCGCGCGGCGGCATCTCAGCCAGGCAGGCCAAGGTGTCTTCGCGGGGGGCTGGGTCGAAGCGCTGGCCCCAGTCGTGGTCGTCGCGGATACCTCGGTACAGGCGCAGCGCAATCGCGCGGGCGGCGTCGGCGTCGGGCATCTGGATCTCGAACACATTGACCCGGTTCAGGATCGGGTCGGGGATCGAGCGTTCGTCGTTGGCGGTGGCCACCCAGATCACCTGGCTCGCGTCGATCGGGACCTCGGCGAATTCGTCGGTGAAGCTGCCGGCGGTGTCGTGTTCCAGCAGGCTGTACAAGGAGCCGAGCGGGTCATAGGCATGCTCGCCCCGCGCCTTGTCGATCTCGTCGACCACCATCACCGGGTTGGCATACGGGCCGTCGATCAGCGTTTCGAAAACCTTGCCGGGGCGAGCACCCTTCCACTGGCTGGACGCGCCGGACAGCACCCAGCCGGCGGTCAGTGAGCTCATCGAGACGAACCCCATGCCGGTGCCCAAAAGGTGAGCCACCGCACGCGCAAAGTGCGTCTTGCCCACCCCCGGGGGGCCCAGCAGCAGCATGGGCGTCAGTTCGAGGGCGTCCTTGCTGTCCTGGCACAAGGCCAATTGCCGCTTCAGGTCATCCAGCACATCGTGGAAGTTGGGCAGCTCGTCATAGAGCTTGTCCATCACCGGCAGGCCCGAGGGTTTCACCTGGAAGCGCTCGGGTCCCCGCTCCAGCATGCGCTCGTAGGTGCTGCGCAAGCTCTCGTGTTCTCGCGGTGGCAGCTTCTGCAGCCGCTTTTCGACCTCGTCGACGCGAAACAGGCTGCGCATGCGGGCGATCGGCAGGACGCCGGTCACGGCGGGCAGGTGCTGGGCGGATGAGGACATGCAGATCTCCATCGACATCGGTCACCGGCTGCGGCCCTTCGGGATCGAAAAACCATCCCCGGCAGACCCATTGAAGCAAAAGTAGCGCCTGGCCCAAACCCCAAACAGGCGCGCGTTTTCGGTGCAGTTGGTGGGGGCGTGAAATCCGACGCAACCACGGGGCGACAAGTTCCGTCGACCGAGCCGCCTCATCCAGCCGCTTCGAACAGCTCGATCGGATTGCCCGCCGGGTCATCCAGCAGCGCCTGCCGGCCTCCGGGGCCGGCGATGGGCGGGCTGCGCAAGCGAGCACCGAGCGCCAGCACGGCCGACAACCGCGCGTCCAGATCGCTCACCTCGATCACCAACCGGTTCCAGCCGCCCGGTTCCGGCTGACGACCATCGGCCAGCGGACGCTGAGCGGAGGTGCCAGGCCCGGCGAGCCAGAGCGTGAGGTCACCGAGGCTCAGCATCGCAAACGGCGGGCCCCACCGTTCTTTCAGGGAAAACCCGAGTGCCTCGTAGAAGGGCAGGCAGGTGTCGACATCGTGCACGAGGTAACGAACAGTGGCCAACGCGGTGCTCCCGGCATGTCAGCGCCGTGACGGGAGCTCAGGCGGGGTCGCGAAGGGCCTGCTTCGCGGGCCGCTGAGGCCCCACGCGCATCGCCCGCCGCCGTCGAACCACGCGGGGCCCCGGTCGCGTCGCCGAGGCAGTGTGACATTGTTGGCATCGTCTTGGCCATGGCGCCGAGGTGGGATGTTGCGAATGCATACACATGAAGCATCGCCTCGCCGAACCGGCGGGCCCATCCGGCCGGCCGCGCAGTTACATTTCCCCGACCGTGTCGTGGTTGTTCGTTAGGACACCCGAAAGTTCTCTGTCCATCCCACGTTTGTTGGGGCGCTCCCTCTCCGTATCTCTCTTCGCCGGGCACTGCTTTGCCAATGTTCTCCAGCCTCTCTGCCCTGCGTTCGCGCTTCGTCGCGACCTTCGCCAGCCCTGCGCCGGTGGCAGAGGTGTCGGCCGGCTGGCTCCAGCGCGAAGAGGCCATCATGGGCACGGCGGTGGCCGTGGAGCTGTGGGCGGATGACCGCCGCGCAGGCGAGGCCGCAATGGCGGCCGTTATCGAGGAAATGCGCCGCATCGACCGCACGATGAGCCCGCATAAGCCGGACTCTGAGCTGTCGCACATCAACCGCGACGCTGGCCGCATGCCGGTGCGGTTGTCCGACGAGATGTGCGCGCTGATCGGGCGGGCGATCGAATTCTCACGCTGGTCCGACGGTGCGTTTGACATCACCTATGCGAGTGCGGGCCAGCTGTACGACTACCGAGCGGGGGTCGCGCCGGACGATGCGGCGCTCGCTCCGGCCTGCGAGGCCATCGGCTGGCAGCAGTTGCTGCTGGACGACCGCCAGCGCACACTGCAATTCGGCAAACCCGGCATGCGGATCGACCTGGGCGGTTTTGCCAAGGGCCACGCGGTCGATCGTTGCATCGCCATCCTGAAGGCCCGCGGCATTGAGCATGCGATGGTGAGTGCCGGCGGCGACAGCCATGTTCTGGGAGATCGCCGGGGGCGCCCCTGGATGATCGCCGTGCGCGATCCGCGCCGAGCCAGTGAAGTCGTGGCGCTGCTGCCCCTGCAGGACACCGCCGTCTCGACTTCGGGCGACTACGAGCGCTTCTTCGAGAAGGCCGGCGTTCGCCACCATCACCTGATCGACCCGCGGACTGGCCGCTCGCCGTCTGCCGTTCGCAGCGTCACCATCCTGGCCCAAGACGGCCTGACCAGCGAGGCATTGTCGAAGACGGTGTTCGTGCTGGGCCCGCAGCGCGGGATGGCGCTGATCAACTCGCTGTCGGGCGTCGATGCCGTGATCGTCGACGCCTCCGGTGCCTTGCACTACTCGTCAGGTTTGCTGCGCCATGCCTGACACCTCTGCATCCTTGTCCGAGGAGACCCTGATGTCCCACGCCCCCATGACGGCTCTGCGCCGCGTCGCCTGGGCCGCTGCCGCGGTTCTGGGCCTGACCGCCGTGTTCGCGCTGCCTGGTTGCTCTGGTTCCGGCAACAAGTCGGAAGACGACGACAGCCTGAGCCTTGAGAACGCCGTGCCGATCGCTTATGTGAAGCGTGTCAATACGATCGGCATGAACCCGACCAACGGCGCTCCAAGCGCCGAGGGCGGCGATCTGATGGTCAAGGAGCTCTCCGCCCCTGGCGCGGCCGAGCACAACCTGACGGCCTCGATCACCCAGGGCAAGGGCGATGCGTCCGATCCGGAAGTCTCGTACAACGGCAAGAAGATCATCTTCTCGCTCAAGTGCCCGACCTCCAACACCTCGCAGGTGAACGGCGTCAAGGCCTGTACCGGGCGCTGGAACATCTGGGAATACGACATGACCGGTGCGACGCTCACCACCGGCAAATTCCGTCGGCTGACGAGCTCGACCGAAGATGACGATGTCGATCCGGCCTATCTGCCTGACGGCCGTGGCTACGTCTTCTCGTCGAACCGCCAGACCAAGAGCAAGAACAACCAGGCGTTGGGCCACAGCTACTACGCGCTGGATGAGTACGAGCGCGAGCGTGTGTTCAACCTGCACACCATGAGTGCGCAGGGCACGAACATCCAGCAGATCTCGTTCAACCAGAGCCACGACCGCAACCCCGTGGTGCGGCCGAACGGCGACATCATGTTCTCGCGTTGGGACCACGTGGGTGGCCGCAACCACTTCAAGATCTTCCGCGTGAAGCCCGATGGCACCGACATGTTCGTGCTGTACGGTGCCCACAGCGAGGGCAACAGCTTCCTGCACCCGCGCGACATGGATCCGAAGGGCAAGTACGCGGGCTTTGTCAGTTCGTCGTTGATGCCGCTGTCGCGCACCAACGAAGGGGGCGGCCTTGTCTTTGTCGACGTGGCCAATTACTCCGAGCAAAACACGCCGGCCAACCCGAGCGTGCCGCAGGAGGGCGGGCAAGCGCATGCCACCGAGCAGCCGCTGAACGTGGAACGTGGCCTGTCGCGCTATGGCCGCGTCACGACGCCCTTCCCACTGTGGGACGGCACCGATCGGGTGCTGCTGGCTTACCGGCCTTGCGAGGTGCACCGCGGCAAGCAGATCGTGGCCTGCGCCACCTTGACCGAAGAAGAGATGGCGCGCCTGTCGGATGACAACCGCAGCCAAGCGGAAGTGGAAACCGACGAGCTGAAGGACGACGTGCCACCGCCCTACGCCATCTACATGTTCGACCCGGCGAAGCAGACTTGGCTCAACGTCGCCGCGCCGCCCGAGGGCTACATGTACACCGACCCGGTGCCCATCATGACGCGCCCGGGTCCCAATGTGGTGGACCCGACGTCGGTGGACGCCGATCTGGCCAAACAGGGGCTGGGCCTGCTCGAAGTGCGCAGCGTCTATGACACCGACGGCCTGGGCCGCATGAGCGATGGCGTGCTGTCTGATGTGGAGCGCGAGAACGGTTGCGCCACCCCCATCCCCAAGACGACCCCGACCGACAGCCAGGACACCCGCGCCCAGGTGGCCGACATCCTGAAGTTGAAGGACCCGTCCGACCCGTCGTACCGCTGCGGCCCGGCGCGCTTCGTCCGCGCGGTGCGCGCGGTGGCGCCGCCGTCGTCGATGATGGGCCTGCGCGAGGCCATCGGCGAAACGGATTTCGAGCCCCAGCAGATCCTGGGCTACGCCCCGATCGAGCCGGACGGTTCGTTCAAGCTGCATGTGCCGGCTGACACGCCGGTGCTGCTGGCGGTGGTCGACGAACAAGGCCGCGCCTTCCAGACGCACACCAACTGGATCCAGGTTCGCCCGGGTGAGCGCCGCACCTGCGACGGTTGCCACAGCCCTCGCCGTGGCGGTGCGCTGAACTCCGGCACCATCGCCGACACGATGCCGGCCACCCTGCGCTCGGCGCTGGCGGGCCAGCACCAGTCGGGCGAGACGATGGCGTCGACCCGCACCCGCATTGATCCGGCCGCATTGAAGCTGGCCGCCGACATGCTTTACAACGACGAGTGGGCCGACACCAGCAAGGGCGTGGCGGCGCGCAACTCGATCGCGATCAGCTACAGCAGCCTGGCCACACCGGCGCCCGTCAACGGCATCATCAACTACCCCGACCAGATCCAGCCGCTCTGGACGCGTGACCGCGGGGCGAACACCTGCACGAACTGCCACAACGCCGGCGACACCAAGCTGGACCTGTCGGCCACCTACTCGGGCACGGGCCGCCTGGTGTCGTACGACCGCCTGCTGATCGGTGAGCCCAAGCTGGACGCCAACGGCAAGCCCGTGACGCACCTGGAAGACGGCGTGCCGGTCATCGACCGCTTGCCGGCCCTGGTGTTCAACATGGCCAGCGAAGGGGGGGCCGTGGGCTTGGCGCGGCAGAGCCGCCTGATCGAAATCCTCTCGGGCCAGACGCTGCTGTCAGGTGCCGATTCGCGTGCCGCGCACCCGAATCCGCCCAACACCGCGCCGAACCATGCCACGATGCTCAATGCGGCCGAGAAGCGCTTGGTGGCGGAATGGATCGACCTGGGCGGGCAGTACTACAACAACCCGTTCGATGGCCCGAATGTGCGCACGATCACCACGCTCAGCGAGGAGACCTTCGAAGCGCGCGTCATGCCGATCCTGCGCGCGAAATGTGTCGCGTGCCACCAGCCCGCAGGCAGCGATGGTGGGCTAACATTCCGCAACAATCGCTTCGTGCTGACGGGCGATCCCGAGGGTGACTACGGCGTGACGCTGACGATGATCTCGAACACCTGCGCGCCGGCTTCGAACTACCTGCTGCAACGCCCGTCGACCATCCCGCACCCGGCCGCTGCCACGGGCCAGACGCAGGCGGTGTTGCCAGTGGGCAGCCCGGACTACACGACCATCGCCAACTGGATTGCCACCGGCTGCCCCAACAAATGATTTCGCCTGCGCGACGAAGAAATGTGTTCAAGGCCGGTGCGGCCGGTCTGGTGGCCGCTGGCCTGCTGGTGGCCTGCGGTGGCGGCAATAACCCGCTGGACAACCCGGACGATGTGCAGAATCCCCCCGGGGGTACCGGCCGCAAGCTCGCCTATGCGTATTTCCAGCGGTGCATTTTTCCGATTCTGCTGGCCCAATTGCCGGTTCATGGCGGCTCAGGCACGGCGACTTGCGCTGGCAGTGGCTGCCATGACGATTCGAACGGCACCGGGGGCGCCTTGCGCGTGATCCGCGATGCCGCGCCGCTGGACGTCACCGATCCGGCCAACACGCCGGATGTGATTCGCGCCAGCGCCATGTACAAAAACTACTACTCGGCCCAGGGGGTGACCATCCCCGGGGAAGCTTCGCAAAGCCGATTGCTGGCAAAGCCCTTGCTTCTGAACATGCTGCATGGGGGTGGCCAGATCTTTGACAGCGCGGAAGATCCCAATGCCAAGCTGATCCAGTTCTGGATCGAGCACCCGGCACCCCGTGACCAGGACGAGTTCAGCACCGCCACCTACGGCATGTTCACCCCGCCCGATCCCAACACCGGCGCCTGCAGAACCCAATAATGCATCTGAGCCACCGACTCGCCGCCGGGCTGGCCGGACTGTCCGTCTTGCTGCCGCTTTCACTCCGGGCCCAAGAGCAGGCCCCCAACCAGTCACCCGCCTCGTCCGCAGGGCTGCCTGACGTGCAGGCCGCGCCTGCGCCTGCCTCGCCGCCGGTGGCGAACATGGCGCCGAGCGAGCCGTCCGGCAAATTGCTGGCGCGTGTGCGGGTGATCGGCCCCTACCTGGACATGCGTTCCGGCCCCGGCCGCGGCTACCCGATCTTCTACGCGGCCGAGCGGGAAGAGTGGGTGGTCATCGAGCTGCGCCATACCGATTGGTTCAAGGTGCGCACCTCGCGCGGCCAGGCGGGTTGGGTGTCGCGCGAGCAGATGCGCCAGACCGTCACCGAAGATGGCGTGCCGTTCGAGTTGGCGGACCCGACCTTGCAGGCCTTTCTTGACCGGCGCTTCGATCTCGGCGTGGGCTACGGCGCGACCGCCAAGACCTCGTTCACGCGGGTGTGGGCCGGCTGGCGCTTCTCGGACACGATGAGCCTCGATCTCAATGGCGCCGATGTGCAAGGGCAGAGCTACACGATCGCCCTCTGGTCGGCCAGCCTCTTGTCCGAGCCCTGGTCGGACAAGCGCTTCTCGCCCTTCATGGGCGTGGGCGTCGGCCACTACAACTACGTACCCAACAAGAACGTGGTCAATCGCAAAGAGGCCGACGGCAACATGGGCATCTTCACGCTGGGCGGGCGCTACTACCTGGCCAGCCGCGTGGCCTTGCGCATCGACTATTCGCGCTATGCCGCCTTCACTTCCGACAAGAACTACCGGAACTTCCAGGCCGGAACCATCGGCTTGTCGCTCCACTTCTGACCTTTTCTGACGTTTACCCGCTGACGCCAGTCCTCCCCATGCGCAAAAGCTTCGTGACCTTGACTGCGGCCTTGGTGGCTGCCCTCGCTCTGCCGTCGCTGGCTGCCGCCCAGGCCCAGACGCAGACCAACACCGAGCAGGTGGTGGTGCCGCAGGTCGACCGGCGCGAGATCCAGCTGCCCAAGTTCCCGTCCAACGACTTCGAGGTCGGCTTGTACGGTGGCCTGTATTCGACACAGAACTTCGGCTCCAGCGTGGCGGGCGGCCTGCGTGCGACCTATCACATCACCGAAGACTTCTTCGTCGAAGGTGCGGTGGGTCAGACGACGGTCAGCGACGAGGCGTTCCGCCGCATCCTGCCCGGTGGCATCTTCACCGACAACGAAGAAAAGCTCATTTACTCGAACTTCAACGTCGGCATGAACGTGTTGCCGGGTGAAGTGTTCTTCTGGCGCGACCGTGCGATGCCGTCCCAGGTCTTCATCCTGGCCGGCGGCGGCACCACCCGTTTCAACGGCCAGCGCATGAAGACGATCGACGTCGGCGTCGGCATCAAGGTGTACATGGCCGACTGGCTGGCCGTGCGTGTGGACATGCGCGACAACATCTACACGCTCGACCTGCTCGGCAAGCGTGACTCCACCCACAACATCGAGCTGAACGCCGGCTTGTCGTTCCTGTTCTGAATATCCAGAGCCTCGATATGCGCCCCCGCCTTTCTGAACTCTCCCGCCGCGATGTGCTCGGCCTCGGTGCCGCCGGGGTGGCCTCTGCCGCGCTGGGCCTGCCGACCGTCGCGCAAGCGGCCATCGCACCGTCGTCGCCCGCCCCGGACTTCACGCTCAAGACCTTGGAAGGCCCGAACCTGCGCTTGCAGGAGCAACGCGGCAAGGTGGTGTTGCTGAACTTCTGGGCCACGTGGTGCGGCCCCTGCCGCGAAGAAATGCCACAGCTGAACAAGCTGTTCGAGAAGTACCGTCCTCTCGGTTTCACGTTGCTGGGTGTGAACATCGACGAAGACCCGCGCAACGCCGCCAACGTGGCGACCCAACTGGGCGTCAAGTTCCCGGTGCTGCTGGACACCGACAAGCGCATCAGCAAGCTCTACCAGCTGTCGACGATGCCTTCGACCGTGATGATCGACCGCGATGGCCGCGTGCGCTACGTGAACCGTGGCTACAAGAGCGGCACCGAGCTCGAGTACGACCAGCAGATCCGCGCCTTGCTGAAGGAATGAGCGTCGTGAATCTGTCGACTTTGTCTTTCAATCGCCAACGTGTGTCGCGTGCCGCGGGCCTGTGCGCAGTGGCCGCCTTCGGTGCGTTGCTGCAGGGCTGCTCGCCGGTGCAGCCGTGGGTTCAGGCCTACGAGCGCGAGCGTCTGGCCGACCCCATCATGCAAATGGCCCGCGACACCTTGGCCGAGCGCCATCGCGACCACGTGTTCACCGTTCGCGAAGGCGCGCGTGGTGCCACCGGCGTCCAGGGAGGCGGTTGTGGCTGCAACTAAGTGCCCCCACGTGCCCGCCGAGGCCACCCGCGCAGCGGACCGGCCAGGCCGGATCGGCGCACACCACTGGGTTCGGGCGGTGGGCAGAGCCCTGGCCCGTGTTTTCGGTCTGTTCGGTGGTGTGGCGGGTACCGCGCAGGCGGTCGACCTGCCGCCCGACCACGCTGAGGCCATGCTGCACGTGTACGACGGCGGTGGCGTGCTGGCCGCCGGGCCGGCGGTGCTGATCCGCAAGAGTCTGTACGACACCTTGTCCCTGTCGGCCACCTACTACGTCGATGCGGTCAGCAACGCCTCGATCGACGTGGTGACCACCGCCAGCAAATACAGCGAAACGCGGCAGCAGTTGGACCTCGGCATCGACTACGCCGTGCGCGACTCGCTCATCCGCGTCACTGCCAGCAGTGGCAAAGAACCCGACTACATCGCGCAGACCTTCGGCGTCGATGTGTCGCAGGAACTGCTCAGTGGCATGACCACCGTGAACCTCGGCTTCACCGAGGGCCACGATGCCGTGGGTCGAAAGGGCGAAGAAGGCTTCTTCGACCACGCCAAGCACTGGCAGTACCGGGTGGGTGCCACGCAGATCGTGACCTCACGCTGGCTGGCGAGCGCCAACTACGAGATCCTGGCCGACAAGGGTTTCCTGGGCAGTGCCTACCGGCCGGCACGCGTCTTCGGGGCTTTCGTGCCCGAAGAGGTTCCGCGCACGCGCTCGGCACGCGCCTTGAAGTTCCGCGTGCTGGGTGACATCAGCGACTGGTTCAAGGACGGCAGCTGGGGTGCGGGCCAGCGGCACTCGATGCATGTTGACTACCGCTACTACTGGGACAACTGGGCCATCAAGGCCCACACGGTAGAAGGCGGATACAGCCGCTACTTCGGCGACAAGTGGTTGGCGGACACCTGGCTGCGCTTCAACCACCAGAGCGCGGCGCTGTTTTACAGCGACAACGCCCAGGAGGAAACGAAGTACATCACCCGCAACCGGCAGCTGGGCACCTTCAACAGCTGGGCTCTGGGCGGACGGGCGACCTACGAATACGCCAAGGTGCCCGGCCAGTACGACATCAAGCTCAGCGGTTCGCTGGAGTACGTGCGGTTCGACTACAAGGACTTCACCGATTTCCGCACTGGCAAGGCTTATGCATTCAACGGTGCGCTGCTGCAGCTGTACCTGACGGCCAATTTCTAAAGATCGAGACCCCGGCATGTTTTCGCTGAATCCTCTGCGCGCCGCCGCTGCCATCGCCAGCTTCGCCTGGCTGGCCTTCGTCACCCCCGCCTCGGCGGCCGATGCACCAGCCGCGCCGGCGCCGGTGGCCGCCGCGTCAGCGCCGGCCGCAGCGGTGCCGCCGGCTGCTGCCAGCGCGCCCGATGTCGGCCTGGACAGCCGTGTCCAGGACGTCAAGGCCGACGTGATCAAGCTCAATCGTGACCTGCTCGCGCTCGAGGAAGAGCTACTCTTCCCCGCGAGCACGCAGGTGGCCCTGTTCGTGTCGATGGATGTGGGCAAGCTGTTCTCGCTCGAATCGGTGCAGATCAAGCTCGACGACAAGATGATCGCCGAGTACCTGTACACGCCCGCTGAAGTGGCGGCCCTGCACCGTGGTGGTGTGCAGCGCGTCTATGTGGGCAACCTGAAGACCGGGCCGCACGAGATCACGGCCTTCTTCACGGGCCAGGGCCCGCACACCCGCGACTACAAGCGCGCCACCACGCTGAAGTTCGACAAGGGCGCCGAGCCCAAGTACATCGAGCTGCGCATCAAGGACAAGCTGGCCAAGCTCCAGCCCGAATTCGACGTCAAAGTCTGGCAGTGATTTACCCCCACGCTCCCTCCGGTCGCTGCCCCCCACGGGGGCTCGCGCAGCGGACCGGCGAAGCCGGATCCGCGCACGCCACTTGGTTGAAGGCCGGCGTCGTGGCGATGTTGGGCTTGGCTGCTGCCGCGGCGCAGGCCGCCGAGCCGCCCAAGCCCGACCATTCGATCAAGGCACCGCATTACGGCGATGTGCTGTTCTACTTCTTCCAGGATCGTCCGTTCCCGGCGTTGACGGGGCTGATGGTGTCGCAGCAGTTCGAAAGGCTGCCGAGGCATGAGGATGAGGCCGAGGTGCTGCGCGGTGGCCTGTTGCTGGGCTATGGGCTGCATCGCGAAGCCGGCGAGATCTTCTCCAAGCTGATCGAGCGCGGTGCCGAGCCGGCGGTGCGTGACCGGGCCTGGTACTACCTGGCCAAGATCCGCTACCAGCGCGGCAGCCTCGACGAGGCCGCGCAGGCGCTGGCCAACATCGAGCACGCGCTGCCGGGCGCGTTGGAAGACGAACGCTCACTCCTGGCGGGTCAGATTCAACTGGCGTTGGGCGATGCCGCGGGCGCTGCCCAATCGTTGCGCGCACTGCTGGCTCGCCCACCGGCTCCGGAAACCAAGCCGCGTGCCAAGGGTGAGCCTGAGCCGCCCAAGCCTGGCTTCTTCAGCCGCATCGGCAGTTGGCTGATGGATGCGGTGACCTTCAACTTCGGCAACACCAACCAGCCGCCGGTCAGCACCGCGCCGGCTTACGCCCGCTTCAACCTGGGCGTCGCGCTGATTCGCAGCGGCGACGTGGAAGGCGGGCGTGCGCTGCTGGATGAACTCGGTCGCTCGCCGATGTTCAGCGAAGAGCTTCGCGCCCTGCGCGACCAGGCCAACGTGGCACTCGGCTTCACGGCGCTGACCCAGGGCGATGCCGAGGGTGCGGCGAAGGCACTGGAGCGTGTGAGGCTGGAAGGTGCGCACTCGAACAAGGCGCTGCTGGGCTTCGGCTGGGCGGCTGCTGAGCAAAAGAAGCCCGCCCAAGCCCTGGTGCCGTGGATGGAGCTGGCCGGCCGCGACCCGAGCGACCCGGCGGTGCTCGAAGCGCGCATTGCCGTGCCGTATGCCCTGGCCGAGCTGGGTGCCTATGGACAGGCGCTGGCGCGCTACCAGGAGGCGATTTCCGCCTACGACCAGGAGCACAAGGCGCTCGACGAATCCATTGCCGCCATCCGTGCGGGCGATCTGGTGCGTGGGCTCACCGAGCGCAACCCGGCCGAAGACATGGGATGGTTCCTTCCCATCACCCAGTTGCCCGAAATGCCGCACCAAGGCCATCTGGCACCGGTGCTGGCGGGGCATGAGTTCCAGGAAGCGTTCAAAAACTACCGCGACCTGAACTTCCTCAGCCACAACCTGACCGAGTGGCAGGACAAGCTCGGCATCTACGGCGACATGCTGGACAACCGCCGCAAGGCGTTCACCGAGCGGCTGCCGCAGGTCCGTCAGCAAGCCTCTGAACTGCGTGTCGATACCCTGCAACGCCAGCGCGATGCGCTGTTCGCTGAATTCCAGGCCGCCGATGCCGCCGCCGATGGCGTGGCTTACGCCAACGCCACCGAACGGGCCCAGCAGGCCAAGATCGCGGGCGCCGAGAAGCTGATGGCCGAAGGCGGCGACGCCGTGAAGGCCGAGATGGATGTGGATTCCACTGCCGAGCGGCTGCGCCGCGTGTCCGGTGCATTGACCTGGCAACTGGCCCAGGCTCTGCCTGAGCGCCGTTGGTCGACCGAGAAGGCCCTGCGTGAAACCGATCGTCGCCTGGCTGAGGTGCGCGAGCACGATGCCAAGCTCGAGGCCGCGCAACGCGATGAGCCGGCCAAGTTCGATGCGTTTGCTGCACGCCTGAACGAGCTCTCCGCGCGCATCCAGGCGCTCCAACCCCGAGTGGCCGCCCTGACCACCGAGCAGCAGCAGGCCCTGCAGGACACCGCCGTGGTGTCCCTCCAGGCGCAGCAGGAGCGCTTGGTCGGCTACACCAACCAAGCACGTTACGCCGTGGCCCAGCTGTACGACCGCGCGACTCAGAAACCGGGCGACGCCATGCTGGCAGACCAGCCGCCGGCCGATGCCAAGGCGCCGCAACAAGGGGGCTCCGATGCGAAGCCCTGAGATGCGAACCCCGCTGTTCCGCCTGACGCTGCTGGCAGCGGCGCTGGGGCTGTCCGCCTGCGCCCACAAGCGCCAGGACAACGCCGACGACGCGCCGACGCTGAAGACCCTGGCTGGCCGCGAGTACAAGGTCGCGCCGGACGGCGGTATCGCCGGCAATGAAGACCAGGCGATCGACGCCTACAACCGTTTCCTGGCGGCGGCACCGAACGCGCCGCAACGGCCCCAGGCCATGCGCCGCCTCGGCGATCTCGCCATGGACTCGGCCGATGCCAAGGCGGCCAATGCCCAGGCAGGCGCGGCTCCGGACCCCGACTACAAGGCGGCGATCCAGCGCTATCAGGACTACCTCAAGGCCTACCCGAAGGACCCTGACAACGACCGCGTCTACTACCAACTGGCCCGCGCCCATGAGCAGGGGGGCGAGCTGGAGGTCGCGCTGAAGACGCTCGACCAACTGGTCAAACAGTACCCCGACACACGCTACCTCGACGAGGCCCAGTTCCGCCGCGGCGAGTTGCTCTTCACGGCACGCAACTACGCCGCTGCCGAGCAGGCGTATGCGATCGTCCTGAAGAAGCCCGACAGCGTCTACCGCGACCGAGCGCTCTACATGCATGGCTGGTCGGTCTTCAAGCAAGGCCGTCTCGAAGAGGCGCTGGCGTCGTTCTTCGGTGTCCTCGACCTGAAGCTGGGCTCTCTGCAGAGCGACGACGAGCTGGAGAAGATCGAAGCGCTGACCCGCGCCGACCGTGAGCTGGTCGAAGACACCTTCCGCGTGAGCAGCCTCTCGCTGGAGAACCTCAAGGGTGCCGAGTCGGTCCCGGCCTACATCGACAGCGATGTCCGCAAGACTTACGAGTTCCGTGTCTATGAGCAGCTGTCGGCGCTGTACCTGAAGCAAGACCGTCCAAAGGACGCTGCTGACGCGCTGAATGCCTTCGCACGTCGGCAGCCGCTGCATGCGCAAGCACCTCTGATGCAAGCGCGTGTGATCGAGATCCAGCAGCAGTCGGGCTTCGATTCGCTGGCGCTCGAATCCAAGAAGGAGTACGTCGGACGCTACGGCGTCGGCAGCGAGTTCCGCAAGGCCAACCCCGAGGGCTGGGAGCGCGCACAGCCGCTGGTCAAGACCCACCTCACCGAGCTGGCCACCCGCTACCACGCCAGCGCGCAGAAGACGCACGCGACCGCCGATGTGCAAGAGGCGGTGCGCTGGTATCGCGACCTGCTGGACGGCTTCCCCGACGACGCTGCCGCACCGCGCAACCATTTCCTGCTGGCCGAGCTGCTGTTCGAGGACAAACAATTCGCCGCCGCGGCGGCCGAATACGAGACCTCGGCCTACAAGTACCCGCCGCACCCGCAAAGTGCCGATGCGGGCTACGCCGCACTGCTGGCCTACGCCGAGCAGGACAAGCGTGCGCGTGCCGAAGGCAATACTGCGGCCGTGACGGCGCTGCAGCGGACCGCCGTGGACAGCTCGCTGCGTTTCGCCCAGGCCAACCCCAACGACAGCCGGGCCGCACCGGTGCTGACCAATGCGGCCGACAAGCTCTACGTGCTGGGTGAAGGCGACAAGGCCGCTGCGGTGGCCCAGCAGGTGCTGGCGAGCCAACCGCCCGCAGCGCCGGCGCTGCGCAAGGTGGCATGGACGGTGGTGGCTCATACGGCCTTCGAGGCGAACGCCTTCGACCGCGCCGAAAAGGCCTACGCGGAAGTGCTGGCGCTGACGCCGGAGAAGGACGCCTCGCGCACCGAGTTGACCGAACGCATGGCGGCCGCCATCTACAAGCAAGGTGAAGCCGCTCGCAGTGCAGGGGCCAACCAGGACGCAGCCGGCCATTTCGCCCGGGTGGCCCAGGTGGCACCGAATTCCGCGGTGCGCACTGCGGCGCAGTACGACGCTGCCGCCTCGCAGATCGCCATGAAAGACTGGGCTGGTGCAGCGCGCACGCTGGAAGACTTCCGGCAGCGCTTCCCCAAGCACCAGCTCGCCGACGACGTGACGGCCAAGCTCGCATTGGCCTACACCGAGCTGGGCCAGTGGGCCCCGGCGGCGGCCGAATACGAGCGTCTGGCCTCGGTGCAGAAAGACCCTGAGCTCGCGCGATCGGCCCAGTGGCAGGCAGCGGAGATGTACGAGAAGGCGGCGCAAGGCGGCACCGCCTCGGCCCGCAAGGCTTCGGCCACGGCGTACGAGCGTTACCTGCGCCAGTACCCGGCGCCGCTGGAGCCCGCTGTCGAGGCGCGCTACCGGTTGGTCAAGCTCGCGCAGGCCGAAGGCAACGCAGCCCGTGCGCTGGCCTTGCAGAAGGAGATCTTCCAGGCCGATCAGGCCGGTGGCAGCGCCCGGACCGGCCGCACGAAGACGCTGGGCGCCATGGCGGCGCTCGCGATGGCCGAGCCAGTACGCGCCAGCTACGCGCAGGTGCAACTGGTGGAGCCGCTGCAAAAGCAGCTCAAGCTGAAGAAGACGAAGCTCGAAGAGACACTGAAGGCCTATTCGGTGGCGGCGGATTACGGTGTGGCGGAGGTGGTGACCGCTTCCACCTACCAGATCGGCGCCCTGTACCAGGACTTCGGCAAATCGCTGCTCGGTTCGCAGCGCCCGAAAAAGCTGAGCAAGCTTGAGCTGGAGCAGTACAACGTGCTGCTGGAAGAGCAGGCCTTCCCGTTCGAAGAAAAGGCCATCGAGCTGCACGAGGTGAACGCCAAGCGGACAGCAGATGGCATCTACGACGAGTGGGTGCAAAAGAGCTTCACCGCACTGCGCGAGCTGCGGCCCGGACGTTGGGGCAAGGCCGAGCGGGCGGACAACGGCCCGTCCAAGGCCGCACAGCTGAACAACCAGGCGATTGCGTTGCGCCAGAAGGGCGAGTTCGGCAAGGCGCGTGAGGCCTATGAAGCCGCCATCGCTGCAGATGCCAACTACGCGCCGGCCAGCCTCAATCTGGGCGTCCTGCATGACCTGTACCTGAACCACCCGGACGAGGCGCTGGCGCTCTACAGCCGCTACCTCGCGCTGACGCCGGCGGGTGACCCCGCCGTCACGAAATGGGTGGCTGACGTCAAGACCCGCGCCAAACCGGCCCCGGCAGCGCCTGCAGCGGCGGCCGCGGCCTCTTCGCCGAAGGACAAGCCATGAGACGAGCTTTACTGTTGCTTGCGCTCGCCGGCACTGCCGCCCTGAGCGTGCATGCCGAAGACCGGGCAGACCTCGACAAGACCCAGATCATCGGCAACCGCGAGCTGCCGAAGGTTCTCTACATCGTGCCGTGGAAGAAGCCCTTGCCCGGTGAGCTGGCTGGCCGTCCGACGGTGAGCGTGCTCGATGAAGCGCTGGCGCCGGTGGATCGCGAAGTCTTCCGCCGCCAGATGCAGTACGACGCGGCGTTGCATCCAGCGCCGGCCGCGGCTGCCACCCCCAAACCCTGACGGTGTCGTTGAACTGACCCGTCTGTTCGTTCCCTTGTTCCTGCCCTTGCCCACGTGGCCTCTCGGAGAAGATTGAGATGATTACTTTTGACATGGTCGTGAAGTTCTTCAGGGACTGCGGCTTGTTCATCTACCCCAGCCTGATCATCCTGGCGATGGGCCTGTCGATCGCCATCGAACGCTGGTTGTTCCTGCGCCGTGCTCGCACCCAGAACAAACGTGAATGGGCCCAGATGCTGCCCATGCTGCAAGGTGGCCAACTGAAGGAAGTGCTGGGCACGGCGTCGCGTTCGGATTCGGCCATCGGCAACATCGTCACCCATGGCCTCACCCGTTTGCAGACCTCGCGCCGCCGCGAAGACCTGGATGCCGCGATGGAAGAGGGCATGATGGAAATCGTGCCTCGCCTGGAGCGCCGCACCCACTACATCGCCACCTTCGCCAACGTGATCACGCTGGTCGGCCTGTTGGGCACGATCATGGGCCTGATCAAGGCGTTCACGGCGGTGGCCCAGGTGAACCCGGCCGAGAAGGCCGAGATGCTGTCGGCCTCGATCTCGATCGCGATGAACAACACCGCGTTCGCACTGATGGTGGCCATCCCGTTCCTGCTGATCCACGCGTTCCTGCAATCGCGCACCAGCGAGATCGTCGACGGCCTGGAAGCCGCCAAGATCAGCTTCCTGAACCTGATGCAACGCATCGCGCCCGAGCACCCGAACCGCTAACTCACTTCCGCTAAAGGGCTCGCGTCATGCGCGTTCGACGCCTCAAGAAACACCCAGCGGCGCTGGAGATCTCGGCTTTCCTGAACCTGATCGTGGTTCTGGTGCCGTTCCTGCTGTCGACGGCCGTGTTCACCCGCCTGGCGGTCGTGGACATGAGCCTGCCGGCACAGAGCACGGGGGCCGCCGAGCAACTGCAGGTCGACCAACTGAAACTCGAAGTGGTGATCCGCCCGGATGCCATCGAAGTGGGAGACCGCATCGGCGGGCTGATCCAGCGCATCGCCAATACGAGCGGCAATGCGCCTGATCTGGTTGCACTGAATGCGCTCATCACCCAAATCAAGCTGAAGTTCCCGGACCAGCGTGACGCCAGCGTGCTGGCCGAGCCTGACACGCAGTACGACAAGCTGGTCAAGGTGATGGACGCGGTGCGTTCGACGCACCACAAGGAAGGCCACCAGATCGTTCGCAACGAACTCTTCCCCGACATCGCGATCGGCGACGCGCCGGTCGTTCGCAAACCTTGAGGCCTGAAGGGCACTGAGGGCTCAAAGGGAACTGACGATGAAACTCACACCGCTGCAAAAGCGCGCTTATCACAAGCAGCGCAACACGCAGCAGCTGGACTTGAACCTGACCGCGCTGGTCGACGTGTTCACGATCCTGATCTTCTTCCTGCTGTCGAACTCGACAGAGGTCGAAGTGCTGCCGGCCTCCAAGGCCGTCACGCTGCCGGAATCGAACGCCGAGAAGAGCCCGAAGCCCACGGTGGTCGTGCTGGTCAGCGGCACCGACATCGTGGTCGAAGGCCGCCGCATTGCGATGGTCTCCGACGTGATGGCGAGCCCGGAAGACCTGATCGCGCCGCTGCAGGCCGAGCTTCAATTGCTGTCGACCCGCCAGGTCGTGAGCCAGGACAAGCAGGGCGAGGCACGCGCCATCACGATCATGGGCGACAAGGACATCCCCTACCAGTTGCTGCGCAAGGTCATGGTCACCTGCGCCCGCGCCAACTTCAGCGACGTCTCGTTCGCACTTCGGCAGAAGGCGGACGCATGATGAATCGCTTGTCGACCCTCACCGCGCCGCTGTCCACGATGCCCCTCGCATGCGAGGTGCAGGCATGAGCGCGCTGTCCGTATCGTTCCAGAACCGGGTCCTCGCCTGGTCGGTGCCAGAGGAAGACGATCGGCGCTTCCGGGCCGTTTCCAGCTGGGTGATGGGCCTGTGCCTGCTGTTCGCCCTGTTGTTGCCGTGGATCCCGCTGCCCGAGCGCACGCGTGAAGACGCGGTGCAACCTTTGCCGCCCCCGTTGGCCAAACTGTTGCTCGACGACAAGAAGCCGCTGCCGCCGCCCACGCCTGCCAAGCCGATCGAGACGGCCCAGGCCCAGGCTGAGCCCGTCAAGCCGCAGAAGAAGCCCGACGAGCCCACCCTCAAGGCGGAGCGCGACAGGAAACAGCCGCCTGTGGCCGAGGCGCGCAACCCCATACCGGGCAAGCCGCCGGGTGAGGCGCTGGATGCGGCACGCCGCAAGGCCACCGGCGTCGGCCTGCTCGCGATGAAGGACCAACTGACAGAGCTGCACAGCGCGCCCACCGCCGTGCAACTGAACAAGGAAGCCATCAAGCCGGGCCTCGGTGTCGGAACCGGCGTTGGCGCCGGTGTCGGTGCGGGCAACGAGCAAGGCATCCCCGTGCGCTCGATGATCACCTCGAACGCCACGGGCGGATCGGGCGGCATCAACACCGCCGGCTACAGCCGCAACACCGGTGGCGGTGGCTTGGCAGGGCGCTCCACGACGCTGGTCGAAGGCACCGCCGGCGGTGGCGGTGGCGGCGGTCCGGGCGGCGGTGGTGGTTCTGCCATGGGCGGCAAGGGCACGGGCGCCGGCTCACCTGGCGGCACGCTGCAAAAGGGCAGCAGCGGCAAGGCCTCGCGCTCCATCGAAGAGATCCGTCTTGTCTTCGAACGCAACAAAGGGGCGATCTACGCGATCTACAACCGTGCGTTGCGTGAAGACCCTGGCCTGCAGGGCAAAGTGGTGGTCGAGCTGAAGATCGCCCCGGCGGGCCAGGTCGTCAGCTGCCGGATCGTCTCGAGCGAGCTGAAGGCGCCCGAACTCGAGCAGAAGCTGTTGGCTCGCATCCAGCAGTTTGACTTCGGTGCCAAGGATGTCGACCAGATGGTCGTCACCTACCCGATGGACTTCCTCCCGTCGTGATGACATGACGCCGCCGCCGCAGGGTCTGCCTTGCGGTCGCCGGCCTGGAGGCTACCGGCCGCCCCGGGTGGGGCGGTCGGGCACTTCGTGATGCGCGTGCCTGAACGGCGCCCTCGTCGCGCCCGACGCGGGCGCTTCGTGCGCGGCAGCTCGATGCGTCGGTGACGAGGCGGCACCGCGAGGGAGTGATGGCGCCGCGTCCGAAGCAGCGGCGGCGGCTGGCAGGCTTCCGTCTTGTGGGGCGGCCATGGCCGCCCAGCCCGACGTGACCGCAGCGAACCACCAGGTCGCGGCCCCCACGATGCACCGCCCCCGACTGGATCGCGGCAACCCGTTCCAGGCCATGGCCAGGCTCAGCAACGGCAATCGGGCGCGGGTGCAGTGCTGACCACCTTACCGGTGTAGGTGTTCACCACCTCGTCGACGCAGCGGCCGCTGTCGCGATCGAGCAGTCGGCGCCTGACCAGGCCATTGCCCAGCCATTGTTGGCAGACGACCTCAAAGTTGCCGCCCCCAACGCGGGCCGCGGACACCACGGACGCCACGAGCAACGCAGGAGGCGGTGAAGGTGCCGCCGCCTGCGCCGTGGCGATGAACCCGAAGCCTCCGGACACTTGGTCGATCACCGATTCCAGCGGCACCCAACGGTAGGCCGTGACCCCGCTGGGCGACTTGACCCGCACCAGCACATGCCCCGACTGGCACACGACGGCATCGACCTGCAGGTTCTGCGGGGTCGCGAGCCCATCGAACGGCGCGCTCGCGCAAGCCAGGTTCTCCTTCCAAAGCCGGTTCTCTCGCAACGCGGGCAGCACATCGGAGTAGGGCACGCCCAACAGCAGTGAGCCCGCCAACTGCAGAGGGGCCGGCAGCGCCGCGACGATGAGACCACCGAGCGCAGAGGCCTGCTTGGGGTGCTCGGTCACCCACTCGAGCAACCGATGCCACCAAGGCGGCAACTGTCCCGAGGGACGTGAAGACTTGCGCCTGCTTGCGCCCGGCGCAGGGCGGATGACATCTGGCATGACGCGCTCCCTGGCAGTGCGCCCCCCAGGCCGGCGGCATGGCGGAGCAACATGCAGATTGAGCCCGCTGGCGACGTCGAAGCGCATCCCCACATTGACGGATGGGCGTCTCCTCGATCAAGGGGCGCCGCTGCGGCCAGGTCTGCCTCAGTGCGCCGTTCGGATCACGGCTCCCTTGTGGTGGCGCTCATGGATTGGCCTGGATCAACGAGCACTCCGAGACCCCCTTGCGTCCCTTGTCGGCATCCACCAACTGCAGCTTGGAGCCGCCAGACATCATGCCCATCTTCACCTCTTGCCAAACGAAGTAGAGCTTTCCCGCCTCTGTGTCGATGTCAAGAACGGACCCATCGCCCTGCGAAGTGATGCGATGCTTTCCCGGTGGCAAGTCGAACTTGAAATAGGAGTTCGGACCCGTGCTCCCCATCAACTTGCCGTTGACGCTCACCGGCATTGACAGGGCGGCCCCAAGGGTCTCGTTTCGGTACACATACACCTGAGCGACATCCGCCTTCGGCTGAAAGGCCTTGGCCGCTGCGTCGGCCTGCGCCGGCGCCTTGTTGACGCTCGCACATCCGTAGAGCAGGGCAAAGCTTGTAATCGCCAACCACTTTGCAATCGACGCCATGAAACTCATGAGGAGATCTCCTTGTGCTTGGTTGAGAGGCCGACTCGCCGGCGGCCGCCACGAGGAGGAAAGACTCTCCGCATCGCATGTCGAAGAGCTTTCTTGATTCACCCCCTCAGCGGAGATGCGGGCCGACAGCCCTTTCAGCATAGGCGAAGCGCGCCGGCCATCCAAGCACCCCACAAACGCCAGGGTTCACGCCCCGGCATATGTGTTGGAGGACTTCGGAACTGAGCGCCGGGCGAACGGGACCGTGACGTCGAACTACTTCGCCCAGGTATTGAGCTGGATGATGGGCATCAGCACCGACAGCACGATCAGCATCACCACCAGACCCATCGCCACGATGAGCAGGGGTTCGAGGATGGTGGCCACGGCCAGGGCGCGGCGTTGCACTTCGCTGCCCAGCTGGCGTGCGGCGCGGTCCAGCATCACCGGGAGTTTGCCGGTCTGTTCACCCAGACGGGCGAACATGGCCAACAAACCCGGGAAGCGCTTCTTGGCGGCTAACGCGGAGGCCAGCGGCGCGCCCTCCCGCACCTGCACCAGCGCATCCATCGCATCGGCTCGCATCGCGCGGTTGCCCAAGGTCTCTGCTGCGGCCTGCAAGGCCTTGAGGATGGGCACGCCCGCACCCGCCAGCATCGCCAGCGTGCCCGCGAACCGGGCCGCGTTGTAGCCTCTGGCCAAGCGGCCGAACAGTGGCAGGCGAAGGGTGGCGGCGTCGAAGCGCTCTCTGAACGCTTCGTTGCGCAACGAGAAGCTGAGCGACACCAAGCCGCCGATCAGTGCCAGCACCACCACCCAGCCGTAGCTGCGCACAAACGCGCTGATGGCCAGCATCATGACCGTGAGGGTGGGCAGTGCACGTTTGGTGCTCGTGAAGACAGACGCCACCTGCGGCACGACGTAGGTGACGAGGAAGGTGACGATGACCACCGCGATCAGCGACACGATGGCCGGGTACAGCATCGCGCCCAACACCTTGGCCTTCAACGCCTGCCGGTCTTCCAGATCGTCGGCCAGCTTTTCGAGCACACCGCCGAGCGCGCCGCTGGCTTCGCCGGCCGCCACCACCGCCCGGTACACGTCGTCGAATTCACGCGGGCTGGAGGCGAGGGCGCGGGCGAACGAGCTGCCGGCGTTCACCTCGCTCTTGAGGTGGGCGACCAACTCGCGCTGCTTCGGGTCTTCAGCCTCGTCGGCCAGCGCGGTCAAGGCCCGCTCAAGTGGCAGGCCCGAACCGACCAATCCGGCCAGCTGGCGAGTCCAGACGGTGAGGCCGCTGGCGCTGAAGGCGCGGCGGCCGATTTGCATCTTGGCCCCGAAGCCGGCGGCGCTGCCGTCGGCGCGCGCTGCGCCGCCCACCGCCGTCACCGACAGCGGGACGAGGTCTTTGGCGCGCACCTGCGCACGCGCAGCCTTGGCGTTGTCGGCCTCGACCAGGCCGGTCGTCGTCTTGCCGGCGGCGTCGAGGGCTTCGAACTTGAAGGCGGGCATGTCGTTAGGTTCGTCGGGGGCGGGGCTGAGCCGATGGTGCGCGGCGGCAGGGCCAGGTTACTCGCGGGTCACGCGCAGCACCTCTTCATTCGAGGTGATGCCTGCATCGATCAGCCGTTGGCCGTCGTCGCGCATCGTGCGGAACCCGGCCGCCTCAGCGGCCACGTACAGCGCACTTTCGGAGGCGCGGTTGTGGATCAGCGCTCGGATCTTGTCGTCCACCACCATCAGCTCGTAGACGCCCGTCCGGCCCTTGTAGCCCGTGTGGGCGCATTCGGGGCAACCCACCGGATGCCACCGCCCGCGCTCGTCCTGCTTCTTGCAGACCGGGCACAGCTTTCGGACCAGGCGCTGCGCGAGCACGCCCAGCAGGCTGGAGCTGAGCAGGAACGGCTCGACGCCCATGTCGGTCAGGCGGGTGACGGCCGACAGCGCATCGTTGGTGTGCAGGGTGGCCAGCACCAAGTGGCCGGTCAGCGAGGCCTGGATGGCGATCTGCGCGGTCTCGAAATCGCGGATTTCGCCGATCATGATCACGTCCGGATCCTGCCGCAGGATGGCGCGCAGCGCGGTCGCGAAGGTGAGGTCGATGGCCGCATTGACCTGGGTCTGGCCAATGCCCGGCAGCTCGTATTCGACCGGGTTCTCGACCGTCAGCACATTGGTGGTGGCCGTGTCCAGGCGGGACATGGCGGCGTACAGCGTGGTCGTCTTGCCCGAGCCGGTCGGGCCGGTGACGAGCACGATGCCGTGGGGCTGCTGCACCTGCCGGTTGAAGGCGGTCAGCACGTCGCCGCTCATGCCCAGGCTTTCGAGGCTGAACTTCGCCTCGGTCTTGTCGAGTAGACGCAGCACCGCGCGTTCGCCGTGGGCTGAAGGCAGGGTGGACACCCGCACGTCGATCGCGCGGCCGCCGATGCGCAGGCTGATGCGGCCGTCCTGCGGGAGGCGCTTCTCGGCGATGTCCAGCTCGGCCATGATCTTCAGGCGCGAGATCAAGGCGGCGTGCAGCGCCTTGTTGGGCTGCACTACCTGGCGCAAGGTGCCATCCACTCGGAAACGCACCGACGAGCTGCGTTCGTACGGCTCGATGTGGATGTCGCTGGCGCCGTCTTTTGCGGCCTGGGTGAGCAACGCATTGAGCATGCGGATGATCGGCGCGTCGTTCGCCGCCTCCAGCAGGTCTTCGACCGCTGGCAGCTCCTGCATCATGCGCGAGAGGTCGACCGCGCTTTCCACTTCGCCCACCACTGCCGCAGCGCTCGCCTCGCCGCCGGCATAGGCCTCGGCCAAGCGCTTGTCGAGCGTGTCGGCGGCCTCGGCCTCCATGCGGTCGATCGCGTAACGGCGCAGCACCTCAGTGAGTGCGCTGCGGGGTGTGGAGTCGGCCACGCGCAGCACGAGCTGGCGACCGTCGTCTTCCAGCAGAAGGGTATTGGCCTTCGCGAAGGCGTAGGGCAGCGGATGGCGTTGGCCCATGGGGTTGCCTCTTTCTCGCGCGGCTTACTGGCCCGGTGCCGGCGTCGGCGCCGGTACGGTCGTTCCGGCACCTGGCGTGGCGGTCGGCGGCACCACCACCTGCTGGTTGGGCAGGCGGCCAGGCTGCCGTTCCGGCAGCACGAGGTTTCCATCCACCGGCACGAGCATGGTCGGATCGCGCTGGATGCCCTGCTGCACGGCGCGGATCGCATCGTAGCGGTCGACCATCATCTGCTCGGCCTGTTGCGGGGAGCGGATCACCACCGGACGCAGGAACAGCATCAGGTTGCTCTTCGTGCGGCTGCGGCCCTCGTTCTTGAACAGGTTGCCCACGATGGGGATGCTGCCCAGCAAGGGCACGGCATTGTCGCTGTCGCTGTATTCGTCCTTCAGCAGGCCGCCCAGGACCATCATGCTGCCGTCGTCGACAACCACCGTGGTTTCGATCGAGCTTTTGTCGGTGATCTGGCTGACACGATCGCGCAGGGAGCTGTTCTCCTGGAAGATGGTCATGCGCACCGTGCCGCCTTCGCCGATCTGGCTCTTGATGCGCAGCGTGATACCCACGTCCTTGCGTTCGATCGTCTGGAACGGGTTCACCGCGCCGTTGCCGGTGCCGGTGTTGGTGAACGAGCCGGTGGTGAATGGCACGTTCGAGCCGATGACGATCTTGGCCTCTTCGTTATCGAGCGCGACCAGATTGGGCGTCGACAGCACGTTGGCACCGGTGTTCGTTTCGAGGAAGCGGGCCAGCGCCCCCAGCGTGTAGATGCCCGCGATCTTGCGGAACACGCCGACGTTCAGGCCGTTGCCCAGCAGCGCGCTGGGGCTGGTGGTGCTGGTCGAGCCCGAGCTGACGGCCGCCGCTCCCGACAAGGACAAGTCGATGATGTTGCCGGTCGAGCCGAAGTTGGTGCCCGCCACACCGACCACGTTGGAATCGGTGCTCGAATTGCCGAGCAGGCTCTGCCACTGGAAGCCGAATTCGGCCGCTTTGGTGGCGTCGACCTTGACGATCAGCGTCTCGACATACACCTGCGCGCGGCGGGTGTCGAGTTGGTCGATCACCTGGCGCATCTGGCGGTAGACCGGCTCGGGCGCCGAGATGATCAGTGAGTTGGTGGCCGGGTCGGCCTGGATCTGGCCGCCGGTCGACGGGCTGGCCGATGCCGCGACGGGCGTCGTGGCCGCGGCGCTCATGCCCGATGAGGTGCCCCCCGCGCTGGCAGAGCTGTTGGCCGGCACGTTCGGCGTGGGGCGCGACACGCCGGCACCTGAGCTGAAGCTGCTGCCGCTCGATCCGGAGGTGCTGGCCGCCGCGGTGCCGCTGGCGATGGCGGCACGCAGCACTTCGGCCAGTTTCACGGCGTCGGCGTTCTTGAGGTAGACGACCCAGATGTTGCCGGCCGGGCCGCCGCCCGCGATGGGCTTGTCGAGCTTCTCGATCAGCGACTTGACGGCGTTCATCCGCACCGGATTGGCGGTGCGAACGATGAGCGAATTGCTGCGAGGCTCGACCACGATCGAGGTGGCCGCGGCCTGGGTGTTGGCGCCGCCCGGCACATTGGCGCCGCCGCCGCCTTCGGTGAGCTTTTGCAGCAACGGGGCCAGGTCGGCCGCCAGGGCGTGCTGCACCGGGATGACCTCGACTTCCGACGCTGCCGGCTGGTCGAGTGCCGCGATGATCTTGGCCAGACGCTGGAGGTTGTCGGCGTAGTCGGTGATGATCAGCGTGCCGTTGGCCGGGTTGGCGTTGATGGTGTTGTTGGCACTGATCAGCGGCCGCAGCACCGCCACGAGGTTGTTCGGGTTCTCGTGGTTCAGCCGGAAGATCTGCGTGAGCACCTGGTCGCCGCGCACGGTGGGGGCACCAACGATCACGGTGCCGGCCTGCAACTTGGCTTCGGCCTCAGGCAGCACTTTCAGGATGCCGGCGTTCTCCACCACCGTGAAACCCATGCCACGCAGCGCCGCGAGATAGCTGCGCCAGGCCTCTTGCGGGGGCTGTGCCTTCTCGCTCGTGACCGTGATCTGGCCCTTGACGCGAGGGTCCACGACGATCTGGCGATCGAGCATCGCGCCGATGGCCTTGGACACGGCCTCGATCTCAGCGTTGACGAAATTCAGTGTCACGGGCGCCTTGGCCCGCGTCTTGGGCATCGGCGGCTCGATCGGTGCTTCGTCCGACTGCGCCTGCGCCACTGGCGTGAAAGCCATCAGCGCGGCCAGGGCCACGGGGGCCCAGCGGTCACGCCATGCGGCGGTAGGGCGAGCGAGCGGGTTCTGCATGGATTGAGGGCGGTGGTGCAAAGTCATGATCACCCGATCGAAATGACGGCCGAAGCGCCGTTGCGGCGGCCGATGATGTTCAGCAAGTTGTTCAAAGAAGGCTCGAAGCCGGGCGCCGCACGCGCGTCACCGTTGAATTTCAGGCCGCGATCACTCAACTGGCCGTTGCCGTTGAGCTGCAGCGCACCTTCCAGCGTGCGCAAGGTGATCGCGGGGCGGTCGCCGTCGGCGCCCCCGCTGATGCCGATGCGGTAGCTGCCCAGCGCATCCAGGGTCGACAGTCGAGACGAAGCTTGCAGCCAGTCCAGATCGGCCTGCCCTTTGATCTTCCATGCGTTGCCACGAGACTCCAGCGTCAGCCCTTGTGTGGCCAACCGCAGTTGCCCGCCTGGACGCAGGGTGTTCCAGGGCGCGCCCAGGCCTTCCAGCCAGGCGGCCGGCCAATGGCCCACGCCGTTGGCGCCCGGCTTGATGGTGATCGAGCTGGTGCTCCAGCCGGGGCGCCATTCGAGTTCGAGGCCGGGCTCCAGGCAGCAGGCTTGCGACAACTTCAAGCGCAGCCCGCCGAAGAAGGGCGAAACCGACCAATCCAGCCGGGATGGCAGGACGGCCGCGTCTTTGCTGCCGGCGCCACCGGTGAGCACCGGCAGCGCGCTGCCGCCCCAGATGCTGCCTTCGGCCTGGGCCAACACCAGGCGGCCGCGGGTTGCACTGGCGACCCCATCGGCCAACCACGACGCGGGGGCGTACGCCACCAGTGCGTATAAGGCTCCCAGCACTGAGCCCGCCACCGCCCAGCGCCCCAGGCGGGCTGAGCTCGCGGCGGTCTGCAGTCCGCTGCGTGCCCGGCGCATGCCCACGAGGATGCTGTCGTCGAACGTCGACAGGCTCCAGCCGGTGCGAATGGGGGATTTGGCCATGGGCTCGGTTCGTGGTGCGGCGCTCGAACTCAGGGCGTTGCGGCCAGCGTGACCACGACCTGGCCCGTCAACCCGCCATTGGCCCGGTTGATGGTCATGTCCACGGGGCGCGCCCGGGCGCCGCTGCGGACATCCGACAGCCAGGTGCGCAACGCTTCGGGCGAGGCGCCGGTGAGGATGAGCGTCGCCCGGTCGCCGGCCTGGCTGAGTTTGCCGGTCGTCCCCAGCCTGTCCGTGGCCGATTTCAACGCTTCGGCGGCTTGCGCGGCATTGACCGGAGGCTGGGCCTTCAGGTCACGCGCTTCGCCGGCCAGTCGGCGCATCTGCAGCAGGTCGATCTCCAGTGCGCGTTGTTGAGAGGGAACGGTCTTCCACGTGTTCCAAGCCGAATACAGGCCCACGTACCAGAGCAGCAGCACGCCGATGGCCGATGCCCCCACCGAGACGAGCATGCGCTCGCGAGGCTGCAGGCGCGCCCAGCGCTGTTGGAGTTCTTGTTGTCGTTTCATCGCGCCTTACCTCTCGACGCTGTTTTCCACGCCGGTCGGCGAGCGGCCGGGCATGCGTTGCGGCTGCACGGGCGCGGCACCGGGGCGCGGCGGCATGCTGCCCTGCGGCCCCAGCGCGCCCGCGGGCGGCATGCCCTGCGGCACAGCTTGTGCACCGGTCCCGGGCGGCGCCATCCGGGCCGGTGGCGGGGTGACGGGGGCGCCGCCGGGCGCCGGACCCGCGCCGTTCGGCGGCACACCAGGCCCGCCGCGCGAAGGCGCCAGCATCGGCCCGGGGCCTGGCTCGGTGATCTTGGCGCGCGTCAGCGTGAGGCGGCCCGGCACCGATTCGGCGTCGTAGCCCAGCGGGCGCAGGCGGCCGCGGAAGGCCTCCACTTCCTGTGGGCTCCAACCCGGGCTGCTGATGATGAGCTGACCCGGTTCGAACTTCACACTGTCTGCCGGTGCGCGTGAGGCCGGCCAGGCGGCTTCGGCGGCATACATCAGCGGCTCCAGGTCGGCTTCTCCCGGCTTGCCGGCGGAGGCCCGCAACAGATCGATCTCTTTCTGCATCTGTGCGGGCGGATCGACGATGGCGCGCACCTGCGGGAAGGTCGTCTGCAGCAAAGACGTCATGGCCGCCTTCTGCCGGCTGAGTGCCTGGCGCTGTTGCCAGGCCCACACATTGGCGCCCACCAGGTTCAGCACCAGCAGCGCTGCCACGCCGAAACGGGCGGGCCGCCAGGTGGGGGATGTCCACAGTTGCTGCAGCAGCTCTTTGGCGGCCCGGCTGCCGCGGCGTTGCGGCACCAGATCGAACTGGCGCAGGTTCCAGTCGCCACGCGAGGCGTTGAACAGGAACTCGGTGTTCGACAGGGCGGCCACGTTGCCGCCGGCCAGTCGCACCGCATCGGTTGCGCACTCGGGCTCGGAGGTCCAGCGCACCGGGATGTCGCCGCCCAGGCGCGAAAGAAAGATGCGGGTCGCGTCACTCTCGGCGGGCAGGCACAGCGGGCCCTGGCTGTCGCGCCAGGCGATCTGGGTGCCAGGGTCGCTGCCATCGGGCAGGGCCTCGCTGCGGAAGAAGTGGCCGGCGGGGGCGTCATCGGGTGCCCAGGCAGGCACCACGCGGTCGACCGTCATGCCATCGGCTTCGAGCGACTGCAGCTGTGCCTTCAGCCACGATCTGCTCAAGGCCGCGACCCACACCGAGTCGCCGGCCTTGGCCTGAGGTGCCAGGGCCAGGTGGAGCTCGCTGTCATCTTCCAACAGCACGTCTTCCAACACGCCCGCCAGGGCGGCACGCAGCTTCGCAGCTGGCGCCTTGGGCAGCGTCACTCGGTGCCAGGCCACGCCGTGCGGCGGGATCACCGCGACCACCTCTTGGGCTTTGGGCAGCTGCGCCGGCGCGCCTCGCCCGGCCTGCAAACGCGAGCCGCTGTCGGCGCTGTACACGTAGTCGTACTCGGCCGGCGCGAGTGCAGCGCCCGCAGCCCCGTGGGACGACAGCCGGGGCGGCACGGGCAGGGCAACGATCAAGGTCGACATGGATGCGTGTTCAGCAGAACCGGTTCACTCGATGCAGCGGAAGGGGCCGCTGCGCACGGGGCGCTATTGTGGCGTGGTGCGCAGGGGCCTCCCTGGGCTGGCGATTGTCATTCATGGGGGAGCCGTTCTCGGCGGATGACGACCACCTCAAGGTTGCGTCTGGTGACCAACGTCAGCTCACGCAGCATGAAGTTTTCGTAGCGCAGCTCGCCCAGAATCTCAAAATTGTTCGAGCTGACGCCCACGTTCCCTGCGTCCGACAGCTGGGTAGCCACTTTGTCGGGCAGCAAGGGCTTGATGTCATCGAGCCCGCGCACGTCGACCGACAGGCGCTTCTGAGCGAAGCGCTCGGCGCTGCCACGGTCGAGTCCGTCGAGCACCGCCACCAGCACCTCGGGCGGCGCCGTCAGCAGGTTCACCGGGGTTTCCCCGGGGAGGATGATCACGTAGGGTGACAGTCGGCGCACCGCATCGGCATCGAGCCCGAACCAGGTCAGTTGCTGCACGCGCTGAGGGGGCAGCGGCGCACCCGGCGCCACTTGCTCTTCGTCGTCGAGTTGGTCCTCAGCGAGGTCGGCGCCCTTCATGCCATCGGCGATGCGAATGGCCGTCTCTGGCGGCAGGCCGAGCACCTCGCACAGGCGCTTCAGTTTGGCCAGCTCCTTGGCCGCCTCGGCATCATCATCGACGATCAAGTTCTTCAGGTTGTAGCGTGACTGCGCATCGGTGATCTGGCCTGAGAGAAAGGCTTCGAGGCCGGTGTCTTCGGTGTTGTTCTTGTCGGTGGCCAGGAAATCCGACAGCTTCACGTCTTTGATCGGGGTGTTCCAGGGCTCGTTCAGGCTGTCGACCTGGCCCCGCTCCCGGTCTTGGGCATCGGTGCGCAGGATGATGCGGGCCCAGTCGGTCGCCCCTTCGATCAACCAGGTCGCCTGCGAGCGGGCGCGTTCGGCCGACTCGACCTCGATGCCCTTCCATTGCTGCCATACCATGCCGGTGGCCAAGGTGGCCACCAGCGTGACGATCAGCATCGCCAGCAGAATGGCCGCGCCCCGCTGGGCCCGGCGAACCGCCGGGCGTTGAATCATGAGCCGGCTCATTGCGAAGGCCTCACGAGCAGGTCGCGCGTCAACAGCCCCGTGGGCAGCTTCAGCACCAGGCGGACGCCCGTGGGCAAGGCTTCGTTCTCGCCGCCGATTTGGGTTCCACCTCCGCCATCGGGCGGGGGCGATGGCGGTTGCTCGACGTCGCCGGTGGATTGGGCGTTGCTCCAGGCGTTGCCTCGGAAGAAGTAGACCTGCTGGGTCTCCACCTGCTCCAGCATTTTCAGCGCGTCCCCGCGGATCGCGGCCCACTGCTGGCTGCGGATCCACCACTCCTGCAGATCCTGAATGCGGGTCACCGGCGGCGCCGCCCAGCGGTACCACGTGCCTTCCTGCAGTGTCCACACCACCAGCTGGATGCCGCCCGGGCCTCGCCGCGTCATGCGCAGGGAGGCACCATCGAACTTCAAGCCGGGCGCGGCGTTGCTCTGCTGGATCTGGGTGAGGTCTTGCTCCCACTGCGCCATCACCGTGCCCAGCCGCAAGGCGACCTCGCCGCTGCGCTCGGCGCCTTCACGTGCACGCATCAGGCCGTCAATGCCTTGCCAGGCCATGGTCGTCAACACCGCCATGATCAACAGCGCGACCATCACTTCCACCAGCGTGAAGCCGCGGTGGCGTCGCGGCGCCGAGGCGCGCGGCGATGGGCGGGGGTGACGCGGCATCAGTACCTCGGCATCAGCACCGACAGGTGCGTCAAGGGTTGGCCGCGGCTGTCTTGCACGTTGGTGTCGACCATGCGGAAATTCGGGTTGAACGAGGGCCGCACGATCAGCGTGACCGTGTAGGTCTGCCCCAACTCGACGCACTCGAAGCTGTTGGTGCCCACGTCAGGGAACTGCTTCGCCAGCTTCATGCCCGTGAGCCGGTTCTCGGCGCACCACTGCGCCAGGGTCACATCCGACAGGCGCTGCGAGTTGTCCAGCAGCGTACCGGCGGCGCGGCTGCCCGCGGCCAGGGCAATCGCGACGATGGCGACAGCGACCAGCACTTCCACCAGCGTGAATCCGCGCGCGTGGCTCGTCATGGGGACTGCTCCGGCGCCACCACGACAAAAGGCCCCAGGCCATCGGTGGCGAGCACCAACTGCCGCTCTTCGATGCGCAGCGCCACGCGTTGAGCACCGATCACGGGCTCAGGTCCCAGGCGAATCACCGGTGCGCCGATGACCTCGCCACGGGTGCGCTCGTCCAGCCACTGGTTCGGCAAGCCGGCCGACTGAGACAGGCCGGTGAAGGTGAAGCCGTTGCCTTGTTCGCGTTTGGGCTGCCAGAGCACCTCGATGCCCTCGGCCCGCGAGCGCGCGCGGGCGCTCTCGAACAGCGCTGCCAGGCGGGCGCCTTCTTCTTCCAGGCGGCTGGCATCGGCATCACGCAACGCCAGCGTCGTCATGCCCGCGGCGATGCCGATGATCATCACGACCACCAGCAGTTCGAGCAGGGTGAAGCCGCGCGAGCGCGCGCGCTTCGGGCTTTGCCACATCGAGGCGGCCGGCTTACTGCCAGGAGCCGACGTCGGCGTTGTTGCCTTCACCGCCCGGCTGGCTGTCGGCACCGTAGCTGAAGACGTCCACATCGCCCTTCACGCCGGGGTTGGCGTACTGGTAGGCATTCCCCCAGGGGTCGTTAGGCAGCCTCTCGATGTACACGCGCCAGTTCGGCGGGATCGTGCCAACCGTCGGCTTTTGCACCAGCGCCATTAGGCCCTGCTCAGCCGTCGGGAAGCGGTTGTTGTCGAGCTTGTACAGCTTGAGGGCCTGCATGATGTTGCCAACGTCGGCCCGTGCCGCGGTGACTTTGGCCTTTTCGGCGTTTTCAAGCACGCCCGGCACGATCAGCGCGCCCAGCACGCCGATGATCACGACCACGACCATGATTTCGATCAGCGTGAAGCCGGCTTGGGCGCCGCGGCGGGCGGTGGTGGCAATGCGGTGCGGAACGCTCATGATAGGGAGACGGCGGCAAAGGCCTTCTGTGTAATAAGTGGCATGAATCATAATCGTCGCATGGCATCGCGATTGTTAACACTGGCCGTGTGGGCACTGGTTCTGGCCAGCGCCATGTTTTGGGCGCTGAGGGTCTTCGCGTCGCAAACCGGGCTTCCCCCGGACACGCAACTGTCTGCTCCGACGCTCGCCAAGGGCGGTGAGTTCCGCAAACTGCTCGGCACGTCGGAAAAGGTGGAGGACGACGACGACGATGTCGCCTCGACCAGCGACCGCTTCCACCTGTTGGGAGTCGTGGCGCCGCGTGGTGCCGGGCAATCGCCGCAAGGCGTCGCCTTGATCGCTGTCGGTGACGAGCCGCCGAAGGCCTGGCGCACGGGCAGCGTGGTCGATGGTGACACGGTCTTGCTCGCCGTCAATCAACGTTCCGTCCAGCTAGGGCCGCGCGGCGGGCCCGCCACGACCGAGCTGAGCCTGCCGGAGCCGACCCCGATCTCGGCACCCGCTCACGCGGGTGTTCACCAGCTGTCGCGGCCGGTGCCGATGATGCCGCAGGGCGTGCCCGGGCAGGTGCCCATTCCCCATCAGGCGGCGCCGTCCGCCCAGCCGATGCAACGCAACGCGCCGCCGGATCAGGAAGACGAAGACAGCGAAGAAGACTGACGGCCCGGCGGCTGATCAGGGCGTGCAGCGCCGCGGCGGCTGCGGTACGAAATCCCACCCGTAGGGGCCATCGCGCAGCTGCAGGCTGCCCTGCGAGGGTTGCCCCGGGCAGGCCGCCGCCGCCTCCGGCCAGATCCACTCCAGGCGCACGGCCGCGCCGTCTTCGCGCCAGCTCTTGACGGCCCAGCTCAGCCCCGTGGCCGCTTCAAACCGGTACTGAAGCGACAAGCGCGGCCCAGATCGCTGGTACAGCGCCAGCACATGGCCGCTGGCCACCACGAAGTGACGGCCACCTGGGCCGCCCGAGGGCAGCGCGTCCACCCGCAGCGGCGGCTGCCCGCTTTCCCCCACCAGCCAATACGCCGGCGGGTGGGATGGCGCAGCGACCCGGACGATGTGCAGCAACACACCATCGAGCCGGCCGAGGTACACATGGGTTTGCGGCGGCTGATCGACGAAGCGCGAGGCCGGGTGAAGGCCGAACTGCAGCGTCAACTGCGCGCCCTCGCGCTTGGCGGCCCCCGAGCTTTCCCGGAGGGCTGCTGTCTCCAGTCGGCCGAGGCAGGCCGTGTCCGAGCCGCATTGCTGGATCGTCTCCAGCCCCACGGCGCACGCTGACGCTGGCGCCAGCGTGGCGCCCATGAAAAAGGCGGCGGGCCCGCAGACGAGCCTCGCCGCCTTCACCATGCCATTCGGCTGCTTGCAGGCCCTCATGCCTGCATTGTGGTGCAGCCGCGCCGGTTTACTTGATCTTCAGGAAAACCGCGCTGACCGGCCCCTTGTTGCCTGAGGCGTCGACGCCACGCACGTAGACCAGGTGCTTGCCTTTGGACAGGCCGGTGGTCGACAGCGACAGGGTCGCCTTCTCGGTCTTGGCGTCGAACGCGCCGTCGGCCGCGCTCATGTTCTTCGGCGAGGCGCCGGGCATCCACGGCGGCGTGTCGACAAAGACCTCGGCGCCGGCGATGTTCTGCGTCGGCTCAGCGCCATTGCTGTTGTTGAAGCGCGTGTCGTCCAGCGTGGCGGTCAAGGTCACCGGCGTGCCCGCCGGAATCCCGTTCGCGCTCAGCTTGACCTTCAGCGCGTCCGGGCCGGCCGGGGTCTGGTACGGCGTGCGCACGACCTTCGCGGCGTACATCAGCGCGTTCAGGTTGTCGGGCTTGATCGTGCTTTCGTAGGTGGAGCAGCTCTGGAAGAACGACGTCCCCAGTTCGAAGGTGAACGCCGCCACGCCGAGCTCGCCATAGCTGACCGCATCCGACGTGCCGTCGGTCGGGTACAGGCCGATCGACTGTTCCGGCGTGTAGCCGTTGAAATAGGCGAACTTGCGGCCCAGCGTCTGCAGCGCGGTGCCGTTCGGTGCCGCCTTGGTGCGGAAGCCGTACGGCCACAGCACGAGCTGGCTGTAGCTGTGGATGTCCAGGTGGATGCCGCTGGTGTCGGCCGGTGCGGCGTCGTCGTTGTTCGGGCCGCGGCGGTCAGCCCAGAGGCTGCGCACATAGCCTTCCACCGTTTGGGTCTCGGGTTCCGAGCCAGCGGACGGGCCGCGGTAGGTCTCGGCGCAGGCGCTGCCGCTGGAACCCTGGCCGTTGGTCACGTTCCAGGTGAAGCTGAAGTTGCGGTTCAGATCTGCGCCGCGGCTGTTGCTGTTGGCGCCGCAGTAGTTGCGGTTGGTGTTCTTGCGCCACAGCAGGCCACCCTCGGCCTTCTTGCGGCCATCCGGATTGGTTTGCAGCAGCAGGTGGACTTCGTGGTGGTCGAGGATCCAGGTAGCGTCGGCGTCTTTGCCGTAGCCGGTCAACAGCTTGTTGGCGAAGGCCAGCATCAGCGGCGCGGTGACGTACTCGCGCGCGTGGATCGCCGAGTTCACGAACAGCTTCGGCTTGGCTTCACCGTTCGGGCCGGTGGTGTCCTTGTTGGTCAGCTTCAGCACGCCCATGTCGTAGCCGCCGGTGCCCTGGGTCTTCTCCCAGCTGTCACCCACGTCCGTCCAGCTGGCCAGCTTCGGGTAGGTGGTGGTGAAGCCCTGCGCGGCAGCGTAGGTTTCTTCGACCGTCTCGTAGCAGGGGTAGTTGGGAATGGACTCGCCACTCTCCAGGCGCTCGGCGGACAGACGCTGGCCCGAGGCGCCGAAGAGGTTCGGCGAGCCGGCTGCGCGCAGGCGCTTGATCATCTCGGCGTGGCGGTCTGCGAAGGCCTTGTCCTTGACGACGCGGAACTTGAACGCCTCCAGCTTGGCGATGTCTTCGGCGTCCAGCTGCAGCACAAGGTAGCCACCCTTCCAGTTCGACTCGAGCAACTGCTCGTGGAAGGTGATCGCGGCCTTGCGGCCTGTGGCGGCATCGGGGAAGTAGGCGCGGTAGAAATTGTCGAGGACCTGCTCCTGCTGCAGCAGTTGGTCCATCTCGACGGCGTCATGGGCGCTCGAAGCCTGCTGGGCCAGCGCGCTGGTGGCCAGGCCGGCGGTCGCGAAGGCCACCGACAAGGCGGCGGCAAGGGGGAATCGCTTCACGGGGGTCTCCTGTGGCTTTGTGGGCGGCGAACACCAGCATGGCGCTCGCCGGGCAAACGATTGTGTGGGGCTCCCTCCCTAGCCGCCACCGGTGCCCCCTTCGGTTCTAGGGGGTCAAATTCTTCAACTTTCGTCACCGGCGGGCGACGGATCGCAAGGCCGGTCGCCCACCGGGCGGCCGGCCCCGAGGTTCACTTGATCTTCAGGAACACGGCGCTGAAGGCGCCCAGGTTGCCCTCGGCGTCCTTGCCGCGGACGAACACCAGGTGCTTGCCCTTCTTCAGGCCCGACGTCGACAGCGACGTGGAGGCGACTTCCGTCTTCGCATCGAAGGCGCCGTCCTTCGCGCTCAAGGCCACGGCCTGCGAGCCCGGCATCCAAGGCGGCACGTCGATGTAGGCCTCGACCGCGGCAATGTTCTGCGTCGGCTCGGCGCCCTTCGAGTTGTTGAATCGGGTGTCGGTGACGGTGGCCGTCAACGTCACCGGGGTGCCCGCCGTCACGCCGCTGGCGCTCAGCTTGAGCTTGGTGACATCCGGGCCCGCCGGCGTCAGATAGGGCGTGCGCAGCACCTTCGCGGCGTACATCAGGGCTGGCAGGTTCTTCGGCTTGATGTTGCTCTCGAAGCTGCTGCAGCTCTGGAAGAACGAGGTGCCGATCTCGAAGGTCATCGCCGGCACGCCCAGCTCACCGTAGGGGATGTCATCCGACGTGCCATCGGTGGGGTACAGGCCGATCGACTGTTCGGGCGTGTAGCCGTTGAAGTAGGCGAGCTTGCGGCCCAGCGTCTGCATCGCGGTGCCGTTCGGTGCCGCCTGCTTCACATGACCCCAGGGCCACAGCACGAGCTCGCTGTAGCTGTGCACATCCAGGTGCATGCCGCTGGTGTCGGCGGGCGCGGGGTCGTTCTGGTTCGGGCCGCGACGATCCGGCCAGAGGCTGCGCGCGTAGTCTTCGACCGACTGGGTTTCGGGCTCCGACGCGGCCGAGGGGCCACGGTAGGTCTCCGAGCAGGCGTTGCCGCTCGAGCCCTGGCCTTTGGTGATGTTCCAGGTGAAGCTGAAGTTGCGGTTCAGGTCTGCGCCGCGGCTGTTGCTGTTGGCGCCGCAGTAGTTGCGGTTGGTGTTCTTGCGCCACATGAGACCGCCTTCGGCCTTTTTGCGGCCGTCGGGGTTGGTCTGCAGCATCATGTGGATCTCGTGGTGATCGAGGATCCAGGTGGCATCCGCGTCGGTGCCATAGCCCGTCAACAGCTGCTTGGCGAAGGCCAGCACCAGCGGGGCGGTGGCGTACTCGCGGGCATGCATGCCTGCGTTGATGAACAGCTTGGGCTTGGCCTCACCGTTGGGACCGGTGGTGTCCTTGTTGGTCAGCTTCAACACGAACATGTCGTAGCCGCCGGTGCCCTGGCTCTTCTCCCAGCTTTGACCCACGGCCTTCCAGCTGGCGAGCTGGGGGTAGGTGGTGGTGAAGCCTTCGGCCGCGGCGAAGGTTTCTTCGACCGTTTCGTAGCAGGGGTAGCTGGGGATCGATTCGCCGCTCTCGGCTGCGCGTGCGGCCAGTTGGGCGCCCGATCCGCCCAGGATGTTGGGCGAGCCCGCAGCGCGCAGGCGCTGGACCATCGCGTGGTGCTTGGCGATGAAGGCTTCGTCCTTCTCGACGCGGAACTTGAAGGCCTTCAGCTTGGCGATATCGTCATCGCCGAGTTGCAGCACCAGGTAGCCACCTTTCCAGTTCGATTCGAGCAACTGCTCGTGGAAGGTGATCGCAGCCTTGTGGCCGGTATCCAGATCCGGAAAGTAGGCGCGGTAGAAGTTGTCGACGCGTTGCTCCTGGCCGAGCAGTTGATCCATTTCGACGGTGTCGTGCGCCGATGCGGTGGCGGCCGGGGTGTGGGCCTGGGCCGGCATGCCGGTGGCCAAGCCGGCGCCAGCGAAAGCGACCGACAAGGCGGCGGCGAGAGGAAATCGCTTCACGGGGGCTCCTTGACGTTGTGAAGACGGCGCATGCGCATGCACCGTGTTGGAGCGGGCGATTGTGTGGCGCGCCCCCGTGGCTCGCCACCCGCCGCTCGTCAACATTCGTCAAGCGTGGAACGCGCCCTGGTGTCGCTCGCGCAGCAGGTTCTTCTGCACCTTGCCCATGGTGTTGCGGGGCAACTCGGCCACCACGAAGACCTGCTTGGGCACCTTGAAGCCGGCGATCCGGCCTTTCAACGCGGCGATCAGCCCGGCCGGATCGACCGAGGCGCCCGGCCGGGGCACCACCACTGCGAGCACGCCTTCGCCGAAGTCGGGATGAGGTGCGCCGATCACCGCACTCTCGGCGACGCCCGGCAGCTCGTTCAAGAAGCCTTCCACTTCGGCCGGGTAGACGTTGTAGCCACCGGTGATGATCAGGTCTTTGCTGCGGCCGACGATCGTCACATAGCCATCGGCGCTGACCTTGCCGACATCACCGGTCTTGAACCAGCCATCCGGGGTGAACTCTTCGCGGGTCTTCTCGGGCATGCGCCAGTAACCACTGAAGACGTTCGGGCCCCGGACCTCGATACCGCCCACTTCGCCGGCCGGCAGCTCGTGGCCCTGGTCGTCGCGCACCCGCAGCGAGACGCCCGGCAGGGCGAAGCCCACCGTGCCACCGCGCCGCTCGCCGTCCTCCGGTCGGTAGGGGTTCGACGTGAGCATCACCGTTTCGCTCATCCCGTAGCGCTCGAGGATGGTGTGGCCCGAGCGCTCGCGGAATTCGTTGAAGGTTTCGATCAGCAGCGGCGCCGAGCCGCTGATGAACAGGCGCATGTGGCGGCAGGCTTCTCGGTTGAAGCCAGCCTCGCCCAGCAGGCGCACATACAGCGTGGGCACACCCATGAAGACGGTGGCTTCAGGCAGGCGGGCGATCACCGCGCGCGGATCGAAGCGCGAGAACCACAGCATCTTGCTGCCGTTGAGCAGCGCGCCGTGTGAGGCCACAAACAGGCCATGCACATGGAAGATGGGCAGGGCGTGGATGAGTACATCGCCAGTCTGCCAGCCCCAATAGTCTTTCAGCACCTCCGCGTTCGACAGCAGGTTGCCGTGGGACAGCATCGCGCCCTTGCTGCGGCCGGTGGTGCCGCTGGTGTAGAGGATGGCCGCCAGGTCGTCGCCGCTCTTGACCGCGGGCTGATGCTCGTCGGCATGGAAAGCCGCCCGATCGAGCAGCGTGCCGGTGCGATCTTCGTTGAGCGTGAAGACATGCGTGGTGCCTGCCTTGAACGCCAGTCGGCTGATCCAGGTGAAGTTCTTGCCCGAGCACACCATCACCGCCGGCTCGGCGTTGCCGATGAAGTACTCGATCTCCGCGGCCTGGTAGGCGGTGTTCAACGGCAGGAAGACGTGGCCTGCGCGCAGCACGCCCAGGTACAGCAGCAGGGCTTCGACGCTCTTTTCCACCTGCACGGCGATCCGGCTGGCCGGCGGCAGCGCCAGCGAGTCCAGCAGGTTGGCGATGCGGGCGCTGGCCTGGTCGAGGTCACGCCAGGAATAGAAGCGGCCGTCGGTGCCGCCGTCTGCCGGCTCGATGGCACAGGCATCCAGATCGGCGGGAAAGGCTTGGCGGAGCGCAGAGAACAGGTTCATCGTGAGGGCTCGTCGGTGGGCGGCGTCAGGGCGTGGCCGAATCGTGCGGGGCGCTTTTCATTGAAGGCCGCGAGGCCTTCTCGATGCTCGGGGGACGGGGCGTAGGCGTAGTGGGGTTCGCGCTCGTCGCGACTGCTGCCATGGGCGCGGCCGAACTGGCGCAACGCGCGTTTGTTCAGCCGAAGGGCCTGAGGCGACAGGCGCGCCATGTGCTCGGCGCTGCGGCGCGCTTCGGGGCCCACCTGGGCGTCGGCCACGATGCGCGTCACCAGGCCGCGCTGCCGGGCTTCCTCGGCGCCCAGGACACGCGCCTCCAGCAGCAGCTCCCGCAGCGTGGTCTCGCCGATCACACGCGCCACGATCTCGATCTCCAGTGGCGCCATCGGGAAGCCGAGCTTGGCGATCGGCACACCGAAACGGCTGCTTTCGCCGCAGATGCGGATGTCGCAGCAGGCGGCGATCTCCAGGCCGCCGCCGACACAAGCCCCTTCGATCTGCGCCACCAAGGGGCGTTCGCAATCGAGCAGCGCATTCAGCGCCGGGGCCACCACCTCTTCGTGGTAGTGGCCGAGGGTCTGCGCGTCGAAGCGGAAGTCCGGGAACTCTTCGATGTCGGCCCCGGCCACAAAGCTGCCGCCATCGCCCTGCACCACGATGACGTGGGGCCCCGCGCAGGGGTCAGAGTGGTTCACCGCCTCCATCAGCGTGCGCAGGTCGCGCCACATCTGTACCGTGAGCGCGTTGAGTTTGCCGGGGTTGGAAAACTGCAGCACCGAGACGCTATGGGCGTCCGGGGCGTGCAGGTGTACATGTCCTGTCATGTCGGTCATCTTGCCGTGCCGCGTCTCGGCGCGGCGGCCATGCGGCTCAATCGAGCTTGGCCCCGGATGATTTCACCACCTCGGCCCAGCGCTTGGTCTCGGCGGCGACGAACTTGCCGAAGTCGTCGCCCCAGAGGTTGGGCATCACGGCGCCCAGGCCTGTCCAGGTGGCTTTGATGTCGTCGGCGGCGAAGGCCTTCTTCATTTCGGCCTGCATGGCCGCAACGATTTCCTTGGGTGTGCCCTTGGGCGCCCACAGTCCATACCAGGTGGAGACCTGGTAGCTCGGAACGCCCCCTTCGACCGACGTCGGCAGATCGGGGAAACCGGGCGCACGCTTGTCCGAGGCCACCGCCAGGGCCTTGATGCGGCCACCCTTGATGTGCTGCGCCGAAGAGCCCAGGCCGTCGAACATCAGGTCAACCTGGCCGGCAATCAGGTCTTGCAGCGCCGGCCCGGCACCTCGATAGGGGATGTGGGTGATGAAGGTCTTGGTCTGCAGCTTGAACAGCTCGCCCGCCAGATGGTGCGAGGTGCCGTTGCCCGCCGAGCCATAGTTCAGCTTGCCAGGGTGCGCGCGGAGGAAGTCGAGCAGGCCCTTCAGGTCGTTGACCGGCACGCGCTGTGGGTTCACCACAATGACCTGCGGCACATTCGAGATCAGCCCCACCGGAATGAAGTCGGTGTCGAGGTGGTAGTCGAGCTTGGGGTACATCGATGGCGCAATGGCGTGATGCACCGCGCCCATGAAGAAGGTGTAGCCGTCGCCGGCCGCCTTCGAGGCGATCGTGGCACCGACGGTGCCCCCCGCGCCACCCTTGTTGTCGATGATGAACTGCTTGCCGGTCTGTTTGGTGAGGGCCGCGCTCAGGGGCCGGGCGAACGCGTCGGTGCCACCGCCCGCGGCGAAGGGCACGACGATGGTGACCGGCTTCGAAGGCCAGGGGCTCGTCTGCGCCCAGGAGGCCGGGGCCGCGAGCAGCGCGGCGATGGTGAGCAGCGCGGCGCGGCGTGGGTGAGAAGGTCGGGCGGTCATGGGGTGGTCTCCGTCATTCGGTAGTCCGTCATTCGGTAGTGGGGTGTGGTCGGTCACAGCAGGCGGGCAACGGCCCGTGAATGGGCCACTTCGCCGTGCACAAAGCGATGATGGAAAGCGTCGATGCGGCCGAGGTCGTAAAGGTAGTTCACCATCACGCCCGCCGATTGCTTGAGCCCTTTGGCAGAAGGGTTGGCCAGCAGGTTCAATCGTTCGAGCCGTGCGCCGTTGTCGAGGTGGAAGCGAGCGACAGGGTCACCGCTGGGGTGAGGCGAGTGGTGCACCAGGTACAGCGCGGCCAGTTGCAGCAACGCCAGCTGCGATTCCTTGCTGGCGGTCGCGTGGTGGGCTTGGTGGGTGAGGGCCGACCAGTCGCCCCCGCAAGCGGCGAGCAGGCTGTCGCGGGCGTGGGTCATGCGGCTGGCGAGGGCCGGTTTCACCCCCGGCAGGCTGGCGAAGTCGGCCGCTGATGCCAGCCAGCCCATGAAGCCGGGGATGGGAGACAGCGTGCAGAACGTCTTCAGCTGGGGCAACTCGGCCTTGAGCTCCTCGGCCACCCGCTTGATCAGGAAGTTGCCGAGCGACACGCCGCGCAGGCCCGGCTGGCAATTGCTGATGCTGTAAAACACCGCCACCTTGAACGAGTCGGGCGGCAGGGCCTCGGCTCGCTTGTCGATCAGCGGCGGAATGGCGGCCGCCATGTCGGGCAGCAGCGCCACCTCGACGAAGATCAGCGGCTCTTCCGGCAACTGCGGATGGAAGAAGGCGAAACAGCGGCGGTCCGGCAGCAGCCGCCGGCGCAGGTCATCCCAACCATCGATTTCATGCACCGCCTCATGCCGGATGATTTGTTCCAGCAACTGGGCGGGGGATCGCCAGCTGACCTGCCGCATCTCCAGAAAGCCCGGGTTGAACCAGCTCGACAGCAGGTGCAGCAGATCGGCTTCGAGGGCTCGCCACTCGGGTTTGCGCGGCAGGCGCTCCAGCAGGGCGCGGCGCAGCCCGATCAGCACCGAGGTGCCGCCGGGCGCTCTGTTGATGCGACGAAAGAGCTCCTGGCGTGGCGGCTCGGCCCGCTCGATCAGCGCGATCAGGTGGGCGGCGTCGGGTTGGGCGGCGTACGCCTGCGCACATTGGAGGACCGCGTCGGGCTCTGGGCTGTAGTGCAGGGCCAGGTGCTCGAAGAAGCGGTCCAGCGCCGCGCCGCGGGTGCTGTCCTTGCGGCCGGGCTCGCCCAGCAGCTCTTGCAGACGCTCGACGATCTGCCGTGCGATCTGGGTGCTGCTGGCCTCGCCGCGTTGCGAGAGCAGGCGTTCGCAGTCGGCGGCCAGGGCCCGAAGGCCGTGGTCGACGCCCATTCGGCGTGCGGCGGCGCGCAGGTTTTCAACCAGCATCGGCATTCCCCTTCGTGAGCGGGGCGCTCACGTGCGGATCGTTGTGGGGGGCGATGGCACGTTCTTGTTGCCTCACCGCTTTCAATGCGGCCAATTGCGCCATCAGGTGATCGTGCATCGTTCGTTCGGCGCGTGCAGCGTCGCCGCTGAGCATCGCGTCGATCAGCACCCGATGCTCGTTGATGGAGGCGTCGATTCGGCCAGGCAGGTTCAGTTGCCGCCCGCGCATCAGCCGCAGGAACTGGCGCAGGTCGGCGGTGGCGCGGTCGAGCCAGCGGTTGCGTGCGAGGCGCTGCACCAGCGTGTGGAACTCGTGGTTGGCGCGGTAGTAGCCATCGCGGTCCTGCGCGGCGGCGTGGAGTTCGAGTTGGTCGTGCCAGTGGCGCAGGCTGGCGCGGTCGGCGGGCGTGGCATTGCGGGTGGCCTCGAAGGCGCAGCGCCCCTCGAGCAGCGCCATCACCGGAAACAGCTGCTCGGCGTCGTCGTCGCTCAACTCGACCACCCGGCAGCCCCGCTGCGGCACCAGTTCCATCAGGCCTTCGGCGGCCAGCACCTTCAGGGCTTCACGCAGTGGCGTGCGGCTGATCTGCCAGCCGGCAGCCAGGGCCTTTTCGTCGATCCACTCGCCGGGGGCCAACTGGCGCTCGAACACCATGGAGCGCAGACGGGCGGCCACCTCATCGTGCAGCGAGGTGCCACGCACCGGATGCGAGTTGGAAGGGGATTCCTGCCAGATCATGCGGCATCGTAATGCTGTAATTACGGCATGACAAAGCTGGGGCCAACCCGAGGTGTGTGCCGACCCCGACCCCGACCCTGTTCGCCGGGCCGACCTGCTCCAAAGCGAAACGCGCGTGGCGACTGCCCCATGAGGCAGTGCGCACACGCGCGTCCATGATGCTTTGGCTTCTCAGCCTCATGAGAGGAACCGGCTCCGCCAGACTTCTCATGCCCCCCTGGGGGCGGACTGGGCATTGCCCGGGGGGACTGCTGGGTGCCTCTCTCGGCCCGAGGAGATCGGGCGCCTGTTTACTCAGGCGCGCAGTCGTCGGTGCCCGGGATGGTGTGCTCGCAGACGGTGGAGCGAATGTTGTCGATACGCACCATCAGCAGTGTGCGATCACCGGCTGTGGCCACGCGAGCGACACGGAAGGCGTCGAAGGACCATTCGTTCAGGTGGCGCGGCAAGCGCAGCGAACGCAGTGCGGTGGTGTTGCCCCACTGGCTCAGCAGCGAAAGCGTGAACTTGCCTTCCGGCTGATGCACCCGGTCAATGTACACACCGCCCACCGATTCCAGGTCGTAGGTATCGCCAAAGGGCTGGTACAGGTCGTTGTTCAGCGTGACCTTGAAGCCGTCCACACGGACGCGATGGCCTTCGGCGCGCAGCCGGAAGTGGTACGGCCGGACGAAATCGTAGGCGGCCATCCCCGAGCCATCCTCGTTGCGCTGCATGAACGACGAGTTCTGGGTGGTCTCGTAGCTGTAGTTGATGGCGACCGGGGTGCCCTCGGCCAGCATGGTGCCGTCGTCGAAGACACCACTCTCGGTGACCACCCCGTTCATGCGGAACTGCACCAAGGCAGCTTGCGCTGACACACCCACCAGCAGCGACGTGGCTGCCGCAACTGCCCAAACGACTCGCTTCATCATCATTGGGAATTTCCCCTTGTCTTGGACCCTGAGATTCCGTTGCCAGATGAGGCCCGGCGCCGGAATTAGATGCCCCACCCTCAAGCGGCACAACCCCAAGTCTGAGCAGCACGCAGATGACATTTCTGCGAAAAACCGCACAGTCTGAGGCCGGCTTTGAATCAATTTGCAGCAATCTGAGACGGGTGGGGCCTCAACAGCCTGGTGCGCCTGCCGTAAACCTCACGCACACGGCAATCAATGTGCCTTGCGCCGTCGTGGCAAACACCTAGGGTTCGCCAGATCAGGACGAACCCGAAGCCCCGCCCAAAGGCAGGGGTACTTCCCATGGCTCGCAGCTTGGGTTACGGCGTCTTCGCGCCGCGGCACACGATCGCCTGGCGTCGTGTGAACGCTGCGGATCGCTCCCGCAAAGCGTCGCGGCGTGTCAGCGCAAGGACTTGCGCACGACCAGCTTCAAGCCGGACCAGATGTCGCTGACGGCACACACCTTCACATCGACCCAGCCGAGCGGCAGGGCCACCTCGCGAATCACATCCTCGGTGATGTCTGTGGAGACCTTGCTGGATTTCTTCGGCCACGAAACCCACACCGTCGCGTCGGGCTGCAGGGCGTCGCGGTACTGCCGCAGCCGATCTGCCAGCACCTGCCGCTGCGTGGCGAAAAGGTGCACCCAAGCCACCTCGGCATCCGGACGGGGTGCCCATACCAAGCCCGCGGGCGTCGGCGCGAGCCAGTCACGGTAGCCCTCGGGGGCTGATTCCACGTGGACCAACATGCCGGGCTTCAAGCCCAGTTTCGCGGACAAGGGCTTGCCGGAATAGCCGGGCGTCACCGAAGCGGCAGGGGCCGCAGCAGGGCCGGTAGAACGAGGCTTTGGTGGGGTGGGCGGGCGCGGCACGGTGAGCTCAACTGGTGGTGTGGTCCGCGGGACCGTGCCGGCCGAGGCGCCGGCTCACCCCGCGGCGGATGCAGGGATGGGGTGATTCTGCGCCACGTGCCGGCCGCCTACAGCGGCGCCCCGAACCGCTCCCAGCGCGGCCACCAATGGCCAAGGATGTCCGCGGACACCAGGATGTGGTGGGCGCGCCCGATCAGCAGTGATCGATGCACGGTGCCGATGAAACGCGAGTCTTCGCTGTTGTCGCGGTTGTCGCCCAGCATGAAATACTGGTCTGCCGGTACGGTCAACGGCCCGAAATCGCGCAGCGCCCTCACCGATGGCAGTTGCTGAACCGCATGGTCTTTGCCCAGCCCTTGCTCCGTGGCCCGCACCGCGGGCACTTCAACCGTGCCCCCCAAAGTTTCCGCGGCAAGTCCCACGTCTGCATAGCGCATGGCAGCCCCGTTGACGAACAACACGCCATCGCGCATGGCCAACTCGTCGCCGGGCAGGCCGACGATGCGCTTGACGAGCCTGACGCCGTCCTTGGGGGAACTGAAGGTCACCACGTCGCCGCGCCGAGGCTCGCCCAAGCGGCTCACCGACACATCGGTGAGCGGGATCTTGGCGTCGTAGGCCAGGCGGTTCACCAGCACCACGTCGCCTTCGAGAATGGTCGGTCGCATCGATCCGGTGGGCACCGGGTTCCAATCGGCCACCGCCGTGCGCAGAAAGCCAAAGCACAACAGAAACACCAGGAACCCGCGGTTCTCTCGCAGCCACTGTTTCATCACATCCTCACGAGGGGTCAGACAGCGGCATTCTGGGAACCTGCGCCCGCCGGTCGATCACCGATGAGGGCACTGGTCGGTTGGGGCGCATGAATGGCATCCCCCGCCGATGAATGGCGGGCACGACGTCCGGGGCCCACCCGATCGCGGCGCCAGGCCAGCGTGTGCAACACTCAAGTGGGAAGCCACCATGTCCGATCCACTTCGCACGTCCGCCATCCTGCCGCAGCATGCTGAAGCGGTGCTGCGCCTCGCCGCGCAATCGATGTTCGAGGTGTTTGCGCGCACGGCGCTGGGCATGATGGTGGTCGATCGCCAGCACCGCATTGTCTGGATCAGCGACGGGTACAAACACTTCCTGCCCGCGTTGGGCTTCGAGCACGAGTCCGACTTCGTCGGCCGGCCGATCGAAGAGGTCGTGCCCAACACGATGATGAACCAGGTGATCGACTCTGGCCGCCCGATCGTGCTGGATCTGCTCACCAACAAGGCGGGCACTTTCCTCGTGAGCCGCTTGCCGCTGCGCGACGAAGCCGGCGAGGTGCTGGGCGCCGTCGGGCTGGTGTGGCTCAACGAGTCACCCGACCACACGCAGGGCACCATGCAGCCGCTGATGGCCAAGTTCAGCCGCTTGCACAAAGAGCTGGACGAAGCGCGCCGTGAGCTGGCGGCACAGCGGCGGACGAAGTACACCATCGCCAGCTTCATCGGCTCCAGCGCGGCGGTGATGGAGGTCAAGCGCCAGGCGCGGCGCGTGGCCGGCACCGACTCGACCGTGCTGCTGCTCGGCGAAACGGGGACGGGCAAGGAGCTGATGGCGCAAGGCATCCATGCCGGCGGCCACCGCGCCGCGGGCCCCTTCATCGGCGTCAACATCGCTGCCATCCCCGAGAGCCTGCTTGAAGCAGAGTTCTTCGGCGTCGCCCCCGGCGCCTTCACGGGCGCCGACCGAAAGGGGCGTGTGGGCAAGTTCAAGCTGGCGGACGGCGGCACCCTGTTCCTTGACGAGATCGGCGACATGCCGTTGCCGCTGCAGGCCAAGCTGCTGCGCGTCTTGCAGGAGCAAGAGGTCGAGCCGGTGGGCAGCAACAAGGTCGAGCGTGTGGACGTTCGGATCATCGCCGCGACGAGCCGGAACCTGCAGGCGATGGTGGCGGAAGGCGCTTTCCGGGCTGACCTTTACTACCGGCTCAATGTCTTGCCGATCCGGCTGCCCGCCCTGCGCGACCGGCTGAGCGACCTGGACGCGCTCGCGGATCACCTGCTGGATGACATTGGCCGCCGCACGGGCCTGACCCACCGCAGCCTGAGCGACGACGCACTGGAGCTGTTGGCGCAACACGACTGGCCCGGCAACATCCGGGAGCTGCGCAACGCGCTGGAGCAGGCCTGTTTGATGACCGATGAGCTGGTGTTGACCGCCGCACAGCTGCAGCGGTGGGTTGGCACCGCGGCGCCCGCGCTGGGCGCCACCGAGACGGCTGCGACGCCGGGGGCCACGATGGGCAGCGAAGGCGCCGTCAAGCCGCTGCCGCAGGCTGTCGCCGAACTGGAGGCAGTGGCCATCAAGGCCGCGTTGACCGCCACAGGCGGCAACAAGCTGGCGGCCGCGCGCATGCTGGGCATTTCACGTGCGACGCTCTACGAGAAGCTGGCGCTGAGCAGCGCGGTCAAGGGCTGAGCTTGGATGGCTGACTTTCAGACAGATGCCGAGGCGCTGTCTGGATGCCGGACACGGGGCCCGATCGCTCCTGAAGATTCTTTCGGGATGAACCCCGCGGAAGTCGTTGATCGTGTGGTTGATCCGAATGCCCCATTCCGTGGGCGGAGTGGCGTGATGGCCTGGGGCGGTTGGTCTTGACGTCCGTCCTTTAGACGCGTTAGCCACCCGTGCTGATCTGGCACGCGGGCCCGTACTTTCCCTGAGGTGTCGTGAATCGGGCATGTCCGTTGCACTGTCTTGGTGATCACCACCAAGAAAGTCCGGAGACAAGCGTCCATGCCGTGCCCAGCCTCTTTCTGCCTGCCCCGCCCGTCTCGCTCTTCGGCAGTCGCCGCCGTGGTCTTCGCCTGTCTGGGCCCGGGTGTTGTCTTCGCGACAGCGGCCGACGTCCGCATCGCCCACATCCACAGCCTCACCGGTCCGCTCGAGGCCTATGGCAAGCAGACGACGATCGGCTTCAACCTGGGGTTGGAGTACGCGACAGGCGGCACGATGATGGTCGCGGGCAAGAAGATCGTCGTGATCGAGAAGGACGACCAGGGCAAGCCCGATGTCGGCAAGAGCCTGCTGGCCGCGGCCTACGGTGACGACAAGGCTGATATCGCGGTGGGGCCGACGTCTTCCGGGGTGGCGCTGGCGATGTTGCCGGTGGCCGAGGAGTACAAAAAAGTGCTGGTCGTCGAGCCCGCCGTGGCCGACTCGATCACCGGCGACAAGTGGAACAAGTACATCTTCCGCACCGGGCGCAACTCCAGTCAGGATGCCATCTCGAACGCGGTGGCGCTGGACAAGCCCGGCACGGTGGTGGCCACCTTGGCGCAAGACTACGCCTTCGGCCGAGATGGGGTGAAGGCCTTCAAGGAAGCGTTGAAGAACGCCAAGATCGTCCACGAAGAGTACCTGCCGCAGAACACGACCGATTTCACCGCCGGCATCCAGCGGGTGGTCGACGCGCTCAAGGGGCAGCCGGGGCGCAAGGTGATCGAGGTGATCTGGGCCGGCGGCACGCCGCCGTACAACGCCTTGGCCGCGCAGGAGCTGGCCAAGCGCTACCAGATCGAGGTGTTCACCGGCGGCAACATCCTGCCGGCGATGGCCGCCTACAAGAACTTTCCCGGCATGGAAGGCGCGACCTACTACTACTTCGGCATTCCGAAGAACCCGGTCAACGAGTGGCTGGTGGCCAACCACTACAAGCAGCACAAGACCCCGCCGGACTTCTTCACCGCCGGTGGCATGACCGCCGCCATCGCGGTGGTCGAAGCCCTGAAGAAGACCGGTGGCGACACCGCCAGCCCGAAGCTCATCGCGGCGATGGAAGGCATGGCCTTCGAGACGCCCAAGGGCCGCATGACCTTCCGCAAGGAAGACCACCAAGCCTTGCAGAGCATGTACCACTTCAAGATCAAGGTCGACCCGGCGTTCGCCTGGGGCGTGCCCGAGCTGGTGCGAGAGATCAAGCCCGAAGACATGCAGGTTCCCGTGCGCAACCGGCGCTGAATGGCGCGCGGGGCGCATGCCCCCACCGAGGCGCCATTCAGAGCGCCCGTCACACCACAGGAGACTCGTTCATGAAAGCTGCGCGTGTTGTGCGTGCGGTTGCGGCGTGTGCCGCGATCGCGGGTGTTTCAGCCGAGGCCGCGGTGGCCTTGCCCAAGCTGTCGATCGACCAAACCCAGACGACGGTGTCAGGCCTGTCGTCTGGCGGCTTCATGGCCAACCAGTTGGGCTATGCCCATGCCAGCACCTTCAAGGGGGTGGGCGTGTTTGCAGGTGGCCCCTATATGTGCGCGGGCCATTCCAACTACACCGCGTGCATGTACAACGCCAGCATCACGAGCGGCATGCTCAACACCATGCAGGCCGACCTGAACAATTGGAGCGGCACGAACATCGATGCGCTGTCGCTGGTGCCGCAGCAGAAGATCTTCCTGTTCGTCGGCACCAGTGACGCGACGGTGGGCCCGAAGCCCATGGATGCGCTCAGCACCCAGTACGCCAACAACGGCGTGCCGGCGGCGCAGCGCCCCTATGTGAAGCGAAGCGGCACGGCGCATGTGTTTCCCACCGACTTCGATTCGAGCGGCAACAACGCGTGCAGCAGCAGCAGCTCGCCCTACATCGCCAACTGCGGCTATGACGGCGCGAAAGCCGCGCTGACGCATTTCTACGGCCCGCTCAACGCGCGCAACAACGCGCCAGCGGCCGCCAACTACATCGAGTTCGACCAGACGCCGTTCACCAACGGCAACCCCGGCATGGCCAACACGGGCTGGCTCTATGTGCCGGCCAACTGCGCCAGCGGTGCAAGTTGCAGGCTGCATGTGGCGCTGCACGGTTGCCAGCAGAACTACGCCACCATCGGCGACAAATTCATCAAGAACACCGGCTACAGCCGCTGGGCCGACACCAACAGCATCGTCGTGCTGTTTCCCCAGACCCGCGTCGATTCGACGAGCCGGCAGACGACGGCCAGCGGCCCGCTGCCCAACCCGAACGGCTGCTGGGACTGGGTGGGCTGGTATGGCAACCACTTCGCGCAGAAGGGTGGCACGCAGATTGCGGCCATCAAGGCGATGGTCGACCAGCTGTCGTCCGGCACCGGCGGCGGAGGCAGTCTGCCCGCACCCACGGGCGTGGCCACGTCCAACGCGACGAACACGTCCATGACGATCGCCTGGAACGCGGTGAACGGTGCGGCCGGCTACCACGTCTACCGCGATGGTGCCCCAGTGACCACCACCGCCGTCACGGCCACCAGCTACGTGGATTCGGGGCTGGCCCCGGCCACCACCTATTCGTGGACCGTGGCGGCCGTGGATGCCAATGGGGCCGTAGGCGCTCGCTCCAGCGCCGCGAGTGGCACGACCACCGGCAGCGCCCCGGTGTGCACCACCGCCAACAACTACGCCCACACCGTGGCGGGCCGGGCCTATCAGAGTGGCGGCTTCGCCTATGCGAATGGCTCGAACCAGAACCTGGGCCTGTGGAACATCTTCGTCGTCACGACCTTGAAGCAGACCGGACCCAACTACTACGTGCTGGGCACCTGCCCCTGACGCGCCTTCGCTCACCCGCCCGATGCTCGAAACCCGACAGTTGTCCATCCGCTTCGGCGGCCACGTGGCGGTCGATCGCGTGAGCTGTGCCTTCGCTCCGGGCACGCTCACCGCCATCGTCGGCCCCAACGGGGCGGGCAAGACCACCTATTTCAACCTCATCTCCGGCCAGTTGCGGGCCAGCGAGGGCGCGGTACTGCTCGACGGCATGGACATCACCCGCCTGCCCGCGCCAGTGCGCACCCGGCGCGGCCTGGGGCGGGCCTTCCAGCTCACCCAGTTGTTCCCGCAGCTCAGCGTGCTGGAGAACGTGCGCCTCGCGGTGCAGGCCCGACATGGCGGCGGCCTCAACGTCTGGCAGGTGTGGCTGGATCGGCAGGATTGGATCGTCGAGGCGCGTGACATCCTGGCTGGCGTGCAGTTGCTGGACCGGGCGGAGGCCCCGGCGGCCAGCCTGCCCCACGGTGACCAGCGCAAGCTGGAGGTGGCGGTGCTGATGGCGCTGGAGCCGCGCGTCTACATGTTCGACGAGCCCACCGCCGGCATGAGCGTGGACGAGGTGCCGGTCGTGCTCAACCTGATCCGGCGGCTCAAGGCTCGCCGTGACTGCACCATCTTGCTGGTCGAGCACAAGATGGACGTGGTGCGCGAGCTGGCCGACCGCATCGTCGTGTTGCACAACGGGGCCCTGGTGGCCGACGGCGAACCCGAGGCGGTCATCGCCTCCGACATCGTGCAGCAGGCCTATCTGGGCACCTCAGAACAGGCGGAGGCGGCATGAGCCATCTGCTGGAGCTGAGCGGCGTGCACACCCACATTGGCGCGTACCACATCCTGCACGGGGTGGACTTGCAGGTGCCCGAGGGCGAGGTCACGATGCTGCTGGGCCGAAACGGCGCTGGCAAGTCGACCACGCTGCGGACCATCATGGGTCTGTGGGCGGCCAGCGCCGGCAGCGTGCGCCTGGCGGGGTGCCCGATCGGCGGGCCGGGTGGGCACTTGCCGACGCCGGACATCGCGCAGCGCGGCGTCGCCTATGTGCCCGAAGGCATGGGCATCTTCGGTGAGCTGACGGTGAGTGAAAACCTGCTGCTCGCGGCCCGGTCGGCTCGGCGCGAGGCCGATCTCGATCCGGCCCGGCTGGAATGGCTGTTCGGCCTCTTTCCGGCGCTGCACAAGTTCTGGCGTTACCCGGCCGGCAAACTGAGCGGCGGCCAGAAGCAGATGCTGGCGGTCGCCCGCGCCTTGATCGAGCCGCGCGCGCTGTTGCTGGTCGATGAGCCCAGCAAGGGCCTGGCGCCGGCCATCGTGCAGAACCTGATCGCCGCCTTTGCCGAGCTGAAGCGGCAGCGCGCCACGCTCTTGCTGGTCGAGCAGAACTTCATGATGGCCCGCGCACTGGGCGACCACGTGGCGGTGATGGACAACGGCCGTGTCGTGCACGCGGGCTCGATGGCCGCGCTGGCCGATGACGTGGCGCTGCAGCAGCGCCTGCTCGGCTTGTCGCTCGGGGCGCACCAATGAGCAGCACGTCACCGCACGCGGGGGGAGCCGTGCCGGCATCCCGTTTCGACGCACGGCCGCTGGCGCTGGTGGCCGCGCTGGTGGTGCTCGCCGGGCCCTGCATCGGCTCGACACCGACCTGGTTGACGCTCACGGTGGCGGGCCTGGCGATGGGGCTCATCCTGTTCATCACCGCGTCGGGCCTCACGCTGGTGTTCGGCCTCATGGACGTTCTGAACTTCGGTCACGGGGTGTTCATCGCCTGCGGCGCGTTCGTGGCCACCAGCGTGTTGGGGGGCATGGCCGGTTGGGCAAGTGGTGCCGTGGCGTGGCAGAACCTCGCGGCGGTGTTCGCCGCCATGTTGGCGGCCATGCTGACGGCGGGCGCGCTGGGTTGGGCCTTTGAGCGCGTGGTGGTGCGGCCGGTCTACGGCCAGCATCTCAAGCAGATCCTCATCACCATGGGCGGCATGATCATCGGCGAGGAGCTGATCAAGCTGCTGTGGGGGCCGGCGCAGATCCCCTTGCCCTTGCCGCCGGTGCTGCAGGGCGCGTGGTTCCTGGGCGAAGCGGTGATCGAGATCTATCGCCTGTTCGCGGTGGGCGTGGGGCTGGTGGTGCTGGTGGGCCTGCTGTGGGTGCTGGGCCGAACCAAGGTCGGCCTGCTGGTGCGCGCCGGCGTGCAAGACCGCGAGATGGTCGAGTCGCTCGGTTACCGGGTCCGGCGCCTGTTCATCGGCGTGTTCGTGGCCGGATCGGCGCTCGCCGGCTTGGGCGGCGTGCTGTGGGGCCTGTACCAGCAGAGCGTGGTGCCCCAGATCGGCGCCCAGATCAACACGCTGCTGTTCATCGTGATCATCATGGGCGGCCTGGGCTCCACGCTGGGCTGTTTCGTCGGTGCGTTGCTGGTGGGGCTGATGGCCAACTACACCGGCTTCCTGGCGCCCAAGGTGGCGCTGTTCTCCAACATCGGCCTGATGGTGGCGGTGCTGTTGTGGCGCCCGCAGGGCCTCTACCCGGTGGCGCAGCGATGACGGCCGACACACGCACCGTGAGCGCCCGCGGCCTGCGGATGGATCGCGCCGTGTGCAGGCCGCCTCACCGTGAGGGGCGCGCATGTTGAGCCGCCTGCTGTCGCACGACCTGCCTCGCAGCCGGCCTCTGGCCTGGGCCTTGGGTCTGGTGCTGGCGCTTCTGGTGATCGAGCCCTTCGTCTTTCCTGGCGCCAAGGCGCTCAATGTGGCCGCGAAGATGCTGGTCTTCGTGCTGCTCGTCTCGAGCTACGACCTGCTGCTGGGCTACACCGGCATCGTCAGCTTTGCCCACACCATGTTCTTCGGCATCGGAGCGTACGGGGTGGCCATCGGGTGCACCTGGGGCGCCGGCGAAGATGGCGTGGGGCTCTCTCCTGTGCTGGCGGGCGTGGCGGTGGCGTTGCTGTTGTCTGCGCTGCTCAGCCTGCTGATCGGCTTGTTCAGCCTGCGGGTGCGGGCGATCTTCTTCGCGATGATCACCCTCGCGGTCGCCGCGGCATTCCAGACGCTGGCGTCTCAGTGGAGCGGCCTGACCGGCGGGGAAGATGGCCTGAGCTTCAAGGCGCCCGCCTGGTTGTCACCGTCGTTCGAGCCCTTCGACGAGCCGGTTTTCGGCCTGGTGATCGATGGCAAGGTCGTGGCCTATTACCTGGTGCTCGCGGTGGTGGCGGCGTCGTTCCTGGCGCTGCTGCGCATCGTCAACTCGCCCTTCGGTCGGGTGCTGCAGGCCATCCGCGAGAACGACTTCCGGGCCGAGGCGATCGGCTACCGCACGGTGGTCTACCGCACGCTCAGCAACGTGATCTCGGCGGCCTTTGCCACGGTGGCGGGCGCGCTGCTGGCGCTGTGGCTGCGCTACACCGGCCCCGACACCACGCTCAGCTTCGAGGTGATGCTGGATGCGCTGCTGATCGTGGTGATCGGCGGCATGGGGACGATGTACGGCGCGGTCATCGGCACGGTGCTGTTCCTGTTCGCCCAGAACTATCTGCAAGACGGGCTGCGCTGGCTGGGGGGAGAGCAGGGGCCGATGTCGGCCCTGCCCTGGTTGCAGCCGCTGTTCTCACCCGACCGCTGGCTGCTGTGGCTGGGCCTCGGCTTTGTGCTGTGCGTGTATCACTTCCCGAGCGGCGTGGTGGGTCGCCTGCGCGCTGGGGGCCGGACCACTGAATCGACCCGAGGAGAAACGACATGAATCGACATCTGCTGTGCTGGCTCGGCCTGGCCGCCTGGGCGGGCGGCGCGCCGGCGCTGGCCGCGCCGGTCAACACCCCGCCGGCCGTGCTGCGTGGGCCCGTCCAGGAGACCGTCTACGACGGCGTGTCGGACGACCTGCTCACCGGCGGGCTGGGAAAGACCGGGCTGCTGGGCGCGGCGCCGGCCTTCGTCGATCCGCTGCATCCCACGTCGGCCGAGCTGCGCCGCAATGCCATCCACACCAACTACCGCGCACTGGTCGATTCCACCGTGGCGGGTGGCTTCACGGTCTTCTATGGCCCCAACATCGACACCGAAGGGAGAGACACCCTTGGCGAAGGCAAGATCGCCGGACGCGAGTACATCGCCTGGGCCGACGACGGCAGCGGGCGACAGAACGTGACCTTGATGGTGCAGGTGCCCGACAGCTTCCGCCCTGAAGCGGCGTGCATCGTCACGGGCACCTCATCGGGCTCGCGTGGCATCTACGGAGCCATCGGCACCTCGGGCGACTGGGGGCTGAAGCGAGGCTGCGCGGTGGCCTATGCGGACAAGGGCAGCGGCAACGGCTTTCACGATCTGATGACGAATCTGGCCGCCGCGCGCGATGGCACCCTGCTGGACGTGGGCTCGGGGAGCACCGAGGCGCTGTTCGCCGCCGACATCACCGAGGCCGAGCGCGTGGCATTCAACACGGCCACACCGAATCGGGTGGCCTACAAGCACGCCCACTCGCAGCAGAACCCCGAGAAGGACTGGGGCCGGCACACGCTCAATGCGATTCGCCTGGCCTTCTATGTGCTGAACGAACGCTTCGGCAAGGTGGGCCACGACGGTTTGCGCCGGGCCACGCTGAATTCGAAAAACACGCTGGTCATCGCCAGCAGTGTGTCCAACGGCGGTGGCGCCGCGCTGGCCGCCGCCGAGCTGGACACCGAGGGCCTGATCGACGGGGTGGCCGTCAGCGAGCCCAATGCACAGCCGCGGCATGTGAAGCAACTCTCCATTCGTCAGGGAAGCACCACCATTGGAACGATCGGCAAGCCGTTGGCCGACTACTTCACCTTCGCCAACGTGTACCAGCCTTGCGCATTGCTCTCGGCCCAGGCTGGTTTGTCGCTTCACCCGGCCTTCTGGCCCGCGGCCTACACCACCTCGGCGCAGAACCGCTGCGCGGCGCTCGCCGCCAGGGGATTGGTGAAGGGTGCGACGCTGTCCGAGCAGGCCGATGACGCACTCGCACGTTTGCGTGCCTACGGCTGGCAGCCCGAGAGCGACTACCTGCAGCAATCGCATTACCGATTCGCCACCAATTCCATCGCGGTGACCTACACCAACGCGGCCGGTCGCTTCAGCGTGCTGGATCGCCTGTGCGGCTTCAGCTTTGCCAACACCGACGCCTCCGGCAGCGTGATCGCTCAGGTGCCGGCGGTGCAGGCGGGTCTGTTCGCCACGGGCAACGGGGTGCCGCCCACCTCGGGCGTGAACGTCGTCTACGACGATTCGGTGGGCGGTGCGCGGCTCGACTTCCTGGCAAGCTCGCCCAGCACGGGCAGCGCCGACTTCGCGCTCGACGGGGCCTTGTGCCAGCGCGCGCTGGTCACCGGTCGGGACGTGGTGACCGGGCGCCGATTGACCGGGCCGATGAAGGCCTGGTCTGACCGCGTGCGAGCGGGCATCGAAGAGGTGCAGCTCGGTGCGCACACCCACGGCACGCCGGTGCTCATCGTCGCGGGCCGCAACGATGCACTGCTGCCGGTGAACCATGCCGCCCGCGCCTGGTTTGCCAAGAGCCAGTCGGGTGGCGCGAAGGCCGCCAATGTGCGCTATGTCGAAGTCACCAACGCCCAACATTTCGATTCGTTCATCGCACTGGGCTTGTTCCTGGGCTACGACACGCGCTATATCCCGCTGCACGTCTATTTCAACCGGGCGATGGATGCGATGTGGGCGCACCTGGTGAGCGGCACGCCCTTGCCGCCGAGCCAGGTCGTGCGCACCGTGCCGCGCGGGGGCGTGCCCGGTGCGGCGCCCGCGCTCACTGCGGCCCATGTGCCACCGATCCTGCAGCAGCCGGCAGCAGGCGACTTGATCGGCTTCAGCGCCAACACGCTGACGATCCCGGACTGAGCCGCTCCCTCGACTTGGAAGAAGGTGCCGAGATGATCGAACCGGTGTCGCGCTACCTGTGCTGTGAGGGCCGTGAACTGCATCTCACCGAGTGGGGGCCGGCGCAGGGGCCGGCCGTCATCGCGTGGCATGGCCTGGCTCGCACTGGGCGTGACATGGACGACATCGCCGCGCACCTCGCCGGCCGCGGCTACCACGTGATCTGCCCGGACACGATCGGCCGCGGCCTGAGCCAGTGGAGCCCGGATCCGACGGCCGAGTACTGCCTGGCCTTCTACGTGCGGCTCGCGGTCTCCCTGGTCGATCAACTGGGCCTGCAGCAGTTCGCTTGGCTGGGCACGTCGATGGGCGGCGCCATCGGGCTGCGCGCCGCGGCCACGCAGTTGCACGGGCGCATCCGCCGGCTGCTGCTCAACGACATTGGCCCTCGTTTGGCGCCGGTGGCGGTTGAGCGCATTCGAGGCTATGCCGGCAACCCGCCAGCGTTCGCGACGATGGCTGAGTTGCAGGGCTATTTCCGCAGCGTCTACGCGCCCTACGGCTTCTTGACCGATGCGCAGTGGCTGCGCCTGACCGAAACCTCGGCGCGGCGCCTGCCGGACGGCCGAGTGACGCCGCACTACGACCCGGCGATGGTGCAGCAGTTCATCGTGCATCCGACCGACTACGACCAGTGGTCGGCCTGGGACTCGCTGGCCATCCCGGTGCGTTGCCTGCGCGGCGAAACCAGCGACCTGCTGGAGCCCGAGGTCGCCCAGGCGATGCGCACGCGCGGCCCGAAAGCCGAGGTGATCGAGATCGCCGGATGCGGCCATGCGCCGGCGCTGAACGTGCCGGCGCACTTTGCACTGGTCGAAGGCTTCTTCTCAGAATCCTGAGGCGCCGATGCGTTCGCTCACTGCGGTGCGGCTGGGCAGGCGACGGCCGGCAGGTGGCCGACCTGCTCGTAGTTGTTGGCGCCCTGGCGCATGATGAAACCGGCCACGTTGTACGAGGCACCGCAGGCCACCGTCATGGAGCCGCTGACGCCGGTGGCGAAGAAGCCGACCGGGGTCACGCTGTCGTTGACCGCTTGCGTCACCAGCACGCCGTTGATCTTGATCTGAGCCTTGCGAACGACCGCTGGCGCGGTGAAGTCGTCCCTCATGGTGGCCAGCAGCGAACACTGGCTCTGCCCGGCAACGAGGCTGGTCATGATGCATTGGCCGGTCAGGCTGATCGGGTCGGCGTGCGACACCGAAGCGAATGAGGCCAGTGCGGCGGCGCCAGCGAGGGTGGCTGCGCGACGGACGATGGAAGAGTGGTTCATGGAAATCCCCCCAGTTGGTTGTTGAAATCGATGGATGGCCTGTCGACGCGTGGGGTGCACGCGTGTCGTCGGACCCCGGCTGCCTCTCGGTCAAAAGGCAGCCCGGCACTCTAGCGGCTTGTCGACCTTGTCGACGCATGGAACGTGGGGGGTGCACAGACCGGTCCTGACGCCCAGAGTCGAGGACCCATGGCCTGACTTGAGCGTTCGCGCGGCAACCTTTCGGCCCCGCTGTGGCACCTACCGACGAGCACCTTCGCCCATCGTCGATGGCGGTGCCACAACGGATCGAGGATCAGTCAATGGACATCTCGCGCAAGCGATTCTTGGGTGCCTTGGGAGCGGGGACCGTGGCCTTGTGGCTGCAGGCCTGCGGCGGAGGCGGTGGCAGTGATGATGGAGACGACGGCTCGCCTGAAAGCTGCGGTGCCAGTGGTGCGTCGATCGGCAGCAACCATGGTCACTCGTTGACGATCGCGGAGGCGGACTTGAGCGCCACCAGCGACAAGACCTACAGCATCCAGGGCAGCTCGGGCCACGATCACACCGTGACCTTCACGCCGGCCCAATTGGCGGCGCTGAAGTCAGGCCGCTCGGTCAGCGTGACCTCGACCACCGCCGCTGGCCATTCACACACCGTGACTGCCAGTTGCGCGTGACCAGCCACTGGGCATGACCACCAGCGGCGCGTTGGGGGGCGGCCCGAACTCGGCGCGTCACGAGCGCCGGCTGGTGGCAAGGCGCGTGCTCAGCGTGCGCAAGGCGGCGCCGGCATCGAGCACTCTGCCTTGGCTGGCGCCTTGGAGCAGCGTGCTCAGGGCCAGTCGATCCAGCCGAGGATCGGCGGCCAGCAACAAGGCGGCCACGGCGCTCACGTGGGCGGCCGCGATGGATGATCCGCTGGCGTAGTCGTAGCCGGTGCCCGGCTGCAAGGTCAGCACATCACGGCCGGGGGCCGCGATCACGCTGGCATCGGCGGGCGACTGCAGTTCGCCCGCCACGCCGACCGCCAACACACCCTCCACGCCGGTCGGAAACCCGCCACGCCGGCCGTCGGGCGGCAAGGCGCCGATGATGACGCGCCCTTGCCGCAGCAACTCGCCGAGCAGCTTCTCGAGCAAGGGGTCGCTCGGGCCGCCCAGGCTCAGGTTGACGATCCGGGCGTTCGACTCGAGTACACCGGCCAGCGCCTTGGCCAGCGTGAATGAATTGCAGCGCGCGGGGCTTTCTGCGCCCCCCGTGGCATGGCGGCCCCAACAGGCCTTGAACACTTCCAGCCCCGCCTGCGGTGCGATACCGACGATGCCTTCGCCGTTGTTGCCCACCGCGGCGATCACGCCCGCCACTTCGGTGCCGTGCTTGTCGCCTTCGAAGCGTGCCGCCGGTTCTCCAACCAGGTCACGGGTGGCCAGGATGCGGCCCCGCAGATCGGGGTGGTTCAGGGCCGCGCCGGTGTCCACCACGGCGATGCGAACGCCCGCACCGGTGCTGATGCGGTGGGCCTGGGCCGCGCCCATGTCGAGAAAGCTGCGCTGGAGGTCGACGTACGGGTCGTTGTAGGGCACGCGTTCGGTGGGCGCCCCCGGCGACGTCGGGGTGGCCGCCGGGGTGCCAGGGCTGTTTGTCGGTGAGGTCGATGGGGGCAGCGCAGGGGGCGGCGGCGCGCCCGGCCCTGTGGCGCCTTGGGTGTCGAACTCTTGCAGCGGCTGAGCCAGGCGCACGCGGGGGTCGGCTTGCAGCGCGGCAAGCACCTGGCCGCGTTCGGCGCCCGCGGGCAGCTCGAACACCACGCAGTGCCAGCCCAGCGAGACGATCGGCCAGCCGGCGGTCTCGCGCAGGCCGTGTTCACGTGCCAGCGCTGCGAGCGTGGCGGCGGCGCGGCTGCCCAGCACATAGCGCGGCGCCGCCCCGTAGCTGCCCAGGCTGGCGCCGGCGCGGCCGCCGGGTGAACTCAAGGGGTTGTCCACCGCGAGCACGATGTAGCGGCTGCTTTCGTCGCGCATCGCCGCTGAGGCCGCCTCTGGCTCGGTCGCCGCTGATGCGCAGCCCCCCAGCGCCAGCGTCTGCAGCACCGCGGCGCCGCAAAGCAACCACGACCCCACCCACCGCCTCGGCCTCAGCCACAAAGTGGCGCGATCGGCTGTCGCTCGACTCATGGCGTGCCGCCGATCGGCTCGGCCATGCGGACCCCAGGGGACGCACGCAGGCGGGCCAGTGTGGCGTCGCGGGGGGCAATGGCGCCGATCGCCGGGGCCAGGGCATAGGCGCCCGCGGCATTGGGGCCGCTGACGATTTGCAGCTGCATCGACTGCAGCAGGCCTTGCCATTGCGCCAAGGTCATCTCGGCCTGCGGGACCACGCGCCAGGCGGCGTTGGTGGCCGCCGGTGCCGCCGTGTCGGACAAGGTGCGGTAGCCGTTGCCGTCGCCGTCGGCGCCGGTCAGCTGCAGACTCATGACCCCCAGCCCGACGGCCTGGATCACGACGGCGGCGGCCAGCGCCCAGGTCACACGCTGTGCCCGGGCCGTTGTGGGTGGCAGGGATGTGGGGGATGTGGGGGCGGCGACAGGGTAGCCCGAGGGTTCGGGCTGGTCTTGGCCCACGTCGTCCAAACGGCCCAGCAGGCGCTGCAGGCCGGCTTCCGCCGCGCAGTCGTCCGACTCTGCCGTCGCCGGGGCCGCCAGTGCATCGTGCAGGCGCTGCTGCCACGAGAGTTCGGCGCGGCAGTCGTCGCAATGCGCCACGTGCTCGGCCACCCAGCGGGCCTGTTCGGGGGTGGCGCGGCCGTTCACCACCCAAGGCAGTGCCTCCCAGGCGCGCAGGTGTTCGGGGCGGGCGTCGGTGTGGTCAGGGGTATCTCGGTTCATGGCACTGCTTTCGGGCTGCGCTGGCCGGCCAGGTCGGGCAACAGGTTGCGCAGCTTCACACGGGCGTGGAACATCCGCGCCTTCACCGTGCCCACCGGGCACTGCATGATGGCGGCAATTTCTTCAAGGGAGTGGCCCTCGCCATAGGCCAGCTCCAGCACGATGCGCTGGTCTGAGGGCAGGCGCGCCATGGCCTTGCCCAGCCAGTCGCGCAGTTCGTGCTCGGCCTGGGGGTCAGACGACGGATCGGCCAGCTCTTGCACGGCGGTATCGGACACATCGACATCGGCCTCCTCGCCGTGCTGCCGAAGCGCCTTCAACGCGCAGCGGTAGGCGATGCCGAAGATCCAGGTGGAGACGCGGGAATCGCCACGGAACGCGGCCGCCTTCTGCCAGACGATCCAGAAGCAATCGTTGATCACCTCGTCTATCACATCGGGCCGCCGCGTCAGTCGCGACAGGAAGCGCGCCAGTCGGCGGTGGTAGGGCCGGTACAACCCGGCCAGTGCCTGCCGGTCGCCAGAGGCGATGCGGCGCAGCAGCGATCGTTCGAGATCGTCGTCGTTGGAGGTGTCGGAGGTCATCGGCGCAGGCTCAGCTTGCCCGGTGAGTGCACCAGCGCGGTGAAAAGGTTGCGGTGGGCCGAAAAAAGACTCCCGCTGCTTGGCGCAGCCCGCGGGGCTGTCCGCCGATCAGAACTGCCAGCCGAGGCTGACCGTGGTTCTCGGGTCATTGCCGCCCGCCATGTACGGGCGGGCGGCGTCGCTCGCGCCCACCTGGCGCAGGGCGGCCCGCCATGGCCCGGCCTGCCATTCCACCCCCACATCGCCGTAGGTGTACCAGACCCCAGGCCAGCGCAGCACTTCACTGCGGCCCACGCCGGCTGCCAGGGTCCAATGGTCGGACAACGGCCATCGCAGCGACAGTTCGGCCGCGGGGTACAGGTGGTCGTCGGCCGGTTTGCCGGTCATCCGCAGCGCGGACAGCGTCAGCGTGGCGACATCGCGGTAGCCGGCCGAGAGCCCGGCTTCGGCCCGGTCGAACGCCCGGTAGGCCGGCCCGCCGCCTGGGTAGACGTAGACACCGGCATGGGCTTGCCACTGCCAGTTGTCGCCGACATGGCCATAGGCGGCGCCGCGCGCCACCACGAGGTAATCGCGGGCATGGTCCTCCGGGGCGGTGAGGGCCAGCGTGGCCGCCCAGGCCGTGTTGTCCGACACGGTGAGCAGGCCTTGCGCGACAGCGTCTGTCGGCCAGGGGGACATGCCGCGTTCGATGAAGTCGGTGGCGATCGAGGCCTCGCCCCCCCAGACGAGCCCCTCGGCCATCAAAGGCCCATGAGCGCCGAGGCTGGCTGCCGTGAGCAGCCCGCTGGCCAGGTACCGCGCAGTCGATCGACAGGCGCGACGGCGGCCGCACGGCGGCGGCGGCCGGCAGCGATGCGTCGACAACCCGCCGGGCCCGTTCATCCCGCCATGGCCTCGCCCAGGCGGATGGCGCCTGCGGGCGCCCAACCGGCGTTGAAGCGCAAGGGTTGCCCGTCCGGCCGGCGCTGGAACAGCATCACGACCGTCGAGCCGAGGAGGAATCGGCCCATCTCTTCGCCCTGCTTCAGAACGATGTTCTCGTTGTGGTACGCCCACTCGCGCAGATGCCCCGGCCGCGGCGGGTTCACCACGCCATGCCAGACGGTGGCCATGCTGCCCACGACGGTGGCGCCCACGAGAACCAAGATGAAGGGGCCGAGCGGGCCATCGAACAGGCACACCACCCGCTCGTTGCGGGCGAACAAGCCGGGCACGCCCCGGGCGGTCGTCGGGTTCACCGAGAACAGATCGCCTGGGACATGCAGCATGCGCAACAGGCGCCCATCGCAGGGCATGTGGATGCGGTGGTAGTCGCGTGGGCTCAGGTAGAGCGTGGCGAACGAACCGCCATGGAAATGGGCCGCCAGGGCCTGGTCACCGCCAACCAGTGCGGCGGTCGAGTACTGGTGACCCTTGGCTTGGAAGATCTGGTCGCCGTCGATCGGGCCGAACTGGCTGATCGCGCCATCCACCGGGCAGATGAGCGGCGACGTGGCGATCGGTCGCGCGCCGGGCTTCAGCGGCCTGGTGAAGAACTCGTTGAAGGTCTTGTAGGCGCCGATGTCGGGCTGCGCCGCTTCGGCCATGTTGACGCCATAGCGCGCCACGAAGCGCTCGATCACCCAAGTGGTCAAGCCACCGGCTTCACGGCGAGCCAGCGCGCCCATCAGCGAAGTCAGGGCCTGCTTGGGCAGCAGGTATTGCGGCAGCACGCGCAGTCGGTCGGACACGGCATCAAACGGGTTGGCGGCAAGGGCCGCGATTGTAGGAGGGCGGGATCACGCCCTGCCGCCAGCCGCTCCGATGGTCAGCCGTTGGGACCGATCTCGCCCAGCTTTTCTCGGACAGGGCCGGGAACTGATTCCTCGACTTGCTTCTTCATGTCGGCGATGGCTGTACCGGTGGCCATGCCGTTGACGACCTCCACACTCTTTCCGAAGACCTTGACGGGCAGCGGGGCGGCAGGGATCTGCATCGCTTTGGCCGCTCCATGAATGATCGCGCTCGTCGCCGCGGTAACTTTGGCTTGTTCGGCGACATGCTCTTGAGCGGCTTGCGCGACGTCTTTGATGCCCTCTTTGCCGAAGCTGGGAGCGGCGGAAGCAACTTTCGCCGCCTTCACTGTCGTGTCCCAGGCGTTGGTGGCGGCGACCTGGACTGCGGTGGCACCAAGCGCAGTCTTCTCCTGGAGGCTGGTCTCTCCGTTGGCCAGTCGACGAAGGCCCTGCACTTCGTCTCGCAATTCAGCCGAACTGTCGACCAGATTCTCGATCTCGTTCTTCATTGCTTGACCGGTCCTCTGCGGATGGCGCGCTGCATCGGCCGCATTCGCCACAGTGCGCTGGGCCCTTTCGGCTTTGCACTTCAGCGAATCTCCAATCGACAACTGGCCGGTGCGAGCGCGCAACTTGTCAGCAGTCTCACCCGCCGTGTCACCCAACTCCAATCGGGGCTGTTGCCGGGGGGTTTGGCGTTGCCTTCAGGTTTCTTGTCGCCCTCAATCCCTTCTTTGGCGGACTCGGCGGCCTTTTCCAAGCCATATCCGACGCCCGCTCTTCCGATCACTTTTGCCGTATTGACGACCACGTTCCTCAACATCGAGCGCTCCTTTCCTGGGTTGGGACGCTGCCGGGCGAACGACCCCAGCGTCTGTCCTGGAGCTTCGAGAAGCTGTGCGCGGTCCGCAGCGCAGCGGCGAAGCGCTGCGTTGGCTGACGAAGGAGGGCGGAACGCGTCGCTACAGCTTTCGGCGCTCATCGCGCCCTGGCAAACAACCCGTTCCACCCGTCCAGTCCCAGGCGCTGCAGTGTTTCCATGTTGCGCTCGTAGATGGCCTCGGCCTCGGGGAAGGCTTCGACGGCGCGGTCGATGCTGGCCTCGCGCAGCAGGTGCAAGGTGGGGTAGGGCGTGCGGTTGGTGTAGTTGGTGATGTCGTCTGGCGCGGTGCCGGCGAACTGGAACTGGGGATGGAAGCTGGCGATCTGCAGCGTGCCCTCCAACCCCAATTCGTCCAGCAAGGCATCGGCTTCGTCGAGGAAGTCGTTGAAGTCCAGAAAGTCCTGCAGCACGTGGGGGTGGACGATCAGCGTCGTGTCGGTCACCTCGGGGTCCGTGTGAACCAGGTGCTGCAGTTCCTGGGCCAACAGTGCTTTCAAGTCGGTCGTCTCGGTGGCCTCGCTCAACACATAGCGCACCTGCCCCTTGATCTGGACACTCTTGGCAAAGGGGCAGAGGTTGAGCCCGATCACGGCGCGCTCGACCCAGTCGCGCGTTCGGGAAAGGGGATCGTCGCCCGTCGAGCCGGGCACGAGGCTGTCTGAGGGTTTCATCAGGGCATTGTGGCCCGGTCACAATTCGGGCCATGGCTGCCGATACCTCCCCCGACGATTCGCCCATGCACGAGGCTTTCATGCAGGTCACGCGCCTGCTGGCCGATCTGGGACACCCCCACCGTCCTCGTTGGCTCGATGTGCCGGCCCGCACCTGCCAGGAGGCGGCCGAGGCGCTGGGCCTGACCACCGGCCAGATCGCCAAGAGCGTGATCTTCCGCCGCAAGGCCGACGACGCCGCGGTGCTGGTGGTCGCGTCGGGCGACAAGCGGGTGGACGAGAAGAAGGTGGCGGCGCTCGTCGGGCCGGTGGGCCGGGCCGATGCCGATTTCGTCAAGTCGAAGACGGGCTACTCGATCGGCGGCGTGGCGCCTGTGGGCCACGCCACGCCGCCCGTCACGCTGATCGACCGCGAACTGTTTCGCTTCGACGAGGTCTGGGCGGCGGCGGGGCATCCCAACGGGGTGTTCCGTCTGTCGCCAGGTGATCTGGAGCGCCTGACCGGCGCCCCGGTGGCCGACGTTGTCCAGGCCTGATCGAGGGCGCGCGATGTCCACGGGAGTTGCTTCGCCCTGCAGCAGTGTCTGCCGCATGAACGACCACACCGGCTGGTGTGAGGGCTGCTACAGGACGATCGACGAGATCATCGCCTGGAGCACGATGCCTGATGACGCGAAACGCCGGGTCTGGCAGTTGCTGCCGGCACGCCGGCAAGCCGTCGCCGCGAAGGCTTCGCCCAAGCAAGGCTGAGGCCATGACGCCGATCGTCTTCTACTTCGATGTGGTCTCGCCCTACGCCTACCTGGCGTTCGAGCACTGGCCGGAAGCGATGGTGGGCTGCAGCCATGTTGTCGAATACCGCCCGGTTCTCTTCGCGGGCCTGCTGAAGGCGCACGCGCACAAGGGCCCGGCCGAGATCGCGCCGAAACGCGAGTGGATGTTCCGGCAGATCGAGTGGCTGGCGCGCCGGCATGGGGTGGCGTCGATGCGCACGCCGGCACCGCATCCTTTCAATCCGCTGGCGCTGCTGCGGTTGTCGCTGGCGTGCGGACCGGCGGGGCGCATGCCGAATCGGCGCATTGTCGAAGCGGTCATGCGCCATGCTTGGCAGGGCCAAGGGGCGGATCCGAACGACCCGGCGCGTCTCGCGTCGTTGCGCGCCCAGCTGGCGCCGCAGCGTGACCCCGACAGCGATGAGGTCAAGGCCGAGCTGAGGGCACTCACGGACGCGGCGGTGGCCCGGGGCATCTTCGGCGTGCCCACCTTCGAGGCCCAGGGGCAGTTGTATTGGGGCCTGGATTCGCTGCCCATGCTGCGCGAGGCCCTCCAGGGCACGGCCTGATCGCGGTTGATCGTTGGCGGATCGGGGGCCCGTACTTACCCGCGGTTGCACTTCCACTCTCACATGGCGCAACCGAACCTCAGGGTTTGGCCTGAGTTTGTCAGTTTCGTATCAGCCAGCTGTCAGAACGAGGTCAGAGGCGGCTTCGATAGTTCGCGCCATGTGCCGCCGAGGTGGTGGCACAGCGATCTCTCAGGAGAGCTACATGGCAACAGCAGTGGCAGCCAACGCGCCGATGACGAAGGAGGAGAAGAAGGTCATCTTCGCCTCGTCGCTCGGCACGGTGTTCGAGTGGTACGACTTTTATCTGTACGGCACGCTGGCCGTCATCATCGGCAACCAGTTCTTCTCGGCGCTGGACCCAGCCTCGCGGACGATCTTCTCGTTGCTGGCCTTCGCCGCGGGCTTCATCGTGCGGCCCTTCGGCGCCATCGTGTTCGGCCGCCTGGGCGACATGATCGGCCGCAAGTACACCTTCCTGGTCACCATCTTGATCATGGGCCTGTCGACCTTCATCGTCGGCGTGCTGCCCAGCTACAGCTCGATCGGCGTGGCTGCGCCGATCATCCTGATCGGCTTGCGGATGCTGCAGGGCCTGGCGCTCGGCGGTGAGTACGGTGGCGCCGCCACCTACGTGGCCGAGCATGCCCCGCACGGCAAGCGCGGCGCCTACACCTCGTGGATTCAGACCACGGCCACCGTCGGCCTGTTCCTGTCGCTGGTGGTGATCCTGGGCGTGCGCACCTCGATTGGCGAGAAAGAGTTCGCCGACTGGGGCTGGCGCATTCCGTTCCTGGTGTCGATCTTCCTGCTCGCGATCAGCGTGTGGATCCGCCTCAGCATGAACGAATCGCCCGCCTTCAAGAAGATGAAGGAAGAGGGCAAGACCTCGAAGGCGCCGCTGACCGAATCGTTCGGCCAGTGGAAGAACCTGAAGATCGTCATCCTGGCGCTGGTGGGCCTGACCGCCGGCCAGGCGGTGGTCTGGTACACGGGCCAGTTCTACGCGCTGTTCTTCCTGACGGGCGCGCTGAAGGTGGACGGTGCCTTGGCCAACATGTTGATTGCAGCGTCGCTGATCATCGGCACGCCGTTCTTCATCGTGTTCGGTTCGCTGTCCGACAAGATTGGCCGCAAGCCGATCATCATGGCCGGCTGCCTGATCGCGGCGCTGACCTACTTCCCGCTGTTCAAGGCGCTGACCGCCGCCGCGAACCCGGATCTCGCCAAGGCCCAGGCCACCAACCGCGTGGTCGTCACCGCCGATCCGAAGGAATGCTCGTTCCAGTTCAACCCGACCGGTACCGCCAAGTTCACCAGCTCGTGCGACATCGCCAAGCAGGTGCTTTCGGGCCGCTCGGTGAGCTACGAGACGGTGGATGCTCCGGGCGTCGCCAAGATCAGCATCGGCGAAACCATCATCGAAAGCTACGCCTCCACTGGCCTGCCGGCGGATGAAGCGAAGAAGAAGGACGCCGAGTTCAAGAAGGTGGTCGGCGATGCGCTGAAGGCGGCAGGCTACCCCGAGAAGGCCGATCCGGCGAAGGTCGACAAGGTCAAGATCGTGTTGATCCTGTCGCTGCTCGTGATCTACGTGACGATGGTCTACGGCCCGATCGCTGCGATGCTCGTGGAGCTGTTCCCGACCCGCATCCGCTACACCTCGATGAGCTTGCCGTACCACATCGGCAACGGCTGGTTCGGCGGCCTGCTGCCGGCGACGGCGCTGGCCATCGTGGCGCAGACGGGCAACATGTACAACGGCCTGTGGTACCCGATCATCATCGCCGGCATCACCTTCGTGATCGGCATGTTGTTCGTGAAGGAAACCAAGGACGTGGACATCTACGCCCGCGACTGAACTCGAACACCTGGCGGGGGGAGGGCGTCGCTGCCCGCTCCCGCCTGCATGTGCATGCTGGTTGTGGAGGGCCACACCGGTGGGGCCGACAGGCCCGCATGACACGACAGACATCGCGCGGGCTCCACCCGCCGGCAATCCGACGGGCACCAGTCAGTGTGCTCGCAGAGCAGCATCCAGGGCGGCCCCAGTGGCCGCCCTTTTTCGTGGGCTGTCGTTGCAGGCGATCGGCGTCGCGGGCCCGCCGAGGGTGTCCGCCTCGTGTCAGCCTCGCGCACTATCGTGAAGCATCGAACCAACCGGGACACCTGCCATGTGGAAGATCGTCGTTGCCTTCATCCTCTTTGCCGCCTTGGCGATGTTCATGCTCTCCAAGGGGGGTGATGTGGACATGAGCGGCGAGAAGCATGGCATCGACGCCCACCCGGCAGCGGCGTCCGAGGCGGCTGCGGCGCCCACCGAGTCGGCCAGTGCGGCCGCGCCGGCCGCCCCCGCGGCGGCTTCAGCTGCGTCCAACTGACCATCCCGATTGCTCGCCGCGCCGGACTGCGTGCCCGGCGGGCCCGGGGTGCTTCAGGCTGCCAGCGCTTCGCGCACCTGCTCCGCGATGGCCAGCGCGGCCGTCAGCCCGGGTGACTCGATGCCGAACAGGTTCACCCAGCCGGCAAGCCCATGCAGGGCCGGCCCATCGATGCGAAAGTCGGCGGCCGGCTCCCCGGGGCCACTGATCTTCGGGCGCACGCCTGCGTAGCCAGGTTGCAGGGCACCAGATGGCAGGCCGGGCCAGTAGCGACGCACCTCGGCCTCGAAGCCGGCGCCATCGGCAGGGTCGATCTGGTAGTCGATCTCATCCACCCAACGGAAGCTCGGGCCGAATCGGGCTTGGCCACCCAGATCCAGCGTCAGGTGGACACCCAGGTGGCTGCTTTCTCCGGGCACGGGGTAGATCAGATGGCGGAAAGGGGCCCGGCCGGCGAGGCTGAAGTAGGCGCCTTGCGCGTAGTGCGCCTGGGGCACGTGGCGTGGATCAAGCCCTTCGATGCGGCGCGCCAGGTCGCAGGCGTGCAGCCCGGCCGCATTCACCACCTGGCGAGCACGAAGCCGGCTCGGTGTGGCGCCACCGATGTCGAGTATCAAGCCGGCCGCCGTTGATTCGCCGCGCAGCACCGGCGACTGCACCGCCAGCATCGCGCCGGCGGCCTCGGCATCAGCCAGCAGGGCCAGCATCAGGCCATGGCTGTCGACGATGCCCGTCGAGGGTGACAGCAGCGCGCCGCGGCAGTCCAGCGCTGGCTCCAGTGCTCGGGCTTCGTTGGCGCTCAGGCGCTGCAGGTCGTCCACCCCGTTGGCGGCGGCCTGTGCCATCACCGCGTCGAGACGGTGCAGCTCGTCGTCGCTGCAGGCCACCACCAGCTTGCCGCAACGCCGGTGCGCCACGCCGTGTGCTTCGCAATAGTCGTACAGCAGGCGCTTGCCCCGCACACAAAGCCGGGCTCGGCGCGAGCCCGTGGGGTAGTACAGCCCGGCGTGGATCACTTCGCTGTTGCGCGCACTCGTGGCGGTGCCGAAAGCCGACTCGCTTTCGAGAATGACCACCTCGTGGCCCGCCAGCGCCAAGGCGCGTGCGCAGGCCAGCCCCACGACGCCTGCGCCGATGACCACGGTGTCGATGTCGTCCATGCCGGCATTGTGCGCAGCGCGCCGGTGGGCGGCGGACGCTCAAGGGTTGGCACTGTTCGCCGCCGTCACCACCGGCGGCGGTTTCTGGCAGGCTGAGCCTTCGATCAGCGGCAGCAGGCTGGGGGCCAGGGCTTTCAGCAGTTGCGAGGGCATGGCGCTGGTGAATCTGTAGTGCTCGGCATCGGCGCCTTGCACGTAGGCCATCAGCGTGCCGAAGTACCGGTCGCCGATCAGGAACGCCAAGGTGGCCGAGCGGCTGACGACGCGCGACGACACCAGTTTGCCGCCGGCACCGAAGACCTCGAAGCGGTGATCGCCGGTGCCCGTCTTGCCGCCGATCGGGACGATCTGCCCGTCGGCCAGCTTGATGGCGCCTTTCAGGCGTTTGGCCGTGCCGTTCTCGACGACGCCGATCACCGCGTTGCGCACCACATCCGCCACTTCGGGCTGCATGACCTGTTCGGCGGTGGCCGGGCGCCGTGACAACCGGGTCTCATACGGCGTGCCGGTGGCGAACTGCAGATCGCGCACCCTGGCCTGGGGCCACCACTGGCCGCGGTTGACGATGATGCCCATCAGCTCGGCCAGGGCGGCGGGCCGGTCGCCGGACGCGCCCAATGCCGTGGCATAGGACGGGGTGAGCGATTCGAAGGGATAGCCCAGCCGCTTCCATGCTTTGTGCACTTCGGCAAAGGCCTCCAGCTCCAGCTGGTTGCGGATGCGTGAATCCTGGGCGCTCTTGTGCCTCGTCTTGAAGAGCCACTCGTACGCTTCCTGCCGCTGCTGGACGCTGGCGTCAAGCACCTGGGTCAGCGTGGCCTGCGGGTGGGTGCGCAGGTGCCCAGCGACCCACATCGCCAGCGGGTGCACCCCGGCCAGGTACGCCCTGTCGGCCAGGGACCAGCGACCGGCTCGGTACTTCTCGTGCAGGCCGGCGACGCTGTCAGGCGGGTCTTCCAGGTGCCGGGCCAGGAACTGGGCCAGGCCGGCTTCGTCACCCTCGGGTTCAAGCCCGTAGTAGAGGCTGGCCAGGCGCGACGGCCTCGGGCGGGCGCCGTCGAGCAGCGCCACCTCGATCTCGTCGTTCGACTTGCCGGCGAACTCGCGGTAGTAGCGGGCGACGAAGGTGCGACCTTCCTTGTCGGCAAAGCGCGCCAGGTAGGCCCGGCGGGCGGGGTCCGACGGGTCGCCCAGCAGCGCGGCGTTCATGTCGTCGCGGTCGGCCATCACGTGGCGGACGATGTCGCGCATGAGGCGGATGAAGACCAGGTTGACCGAGCGGGTCAGCGCTTCGCGCACGGTCATCGTGCGGTGGTCGTCTTCGGGTTCGAAGTTGTCGAAGTGGTGAAGCCCGCCACCGGTGAAGAAGCCCTCGTCCGGATTGGCCGAGTAGGTGCGCTCAAGGGCGGCTTCCAGCATCGGCTGCAGACCACGGTCTTCCGCGGTGCGCAGATGGTCCAACGCCCAGCGTCCGATGGCATCGTGCTCCGGGCGCTCGATCGCGGCCAGCTCCTGTGCACCGAGCCCACTCCAGCGCTGGTGGAGGTCGGCCACTTGCTCGAGGTAGGTGACCAGGGTGCGCAACTTGGCGGTGGAGCCCAGGTCCAGCCGGGCGCCTTCGTTGAGGTCGAAGGGTTGGTCCAGGTTGTCGGTCTGCACCCGCAACAGATTGGCGCCGTCGACGCGCTCGAAGAGGGTGAAGCTGAAGATGATCTTCGACGGGTCGTCGCCTTCGTTCAGCAGCCGAAAGCCGTACAGGCCCGCGGCCTTGGCCGCCTTCGGGTCGTTCAAGCTGCGCAGCAGGCTGGTGGCGGCATGCTGAGGCTCGGCGGCCAGGCTGCTGTCGACCGCGAGGTCCAGCCGGTCCAGGTCGTACGCGCGCGGCATGCCCAGCATCTGCTGCAGGCGGCCACGCACCGCCGTCGCGGCCTTGCGGTCGATGAACGATACCGGTGGCTCTGCCGGAGGGCGGCTCAGGGGTTGCAACTTCAGCGGCAGCGCCGCGTCGCGCAACGCGGTGGGGATCACGCCGGCCTCGGCCAGCAGGCGCAGATGGCTGTCGGTCAAGGCCTGCAAGTCGCGTTCACCCTCGCCGCCCAGATAGTGAGAGGGGCGCCGCTGCGCCACCATCAAGGACAGGGCCTGCTTGTAGACCAGGGCTTGCTGCGGCAGCAAGGCGGGCTTGAAGGCCAGCGCGTCGCGGCGGGGCGGGCCGGGTGGCGGTTCGGCCACAGGCGTGGTGAGGAGGCGATTGGCCGCGGCGAAGTCGCGCCCGTACCAGGCCCACAGCCCGTCGCCCAGGCCGTTGACTTCGCCAAACCCGGCCTGGGCCGACAGCGGCACGGTGTTGAGGTAGTCCAGCACGATTTGCCGACGGCGTCCGGTAGTGTCTTCGCCGTCGAGGTAGGCACGCAGCGAGGCCGAAGCCATCTGCCGCAGCTTGTCGCGTGCCGTCTCGGTGCGGCCTTGTGGGGAGTGCCGGTATTTCTCGATCTGGGTCGCCAGCGTGCTGCCGCCGCCGGCGCTGTGTGATTCGTCGACCCGCCGTACCAACTGATCGAACACCGCCTTGCCGAGCCGGTCCCACTCGACCGCGGGGTTGCGGGTGGCCGGCGGATCGAACAGGTCGCGGTTTTCGATGTACAGCAGCGTGTCGATCAGCAACGCCGGTGCGGTGCCGAAATTGGCGTAGGTGCGCTCGGGGTAGCTGGCGTCGTACAAGGCGTCGCCACGGCAGTCACGCACTGTGAGCCCGGCCTGCGTTTTCTCGCGGTAGGGCGTGAAGAGGCCCTTGTCGTGCCAGCGCAGCATCGCCGGCGACATGCGGGCCTGCGCGCTGACGTCGTAGCCCTGCTCCTTCAGCCGGTCGATCAGCTGGGGCAACTGGTGGTAGCCCAGGCGCTGGTCGTAGGGCCCGTTGCCGGCAAATCGGATGGCGTCGCTGGGCCCGGGCCCGAGCTGATAGTGCAGATCCCGGGTGCGTGCCGAGAGCCATTCGGCCTGTTGTCGGGAGGTTCGAACCTCGTCGGCCACCAGCACGGCGACGGCCAGCGCAGACAAGACCAGGACACCGGCCACGATGCGCCGGACATGAAAATTTCGAGGGGCAACGACCTTGGCATCGGACAAGGAAGCCTGCCTTTCGCGAGCAACATTCCGACCTTCACATTACCCCCGGGTGTTCGACAACACCAGGGGCATGGTCAGCGCATCAGGGGTGTTCGCGGGGCCTATGCAACACCCGCGGCACCACCGGTTGACGCCCTCGCGGTGTCACTCCACAGTCATCTGGTTTCGGCAGGAGATGCGTTCAGCGTGCGCGTCGCGTCGGCGGGCCCGATCGCCTGGATGCCGGGCCCGATTCCGGCGCGGGCGACTCGGGTGACGAGCGGGCTGGTGACGGTCGCGCCGCCTTCGCGGCGGGCTCTGGCGTCGTCTCGGTTGCTGCCGCCGCGGCGGCCTCGCGCAGCTTGTCTTTCTTGCTCTTGCGATGGCCCTTGACGCCGCCATTCGGGTCGAGCCCAGTGCCTGCGCCTCGGTCGCGCTCAGGCGGCGACTGCGCGGGCTCGAACCCGGCCACGGTCTCACGAACCAGGCGTTGGGCCTGGCGCTTCTCGATCAGGCGAAAGTGCGCCTCGTTCGTGGCGGTGACGAAACTGATCGCATCGCCCTGGCCGCCGGCTCGGCCGGTGCGGCCGATGCGGTGGGTGTAGTCGTCGGTCGAGCGCGGCAGATCGTAGTTCACCACCAGCGGCAGCGCGTCGATGTGCAGGCCGCGGGCCGCCATGTCGGTGGCCACCAGCACCCGCACCCGACCCGCCTTGAAATCGTCCAGCGCGGCCACGCGGGCACCCTGGCTCATGTCGCCATGAAAGGGGACGGCCGGAAATCCACCGCGGGTGAGCTTGTCGGCCACATGCTCAGTGGCGTACTGGGTGGCCACGAACACGAGCGCCCGGTCGTCGCCAGCAGCCTTCAGCAGGTGCTTGAGCAGCTCCGTGCGGCGGTCTTCGTCCACCGCAATCGCGCGCTGGCGGATGTCAGCCCGCGCCAGGGCCGCGGTGGCGACCTTCGCATCCACCGGATCGACCAGCCAGCCGTCGGCCAGTGTGCGCACCGGGGCCGGCAGCGTGGCCGACACCAGCACCGTTTGGCGCGGCGCGGGCAGCAGGGCGCGCACCTCGGCCAGTTCGTCGGCGAAGCCCAGCGCCAGCAGGCGGTCGGCCTCATCCAGCACCAGGGTGCGGACCTGGCCGAGCTGCAGTGCGTTGTGGCGCACCAGATCGAGCAGCCGGCCGGGCGTGGCGACCACCACGTCCGCCCCGCCGCGCAACGCCATCATCTGCGGGTTGATCGAGACACCGCCGAACACGACCGCGATCTTGGCCAGCCCCGGCAGCTCGTGGGCGAGGTCACGCAGGGTCTGGCCCACCTGCAGCGCCAGCTCACGCGTGGGCACCAGTACCAGGCCTTCAACCGGCCGTGGCGCCCGGGGCTTGCCCGCCAGCCAGCGCTGGAGCAGAGGCAAGGCGTACGCCAGCGTCTTGCCTGAACCCGTGCGGGCCTGGACGAGCAGGTCGCGGCCCTGGAGCATCGGGCCCATGGCGGCCGCCTGGACCGGCGTGGGTTGCGTGTGGCCCTGGGCCGCCAGCGCCTGCAGCAGCACCGGTGCCAGGCCAAGTGATTCGAACGACATGGGGCGATTGTCCGTTGCCTGGTGTCGCCCTCGGCGAGCATCGAGAATGCGCCCCAGCTGTTTGACCCCGTCCCCATCAGGAGAACGACGATGAAGACCCGCGCAGCCGTGGCCTGGAAGGCCGGCGCCCCCTTGACGATCGAAGAGGTCGACCTGCAAGGCCCTCGCGACGGTGAGGTGCTGGTCGAGGTGAAGGCCACCGGCATCTGCCACACCGATCACTACACCCTCTCTGGCGCCGACCCCGAGGGCCTGTTCCCGGCCATCCTCGGCCACGAAGGGGCCGGCGTGGTGCTGGAGGTGGGGCGCGACGTCACCTGGCTGAAGCCCGGGGACCACGTCATTCCGCTCTACACGCCCGAATGCCGTCAGTGCAAGTTCTGCCTGTCACGCAAGACGAACCTGTGCCAGGCGATTCGCGCCACCCAGGGCAAGGGCCTGATGCCTGACGGCAGCAGCCGCTTCTCGCTCAATGGCCAGCCCATCCTGCACTACATGGGCACCTCGACCTTTGCCAACCACATCGTGGTGCCCGGTATCGCGCTGGCCAAGATCCGGCCGGATGCACCGTTCGACAAGGTCTGCTACATCGGCTGCGGTGTCACCACGGGCGTGGGCGCGGTGCTGTTCACCGCGAAGGTGGAGGCCGGAGCGAATGTCGTGGTCTTCGGCCTGGGCGGCATCGGGCTGAACGTCATCCAGGGCGCCAAGATGGTCGGGGCCGACAAGATCATCGGCGTGGACATCAACCCCGCCCGCGAGGCGATGGCCCGTCAGTTCGGCGCCACCCACTTTGTGAACCCGAAGGAAGTGCCCAACATCGTCGATGCCATCGTGCAACTGACCGACGGCGGTGCCGACTACAGCTTCGAGTGCATCGGCAACACCCAGGTGATGCGCCAGGCGCTGGAGTGCACCCACAAGGGCTGGGGCCGCAGCATCATCATCGGCGTGGCGGAGGCCGGCGCCGAGATCTCGACGCGGCCCTTCCAGCTGGTCACCGGACGCAAGTGGGAGGGGTCGGCCTTTGGCGGCGCACGGGGCCGCACCGATGTGCCCAAGATCGTCGATTGGTACATGGAGGGCAAGCTGAACATCGATTCGCTCATCACCCACAAGCTGCCGCTGGAGCGCATCAACGAGGGCTTCGAGCTGATGGAGCGCGGCGAGTCCATCCGCACCGTGGTGGAGTTCTGATGGCGACGCTCGACGCGCTGGAGCTGCTCAGCGAGCATGGCTGCTTCGGAGGCGTGCAGCGCTTCTATCGGCATGCCTCTCGCGAGATCGGCCTGCCGATGCGGTTTGCGCTGTACCTGCCGCCTCAGGCGCTGGCGAGCCAGGAAGTGCCGCTGCTCACCTTCCTGGCCGGGCTCACCTGCACCGAGGAAACCTTCACCATGAAGGCAGGCGCCCAGCGCCTGGCCGCCACGCTGGGGCTGGCGCTGCTGATGCCCGACACCAGCCCGCGGGGCGCGCAGGTGGCCGGTGAGGCCGATGCGTGGGATTTCGGCGTGGGGGCAGGCTTCTACCTCGATGCCACCCAGGCGCCGTGGGCTGCGCACTGGCGCATGGAAAGCTACCTGCTCGATGAGCTGCTGCCGGGGATGGGGCCGCTGGGTGCCATCGATGGCCAGCGCCTGGGCCTGTTCGGGCACTCGATGGGTGGCCATGGCGCGTTGACGCTGGCGCTGCGGCACCCGGGGCGCTTTCGCAGCCTGTCGGCGCTGGCGCCGATCTGCGCGCCGACGCGCTGCCCCTGGGGCCGCAAGGCCTTCACCGGCTATTTGGGTGCGGATGAAGCAGCGTGGCCGGCGCACGACGCCAGCGCCTTGATGGCCGGGCAACCTTCAGCGCCTTACCCCGGCGGCATCCTGGTCGACCAGGGCCTGGCCGACAAGTTTCTGGCCGACCAGTTGCACCCTGAGGCGTTCGAATCGGCGTGCGCCGCCGTGGGCCAACCGCTGACCCTGCGGCGACATGCCGGCTACGACCACGGCTACTACTTCATCGCGACCGTCATCGACGACCACCTGCACCACCACGCCGCGCAGCTGGCCTGATGCGCCTGACGAGACCGTGGCGAGACCGTCCGGGGCCGTCAAGCCGCGACGAACTGGCCGTGAAAGGCATGGGGCACCGCATAGGGCAGGCGGGCCACCGCCACCGGCCCATCCGACAGGTGCTCGGCGTTGAACACCGTGGCAAAGCTGCTGCGCCAGCGCAGGTCGTAGCCGGCGCCGACGAGCCAGCCCTCGCCCTCACGTGCGCTGCCGGGGCGTGGCACGAAGACGTGTTCTTCCACCACCGCTTCGGGCCCGAACGTGAAGGCGTCGCGCTGCCCGCTCTCGCGGTCCAGCCGCAGCACCGAGTCGTGCCCGAAGCGCTTCTCGTGCCCCGGCGTCAGCGCCGCCGGGTAGAACACCTGACGATGCCGTTGCCCCACCACGCGGGGATCGACCCGCGGGAACTCGAGGGTGTCCGCCCCTTGGGCCACACGGTGATCGCCCGTGCGCAGGTTCAGCCGCAACAACGCGGCTTGTGAGGGCGTGCCGGGTCGGTGGTCGCCATGGGCGATGGCGCGCAGGCGTTGCTCGCCGATCGGCGCGTCGGACGAGCGCACGTAGTCCACCGTGAGCAGGTCGCCGTCGTCCCAGCCATTGGCGAAGTGGAACACCATCTCGGCGGGCAGCTCGAAGACCCGCCGGCGCTCGAAGTCGGCCTTGTCGATCACCAGCACACGGGTGGTCACGGCCTGGCCGGGGGCCTTCCAGCGCATGGCCTCGGCGAAGCTCGTGTCACCGCGGCGCACCGCCTGCATGTCCAACGTCAAGGGGGGCAACAGGAAGACGAGGTAGCGCTGGGTGACAACGAAGTCGTGCACCATCGCGCAAGGCGGCATCTCGAACACCGCGTGCCGCCGCAGCGCCCCTTCGGCCGACAGCTGGTAGAGCACCATCTTGCCGCCGGCCGAGCCGAAGTTCCAGATGGTCCCGTCGGGCTCGATCTTCGGGTGGGCGGAAAACGGCATCCCGGCGAGCTCGTCCGACCATGTCACCAGCCCTCGCGTGGCCAGAGTGTCTCGATCCATTGCGAACGCGGAGCCGCCTTCCCACAGCGCCAGCAGGCGGTCTGGCAACGGCAACACGCTGGTGTTGGCGGCGTTCAGGTCATCGGCGCTGCGGATCGGGCGCTGCGGTGCGATGGCGGTGCCAAAGGCCGGCAGCAGGAAGCGGCCAGCCTGCTGCTCGGCGACGAACTTGGGCGTTTGCACGAAGCGCGCCCGGTGAGACACCCGGCCGTCGCCGCCGAAGCGCCAGGCCTGCACCAGCCCATCGCCATCGAACCAGTGGCGATAGCGCTGGCCGGCGCGTTCGAACAGCGCCGGACCGTTGCGATACAGCGTGCCGCGCAGGCCCTCGGGCCAGTGGCCTTCGACGGTGACGGCCTCGCAGGCCAGATCCTGCCCTTGCAGCCCCCGGATCGGTTGCAGCGCGGGATGCTGGCCGAAGTCAGCCGGGGGTTGCCAGACGTTGGCAGCGCGGGCCCCGGAGAACAGCGAGAGGGTGCTCAGCGCAGCCGCGGAGGTGCGCAGGAAGTGTCGGCGTTGCATGGTGGGCTTTCGGTGTGACGGTGGGCGAGTGGGGCCGCTGCCTCAAGGCAGGTCAGGGCAGGTCAAGGCAGGTGGATGACCGTGCGGGTGTCGCCCCGCACGTCGAGCCGGGCCTTATCGAAGCGCGGGGGCCCAAAGGCGCCAGAGGCATCGTTCGAGAACGCGTAGGGCTCAGTGGGGATGCCGATGGCATTGCGGTCCAGCTGGCCATTGGCATTGCGGTCGATGAACAGCGAGACGCCGTACACGCCGTCGGGCAGGTCCGTCACCTGCACGGTCATCGTGCCGGCGGTGGCGGCCTGCCGAACACTGTGCGCGGGCTGTTTGAGCCAGGTGCCCTCGGTGTCGAACACCGCGACCATCAGCTCGCCCGGGGCCGAGACGTTCTGGACTTCGACAGTGAGGGTGGCGGCACCGGCTGAGGCGGCCACGCCGGCGGCGAGAGAAATCAAGGAGAGAAGGCGAGGTGTCATGGCTGAGGGGCGGTGGTGGGTGAGTCGGTGAATCGCGGCGCGCAGGGCGCGTCGTTGGGGTGATGCTCGGCCGAGGCTGCGCCCTCTGCCACCGTGCTGCGACGGCCGGGTGCCGGCGGGCGCGAGCGGTGCCCCCGCCGGCGCGAATGGCAGGCGGTGACGTTCGTACGGGGCCTCACCGGGTGCGGCGTGGCAGACTGGGTGTCCTTCGAACAGGCCACACGCCGGAGCCCCCCATGTCGGACGCCTCTTCTTCGCCCTCACGCATTGCGCTGGTCACCGGTGCCGGCAGTGGCATTGGTCGTGCGTGCGCACTGGGCCTGCTGGCCGACGGCTGGACGGTGGTGCTCAGCGGTCGTCGGATGGAGGCGCTGCAGTCGGTGGTGGCGGACGCCGGCGCGGCAGGCGAGCGGGCTTGGGCGGCCCCGTGTGATGTGACGGACGCCGATGCGGTGGCGCAGCTCTTCAACCAGATTCGTGATCGGCACGGCCGCCTCGATCTGCTGTTCAACAACGCCGGCGTCTTCACGGCCGGGGTGCCAATCGATGAGTTGCCCGTGTCAGCGTGGCGCAGCGCGGTCGACACCAACCTGACGGGCGCATTTCTCTGCACCCGTGAAGCGTTCCGGCTGATGAAGACCCAGTCGCCGCGCGGCGGACGCATCATCAACAACGGATCGATCTCGGCCCACACCCCGCGGCCGAATTCGGTGGCCTACACCGCCACCAAGCACGCGATGAGCGGGCTGACCAAATCCTGCGCACTGGATGGCCGGGCCTTTGACATTGCGGTCGGCCAGATCGACATCGGCAACGCAGCCACCGACATGACCACCGCGATGGCCCAGGGCATGCCGCAGGCCGATGGCAGCCGGCGGGCCGAGGCCCGCATGGACGTGCAACACGTGGCCGACACGGTGGTGCACATGGCGTCGCTGCCGCTCAGCGCCAACGTGCTGTTCACCACCATCCTCGCCACCGGCATGCCGTTCGTCGGGCGGGGCTGAGCCCGGCGGCGGCCACCGGTATGCGTGGACGCGCGGGAGTGCCGGTCAAGCTGTCAGTTGAACTGGTAGTTCAACGTGTAGTGGTGAACGCCCGATTCGATGCGCAACAGCAGCTCGCCCTGGATACCGGCCAGCTCGCCGGTTCCCGATCCGGGCACGATCAGGATGCGCACCTCTTGCCCACCGGCATGCATGACGCCCAGATGGGCCAACGCCAGGCCGCCACTGCGCCCATGCAAGGTGCCGACGAACGACTCCAGCGCGGTGTAGGCCGCTTCGCCCGCCTGCGGCTGGCCCGCGAAGACCATCTCTCCGAGTGCAGATCCCTGCAGGTCACCACGGTAGGTCTTGTCCAGCCGGCGACGCCCGATGGCCGGCGCGTCGGCGGGGGTGACCATCGGCTCAGGCGGGCCGATCTTCACCTCGAACTGGCCGGTGGCGGTGGGCGGGTTGGTCGGCGCGGTGGAGGGGGCTGGGGTGTTGGCGTTGCTGGGGGTGGCGTTCACGGCAGGCGTTCCAATGAGGCAAGGCGACACCGCGAGCGCGGCGGTGGCGCGCAGCATGCGGCGCCGCGTGCGGGCTCGGGTGAAGGTTGAGGCGGGCATGGGCGGATCTTGGCAGCATCGCGACGCCTCGGATTGCAGAAAGCCGACACTGGACCTGGGCCTCACGATGACCCGCCGGGCACTGTTGCAGCCGCAATGGGTGGGTGAGCGGTTCCGGCTTCAGCGGTTGCCGGTGAGCGAGGCGCTCTCACCCTGGCTGGACATCCATTGGATCGTCGAGTGGGCGCTGCCCGATGATCAGACGCATGTGCAGCAATTGCTGCCCTACCCGAACGCCAACCTGGCCTTCGAAGCAGGCCAGACCGCGCTGCATGGCATCGCCTCGGGTTTGGCAGAGCGGCGGCTGCAAGAGCGCGGGCGGGTGCATGGCCTGCGTTTCAAGTGCGGTGGCTTGCGCCCCTGGATCGACGAGCCGATGTGGCGATGGCGTGATCGCCAGATGCCGCCGTGGCCGTGCCTTCCACCAGGCATCGACCTGGCGGAGGCTGAACGGCGGGTGCTCCAGGCCGCGACCTTGGAAGAGGCGGTGGCGAATGCGGAGCACTTGCTGCTCGCGGCGAGGCCGCCGATCGACCCTTGGGTGGATCGGCTGGATGCGGCGGTGCGCGAGGTGCAGGCCGACAGCCGCATCACCCGTGCCGCCGCGCTGCAAGAGCGCCTGGGCCTGAGCGAACGGGCGCTGCAGCGTTGCTTTGCCAACTACGTGGGCGTCACGCCGAAGTGGGTGATCCAGCGCGCCCGCATCCACGATGCCCTGCTGGCCCTGTCTTCTGGGGGCGAGGCGCCACCACTGGCCGATCTGGCGCTTCAGCTGGGCTTCTTCGACCAAGCCCACTTCAGCCGCTGCTTCAAGCAGCACACGGGGCAAACGCCGCAGCAGTACGCCGCGGCCACCCGACGCTGAGGGAGGCCCGGTGTCAGTGGCTCAGGTACCGGCCTTGCGACGGATGACTGACGCCTTCTTCGCGTCGTCGGCGTAGACGAACTGCAGGGCGCCGTTGCGCCAGGTGGCCAGCCAGACCATGTTCATCGTGAACGCGTCGTGATCCTGGGCGCTGAACGGGCGATCGTGTGTCGTCACCACGCCCGGATAGGGCTGGTCCAGGTTCTCCAGCGCGGCCTTCAGCGCGCGGCCTTTGGTGTCACCCTTGGTCTGGAACACGGCCCTGAGCATCAGGTGCACCGCATCGTAGGTTTGCGCCGCGGCCATCAGCGAGGTCATCGGCTGGTCGCCGGCGTGCCGCTTGAGGCGGGCGATGAACGACATGCGCCGCTCGTTGGACAGGTCCGGCACGATGGACTGGACCATCATCGCGCCCTCGGCTGCGCCGTTGGATTTGTCCCAGACGGTCTTCAGCGACATCGGCCACGGGCCCAGCAGCGGCCCATTGAAGTGCGCAGCCTGTCGGGCGCTGGCGATGGTCGCCAGCTCGGGCCCCACGCTGTAGGCGATGATCGCTTCCGCGCCGGCCGCCTGCGCGGACTTGACCTCGTCCACCAACGACGCCACGCCGAGATCGAAGCGGGTGATCTGCACGGGCTGCAGGCCCTGCGCTGAGAGGAACTGCTTGAGGTCGTTCAGGCCCCCTTCGCCGTAGGCGGTGCGGTCGGCGAACAGGGCCACGCGCTTGAGCTTGCGCCGCTGCGCCACTTCGTGCACCAGGAAGTCCGCCTGCACCGTGTCGCGGGGCGATAGGCGGAACACGAAGCTGTCCTGCGGCGCATAGGTGGCGGTGACGGCGGAACCGGTGGCCACCGGCACCATCAGCAGGTGCTGGTGCGTCTGGAACACATCCAACGATTTCAGGGCGACGCCGGTGTTGCAGAAGCCGACGGTGAAATCGACCTTCTCATTCAGCACCAGGTCTTCTGCCGCACGCCGGCCCTCATCGGGCTTCGCCTGGTCGTCGCGAGCGACGAGCACCAGCGGTCGGCCCATGTAGCCGCCCACTTCGTTGATCTCTTTCACCGCCAGCTCGGCGCCCAGCCGCGCGCTGTTGCCGAAGTCTCCGGATCCCCCACTGAGCGGGCAGATAAAACCGACCTTCAAGGGTGGGGGCGCGGCGGTCGCTGAGCCGGCCGCGCAGGCGACAACGGCGGCAACGAGACGGACTCGGCGGGCAATCAAGCGGCAAGGCGACATGGCGTAGGGCCCGGCAAGGGCGTGGTACTGCTGAGGTCGGCGAGGCTAGGTCGGCGAAGCTGAACGCTAGCTTGAATCGCCGGTGCGCTTCGGGTCAGCCCGAGGCTGTGGAACCGCATCCACGTGACGCAGCGCACGGCAGCTCATGCGCGCTCAGCCCATGCAAAAGGGCCCCGAAGGGCCCTTCCTGCCTGGAGACCGATCCGCAGTGCGCCGGCTGGCGCCGCGGCGTTCAAGGCAATGGCTTGGCGGTGACCAGCACGTAGTTGTCGGCCGGCGTGGCCAGGTCTTGCGCAACCAGCGCGTCCGAGTAGTGCTCGTCCGCCAAGTGGGCCAACCCTCCGATGGCTCCCAGCGTGACCACTGCGGCGAGGGCCAGGGCCACGGCGCGCAGGACAGGAGGGGCGGCGGCAAGGCGTTGCTTCAGCGTGGGCATGGTGGGCTCCTTCGCGTGGGCGGCGCCGCGGTCTGCGACACCGCTGCGAAAGACTGTAGTCCTGCGCATGCAGAAGTGCCAGCCCCGCATCAAGACGATGTGTGCAATAGGGGCGCTGCTTGTCACCGATCCGACATCCGGTGCAGCGAGTGCGCGGCCAAAAAAAATGGGCCCGCGAAGGGCCCCCAAGAGGAGTGGAACGGAAATCAAGAGCGAAGCATCTGAGGGCCGCTGGCCCGTGGCGAGATGCCCGCGCAACGCGCGGCCCGAAGGCCGTCGGATCAGGCGGCGGGACGCTTGGCGGTGATCACCACCACCTGCGTGGGGGCGTTGTCGGATTGGGCCAGCCAGGCTTCGTCGTACTGGCGATCGGCGACGTGGTCGAGGCCTGCCATCAAGCCCAGCGACAGAGCCAGCGCCAGGCCTGCGGCCACGCGGCGGACGGTGGATTCATGGGCGGCGAAACGAAGGGTGCTGGGCTGGCTCATGTTCGGCTCCGGGTGCAAAGGCGTTGTCGATGGGTTGCACTGTAGGCAGTGCCCGATCCAACGACCACGCCGATGCGACCAGCCGACGGCGCCGCGCGATGAACTGCGTGCGCGGCGGATGAGCGGTGAGTGGCCCAAAGGTGGTGAGGCCAACTGGCCAGGCCCAGGCCTGGCGCGAAGGCGCGCCGCGTGGCGGGGAGCCGCTCAGCGGGCGGGCCGGGGCGGGCGCGGACCGCGCTCGCCGCGCGGTGCGCCTTGGCGCTGGCCGTCTTGCGGACCCCGCGGGCCACGCGGGCTGGGTGCTGCGCCCGCAGGGCCTTGGGGGCCGCGGGGATCGGGCCGGTGTTCAGCGCGGGCGCCGCCTCGTTCATGGCCTGCGTGGGGCGGGCGGCGATCCGGCCTCGGGCCGCGCCCATCCGGGCGGCCACCCGGATGGAAGTGCGCCGGGCGCTGCCGGGCGAACTCTTCGGCTTCCTGGCGAGCCTGCGCCAGCACCGCGTCCAGGGCCTCGGGCGCGATGCCCTTGAGCGCGCAGAAGTTGTCCTTGGTCAAGGTCGTCGTTTCAAAGGCGCGCAACAGTTGGGCGCGCTCACGACGCTGGTCTTCCTCGGCCTGACGGCGGCTTTCCTGCGTTTGCCGGCGACGCGCCAGTTCGTCGGCTGCGGCCTGACGATGCTCGGCACTGATCTCGCCGGCAGGCTGGCCGTCGAGGTCGAATCGATGCGGAGCCCGAGTGAGGGCAATCAGATAGCCGGTGCCGCCGGTGTAGCGGCGCAAGAAGCCCGACAGTGAAGCCTTGGTGAACACGCCGGGGGCGCGTGTCTGGATGTCGGCCTGGATGCGCAGCTTGATCGGCTTGGCAGGGCCAGTGAAAAGCGCCGGGAACATCGACTTGAGCTTTTCTGCGCACGCGGCCGGCGACAAGGGCTCGCCGCCTTGGGGAGACGATGAGGCTGGCGACGTGACGGAAGCCGCTTCGGTGGATGCCGATGCCTCGGCCACCACCTCGGTGGGCGCAGATGCCTCCACCGCCGCGGACGGCTCGGCCGAGGCCACCGGGGCATCGGGTGTCACCGCGTTGTCGGGCGTCGTGGGCGCCGTGGGCGGCACGGCGGTGGGCTCGGGCGACGTGGCGCCTGCGGTGTCGGACGTCGGAAGGTCGTTGGCGGTCATGGCGCGCGGTGCGGTGAAAGTCCGGGCCCGTGCCGGGCCCTTGGCAAAGAAAGACAAGAGGCGCGATTGTGCCCCGCCCGGGCACGGCCGGCGCGCCTCAAGTCATGCCCACTCGGCATGCGAGCGCGGCTGCTGCATCGAGCCGACAAGCCCCCCTTGCGGGCTCAGGATTCGGCTGCACGGAGCCGGCGATGGGCGCATGATCCGTACTGTTCAAATTTACAGTTTTGCGCCCGTCAGTGGCGCTGCCTTTATGACTTCTGTCCGCCGTACCTCGACAGCCTCGATTCCTCCTGGCCGCCCCCATCCTCGCGCCTCGCTTCCGGCGCAACCCATCAGTGCGGAGGTGCTGGCCGAGAAGTACGCCAAGGGGGCTGAGCAGACGCTGGACGATGTGCGGCAGCGTGTGGCGCGCGCCTTGGCGGTGGCCGAACAGGCGCCGCAGCGCGCCGCCTGGGAGCAGAAGTTCCTGGAGGCCCAACGTCGGGGCTTCGTGCCGGCCGGCCGCATCAACTCGGCAGCGGGGACCGACCTGACCGCCACGCTGATCAACTGCTTTGTTCAGCCTGTCGGGGATTCGATCGCCCAGGTGGAAGACGGCTTCCCGGGCATCTACACCGCGCTCACCGAGGCCGCCGAGACGATGCGGCGCGGCGGTGGCGTGGGCTACGACTTTTCGCGCATCCGCCCGCATGGGGCGTGGGTGGGCTCGACACAGTCCAGTGCGTCCGGCCCGGTCAGCTACATGCGGGTCTTCGACCGCTCCTGCGAAACCGTGGAGTCGGCCGGCGCGCGGCGCGGGGCGCAGATGGCAGTGCTGCGCTGTGACCACCCTGACATCGAAGCTTTCATCCAGGCGAAGGACCAGGGCGACCTGCGCAACTTCAACATCTCCGTGGGTGTGACGGATGAATTCATCCAGGCGATGCTGGCCGGTGGCGACATCGAGCTGGTCCACAAGGCCGAGCCGGGCGCGGCGCAGAAGGCGGCTGGCGCCTATCGACGCGCCGATGGGCTCTGGGTCTATCGGCGGCTGGCCGCGGCCAAGCTGTGGGACAAGATCATGCGGTCGACCTACGACCATGCCGAACCCGGGGTGCTTTTCCTCGACCGCATCAACAACGACAACAACCTCGGCTATTGCGAATCGATTGCTGCCACGAACCCCTGTGCAGAGCAGCCGCTGCCTTCCTACGGGTGCTGCTGCCTGGGCTCGATCGACCTCACGCATTTCGTGTTGTCACCGTTCGAAGCGGGGGCCGCGTTCGACGATGCGGGCTTCGCCGACGTGGTGAAGGTGGCGGTGCGCATGCTCGACAACGTGCTCGACGTCACGGTCTGGCCACTGCCGCAACAGGCGGAGGAGGCCCGCAACAAGCGTCGCATCGGCCTGGGCTTCACCGGTTTGGGCGACGCGCTGATCATGCTGGGCTTGCGCTACGACGCGGCCGAGGCACGCGACATGGCGCGCCGGATCAGCGAAACGATGCGCGATGCGGCCTACCGTGCCAGCGCCGAGCTGGCCACCGAGCGCGGCGCCTTTCCGCTGTTCAATGCCGACCTGTATCTGTCTGGTGGCTCGTTCGCGTCGCGTTTGCCGAACGAGGTGAAAGAGCGCATTCGCGCCCAAGGGTTGCGCAACTCACACCTGCTGTCGATCGCGCCCACCGGCACCATCAGCCTCGCGTTCGCGGACAACGCGAGCAACGGCATCGAGCCGCCTTTTTCGTGGACGTACACGCGCAAGAAACGCATGCCGGATGGCAGCTTCAAGGAATACGCGGTCGAGGATCACGCCTGGCGGCTGTACCGCTACATGAAGGGGCCCGATGCGCCGCTCACCGAGGCTTTCGTCACCGCCCTCGAGATGAGTGCCGAAGCGCATGCATTGATGGTGGCGGCGGTGGCGCCTTGCATCGACACCTCGATCAGCAAGACGGTGAACGTACCGGCCGACTATCCGTATGCCGACTTCCAGGACCTGTACCTCACGGCCTGGCGCAACGGCTTGAAGGGCCTGGCCACCTACCGGCCGAATGCGGTGCTGGGCTCCGTGCTCAGCGTGGACACGCCAGCGGCAGCGGAGGCCACGCCGCCTCCGCTGTCGACCGATCACGCCAACCAGCGCCTCACGCTGGACAAGCTGCCCGCTCCGGTGCTGACCTCTTTGCGCTGGCCCGGGCGGCCGGAGTTGAAGGCCGGCAACCCCGCGTGGAGTTACCTCATCCAGCATCCGCACGGCGATTTCTCGCTCTTCGTGGGTGAGCTGCCAGCCGAGGCGGGGCCGGGGACCGGACTGTTCGGGACCACGCTGCCCTTCGAGGTGTGGGTCAACGGCGCCGAGCAGCCGCGCGGGCTCGGGGCCCTGGCCAAGACGCTGTCGATGGACATGCGGGCGAACGACCCCCAGTGGCTCAAGCTGAAGCTCGATGCCCTGGCCACGGTGGCGGAAGAGCGGTCGTTCGAGATGCCGTTCCCGCCCCAGGGCGAGAAGCGAATGTTCCCCGGCGTGGTGGCTGCCACGGCGAGCGTGATCCGCTGGCGTTGCGAGCAACTGGGCGCCCTGGCCGAGGGAGGCCCGACGCCCGTGCTCGATGCGATGTTCAGCCGTGACGAGCCGCGCACCAGCACCTCGGGCACGCTGGCCTGGGCGGTCGATGTGGACAACCCCGCGACCGGCGAATCATTCACGCTGACGCTCAAGGAGGTGTCGCTGGCCACGCGTGATCCGCAGGTCTCGGCGGCCGGCCTGGTGACCCGGCCTTGCGCACTGGGCTTCTCGGGCAACTACCCGAAGGCGTTCGACGGCCTGGCGCGATTGCTGTCGCTGGACATGCGGGTGATCGATCCCGCCTGGATCGGGATGAAGCTGCGCAAGCTGCTGAATGTCGGTGAACCGCTCGGGCACTTCATGGCGCCCGTTCCAGGCCAGCGCCGGCAGCAGGTCTGGCCCAGCACGGTGGCCTACGTGGCGCGGCTCATCATTCACCGCTACGCCATGCTGAGCGTGCTCGATGAAGAGGGCTTCCCCTTGCATGCCATGGGCATCCTCGAATCGCCGACGCCCAAGGCCGCCTCGGCAGCCGCGGTGGCGCCGGTGATGGCCGGGCGCCCGTGTCCTGAGTGCGGCAACGCCACCTTGATCCACAAGGACGGCTGCGACTTCTGCACCGCCTGCGGCTACGTGGGCCAGTGCGGTTGAAACCGGTGGCGGGGGGCGCGGCGCGTCGTTTGACGACGACGCACCCTCACCTCAAGCCAGCGGCTTGGCGAGGCAGGCGCACTCAGGGCGGGTGACGTACGAGCCAAAAGGCTCGCAGACCGTGAACCCTCGCGATCGGTAAAAGCCGATCGCACCTTCGTTGGCCCAGCGGGTGGAGAGCTTCAGTTCACGGTAGCCCATCGCACGGGCCTGCGATTCAAGAAAGTCCAGCACCGCCGCGCCGATTCCGCGCCCCGGTTGGCTCGCGTGCATCCGCTTGACCTCGCCGCAGCCTTCGTGGCCGGGCAGGGGCCGAACGGCGCCACAACCCGCCGCCACCCCTTGGCTGTCATAGGCCACGGCGAACACCGAGCCAGCGGGCAGGGGGCCTGCGAAGCCGGCTTTGCCGTCGCTGCCATAGCGCGCCAACAGCACGGCTGACAGTTGCTCTTGCATCGCCAGGGCGTCTGGTTCGTCGTGGCGGGTGGCGCGAACGTCCCATCGTTCAACGGGGCGGGCTGGGGATGCGGCAGACAGCTTCATCGGTGCGCAGGTTCACAGGCGAGGCTTGCCGCACCAACCAAAACGTGGGGGGCGGCGGAGTCACCGAGTAGACCATGCGGGGGGGACCTGAAAGAATCCCCAGGGCCCGGGCCAGCAGCGTCGCTGCGGAGCACCGGTTTTTGAAGCCAATCCATTCGAGGAGGGATTCCCGTGAAGCGATTCGACACCATTCGCCATGTCGCCTGCGCCGCTCTGGCGGCCGCGTCCTGGGCCGCCGTGGCCAGCGATGCGGTGCAGCCCACAGCGCTGCCCACCCCGGTCGGCCCGCTGAAGCTGACCAAGACCTACATCGACGCCGGCACCATGAGCGGTGCGTCGCTGCCGTCGTCGACCTTCGTCACCGTGGGCACCCCCGTCGAGGTGAATTGCACGGTGACCACTGGCTGCACGGTGTCGGCTTCGCTGGAGGCGCAAATCCGCCAGGTGGGCGCGAACTCGGCGTCCTTGTGCTTTTATGTGGACGGCGCCTCGGTGACCTGCCCGTCGAACGACCGCATGAGCGCGACCACCGGCTTCAAGGTGATGAGCCACCTCTCGACGGCCAAGATCATCACCGGCACCCACACGCTGGAAATGCGCGCTTACAGCGAACTGCCCAACCAGCTGTACCGCTACCAGGCCGAATACCGCATCTTCAACAAGTGAGAGCGGGCGTGCGCTGGCGCCTTCGGTGGGCGTCAGCGTGCGGTCGTGGCGGGGAAGCCGCCGGATGAGGCGCTGGACGAGCCGCCGGGGGCGTGCTTGTTCGGCTGGCGGGTCATGCACAGGCCCGAGAGCAGCGTCCATGCCCCTTGGCCTTGAATCTGCGGCACCAGCGTGACGATGTCCGAATAAAGGCGACCCTCAGGCTCGCGCTGGCGGACGAATTCGATCTGGCAGGCCGCGCCAACGATGCCGCTCAAGGGTTGGCAGCGAGCCGACTGGATCACCAGGTCGTCCGCATGTTCGCCCGCCGGTGGCTTGCCGCGCGTGGCCAGGTAGGCGGCCTCGTAGGCCGCCTGGATCTGCGTGACCTCCGGCAGTGAGGCGGTGGCGACGGCCGGGGCTGCAGCGGCCACAGCGAGCCCCCAGCACGCCGCCCTCAGCGCGCGTTTGGCGCCCATGCCCTGCCTGCGCGCCATGTCACTTCGCGGCGCGGATCCGGATGCGGGCCATCATGCCTTCGTCGCTGTGTTCGCCGATGTGGCAGTGGTAGGCGAAATCGCCAGCCACGGTGAACGGGATCTCCAGCAAGATCGGGTGGACGGTGCACTTGCCGGCGCGCCAGTCGGCCACCGATTCGCAGTCGCCATCGGCGTGCGGGATGGGCACGCTGTCGTGCAGCACGCCGCCGCGATGCTCAACGACGTGGCCGCTGACGCGGTCGCGCGAGAGCAGGCTGAACTTGGTTTGGTGCACGTGGAAGTTGTGGTTCTCCGCCGCGATGTTCACGATTTCCCAACGCTCGGTGGCGGGCGTGTTGCCGGCGCCCAGCGGGATGCACAGCGTGGGCTTGTCGGCGTTGAAAGGCTCGATGTCGAGGAAGGTGCCTGGAACCGGCTGATCATTTTCATCGAGCTCTTCATAGCCCAGACCGAAGGCCACCGACCCACCGGGGGTGAAGCCCATGAAGATGCGGCGCTTGTGGCCGGCGGCCAGTGGCAGGCAATCGGCCTCGGCACGGAAGCTCGTGTTGGCGTTGTTCAGCTCGGCGCTGATGCGACGCGGATCGCGCATCTCGGCTTGCGCATCGCCCGTCACGGTGAGCACCTGCGGAGCGTTGGCAGCGGGCGTGCCGCGGAAGCTCACACTGGCCAGATCCACCGAGGGCCAGGTGTCGCCGGCCGGGCCTGTCTGCACGTCGGCGGTGTAGAGCGTGGCGCTGGCGTTGGGGCCCGCCGGGGCCAGGCGGCCCTTCGCATCGCGGTGGGCCACCCAGAGCTCCACGCGCGAGCTGGGCATCATCATCACGCGGCTTGCGCAGATCGGCTTGTGCGCCAGCTTGCCCGGAATGTCGGCAGGGCAGGGCACGGCGGTGATGCGGGCGCCGCTCATGCTGCGCACTTCGTTGGCACTGGCGTCGCCGTCGGGCTCGACGGCGATACCGTCGACCGACAGCACCTGCATCACCATGTCCTTCCCGGTGGCGTTGTCACGCAGCCCGAGGTCGTAGGTGACGGTGGCGGAGCCGGTGGTGATGCGCCAGATTTCGCCGTTGCCCTGGTGCACCGGGATGTGCGGATAGCCTTGGCCGTTCACACTGAAATACCACTTGCCGCCGCCTGTGGGGCGGCCATGCAGGCCGGCGCATTGGCCTTCGCGCGGCTCTTCATCGGCGCCGCGGTGCTTCTTGCAGAAGACCGGGTACTGCTCGGTGATCATCCGGCCATTCTTCAGCACCTGTGTGTCCTTGAGCAGCAGGTGGCGCACCGGCAGCGTCTTGAGGAAATCACTGCAGGCGGCGTTCTTGCAAAGGTAGTCGCTCGGGTCACCGATGGTGATGACGCCGGACATGCCTGAGCTCAGCTGGTTCAAGGTCAGGCCGTGAATGTGGCCGTGCAGCCAGTACAGACCCGACGGGTGGCTCTTCGGGATCTTGATTTCGTAGTCGGTGAAGCCGAGCCGCGTGTCACCATGCACCACATCGTCGTCGCCCGGCAAGGTGTTGGCCGGGTTCAAGGTCATCACGAAGACGTTGTCGCCGTACGAGGGATTCGACTTTGTCGGATAGCGCGGTGAGACGATCAGCCCGTGCGTGTGCAGGTTGGTGGGGTTGCCGCGCAGGTAGTGGTGACCAGGTTCCGAGGCGTGCTCGGAATCGAGCACTTCGGGCAGCTTGTTCACCAGCCGCATCTTCAGCGTGTCGCCGGGCTGCAGCTGCAGCCGTGTGCCGCCGTACAGGTTGGTGCCCTCCGGCTTGGGTGGGCAAGTGTCGCTGCCGTCCGTGGGGCGCGCGCAGATGTCGTACACCCAGCCATCGGGCTTCAGGGTGCCGAGTGTGGTGATCTTTTCACCGCGTGCCACCACCAGCACGTCGAGCACACCCTGGCTGCTCTGGAGCACGGGCAGCTCCTGGATCGGGGAGGCCCCTGCAGTGGCGCAAAGCACCATGCAAGCGGGCATGAAAAAGGCCTGTCGCAGCAGGCCAGCAATCAACGGAGAGCGCATTGGTTTCTCGATCCAGCGGCGGCTTGGGGATGGCTCGCATTCGAGCACAGCACCGGCGTGCCGCCAACCGCGAAACCTGGGGGGAGCCGCCCGGAAAGCCTCGTGGCGGCTCAACAATTCTCAACGACCGTTCTCGATCGTCGGGTCGACGCTGAGGCTCTCGCCGTTGCTGTCGTTGACGAGGTGGACGGTGTACTTGTAGTGCTTGTTGTCGCTGTTTGCGTCGAACAGGTTCACCAGGATCGACGATGCCGTGACGGAAGGGTTCGGAAACTGCGAGCCAGGGTTCGACACGACCACTGCCGCGTTGCTGCGGAACGAGTAGCCGGTGGTCAGCAGGTTGAAGACGATGTTCACGTTCGAGCCGCTGATCGGCACCGGGTCCGGCGTGCAACTGATCATGCCGGTGGTGCTCACGCTGACATTGACGGTATTCATGGAGAGGCCTCATGGATGTTTGTCGCTGGCGGCGCCCTCGCCGCTCGCCAGCCGCCGTTGCAAATCGGCAAGTTCGGGGTGCCGATACGCCGAGCCGGCCACGCGCGCGGCGAGCGCGCGGGCTTCGGTGTGTTGGCCCAGGCGCCACAGCGCGTGGGCTCGCAGGGTGGCAGCGGCCGGGTGACCCCCGCTGGCGGCCGATCGCAGGCGATCGGCGGCAGATTGCCAGGGGGCCCGGGCTGCCGCCGCGCCGTTGTCGGCCTGCAGGGCGTCGCCCCAGGCGAGCTCGGCGGTGGCGGCGAGCAGGCTGAGATCCGTGTCGAGCAACACGCCTTGGGCCTCGGCCTGCCGCAACACGCCGAGGTAAGCGTCGAGGGCAGGGCGCAGGGCGTCGGGCGGATCGCCTGCCATCCACCGCAGCCGCAACGCCTGGCCCTGCTGCGCCAATCGCCAGGTGGTGCGGACGCGGGCGTTGGCGAGCAGGCGCACGTTGTCGGCTTCGGCCCGGTCCAGGGCCTGGCGCGCGACCACGCGGTCCCCTTGGGCCCAGGCGGCTTCGGCCAGTGCCAGTCTGGCGAGCGTCGCCTGGCTTTGCCAATCCATGTTGTTCGAATCCACCGCGAGCAGCGTGTCGAAGAGGGCCAGCGCATCTCGCGCAGAAGTGACCGCCTGTTCGGCATGGCCGAGGGCCAGGTGCATGCGGCCTTGCTCATGCAGCGCATTGGCCATCAGCCGTTGGGCTCGACGGTCGCTGTCCGCCCCCGGCAGGGTCTGCAGGGTGGCGAGTTTCGTCTGCTGCGCCGTCAGCGCGGCGACGAGTTCGCCGCTGGCCTCCTGGGCTTTGCCGATCCAGCCTTCGCTGTTGGCTTGGTCAAACACCAGCTCGTTGCGTTCGGGTGCCTCGCTGCGGAAGGTGTTGCGCGCCGCGATGAAGGCGGCCAGCGCCAGCTTCGGCCGTGCGCGTTCGAGCTGCAGCACGCCGAGGTTCTGGTTGGCGTAGGCCTGTTCGATGCGCCAATCGAGACGTCCGGGATCGAGCCGGACCAACTGGTCGGCGATGTCGAGATAGCCCTTGAAGGCCTTTTCGGCCTCATCCACCTGACGACGCTGGCGTGCGACGAAGCCCACCCAGTACAGGCTTTGGGAATGGTCGAACAGCCGCTGGCCGTCCCGTGGGTAGCGCTGGACCAGCTCGGCGGTGCTGTCGGCGGCTTGCTGAAAGATGCGGCTGGCCTCGTCCAGATCGCCACGCTCATCGGCGATTTCGCCGATCAGGTGAAGGGCTCGCGCGCGGCGGCCGAGCGACTCGGCGTCGAGCCGGTCAGCGTCCTGTTCGGCGTAGTAGGCCAGGGCATGGCCGCCCACCGCGTCCAGTGCGTCGAGCCGGCCCACGGGTTGCAGCTTCTTGCGCAGGTCCCCCAGCATGAACTCGATCAGGCCCTCGGCCTGAACCTGCTGCCGGCGGGCCTCCCGCGCTTCGTGGATGGCGATGGCCGCGGCCGCCACCACCGCGGCCGCCAGCGCCGTGCTGGTCACCACGCCTGTCCGGTGACGCCGAACGAACTTGCTGAGGACATACGCGGCGGTTTCTCGCCGTGCGGAGATCGGCTCGTGCGCCAGGTGCCGTTTGAGGTCGTCGGCGAGCGCCTGCGCGTTGGGGTAGCGCTCGCCAGGCAGCTTCTTCAGCGCATGCGCGACGATGGTGTCCAGATCGCCCCGCAGCGCCCGCGCCTGTTTCAACGCGTCGGGCCCAGCGCTGCGCATCACCGTGTCGGACAGGCGGCGGGGCGGCTGTTCGAGCGTCGCACGCATCTGGTCCACGGCAGCCGTGCTGGTCGTGGGCGTGGGGTGGCTGCCCGTCAGCAGCACATACAGCAGCACGCCCAGCGAGTACACATCGGTCGCCGTCGTGACCTCCCCGTTCTGGAGCTGCTCTGGCGCCGCGTACTGGACAGTGAAGGCACGGCCGAGGCGCTGTGTCAGCTCGGTGGCCGCGGGCGGCGCACCGATCGTGGGGCCCACTTGTGCGTCACGCATCAGCTTGGCGATGCCGAAGTCGAGCAGCTTCACTTCTCCGGCGGCTGTGACCAAGATGTTGCTGGGCTTGATGTCACGGTGCAGGATCAGGCGCGTGTGGGCATGGGCCACCGCGGCGAGCACATCCAGGAACAGCGTCAGGCGTTCGACCAGACCAAGGCCGTGCCGGTCGCAGTGCTGGTCGATCGGGATGCCGTCGACATACTCCAGCACCAGATAGGGCTGCGAGCCACCGGGCCTCTTGGGTCCCTCGGTGGGCACATGGATGCCGGCGTCGATCAACCGGGCGATGTTGGGGTGCGCCAACCTGGCCAGGATGCGGCCTTCGCGGGAGAAGCGTTCGGCGTCCGCCCGCGGCACGAGACCGGCATGCAGGAACTTGATAGCCACCTGGCCATCGAAGCGACCGTCGGTGCGGCGGGCCAGCCAGACGCTGCCCATGCCTCCTTGGCCCAGCTCCCGCTCGATGGTGTAGGCACCGACCGTTTCGCCCTCGAGTGTGGGTGGGGGCAAGACGGCCGGTGTCTCGAGGAACGCGTTGCGATCAAGCGTTTCCAGGCTCGCCAGCAGTGCTTGCAGATCGTCCGCCAGCGTCGGGTCGGCGGCCCGGAGCGCAGCCAGGCGGCGGGCCCGTTCGGCGGGCGCCAGATCGAGCAGCTCGTCCAGATGCGGGCTGAGTGCTGGCCAGCGGGATTTGTCGACCTTGCGGGGCTCGGCAGGTGCAGGTGTGCTGACGTCGGGTTCGGCCATGGACGCTGCGGGCGGCTACTTGAGGGCCAGCGAGAGAAACAGCCGGGCCTTTTGCCAATCTCGCTGCACGGTGCGCTCGGTGACGCCGAGGCACTCAGCGATCTCGGCTTCGGACAGCCCGCCGAAATAGCGCATCTGCACCACCTGCGCCACTCGGGCGTCGCTGCTGGCCAGCTCGTCGAGCGCTTCGTGCACCCGCAGTACCTCGTCCTCATGCTGCGCGACCGAATCGCCGATGTCGGTGTTCAACGTGACGTGCCAGGCGCCGCCGCCGTGCCGATCGGCCTGGCGCGAGCGCAACAGGTCGATCACGATGTGACGCATCACCTGTGCCGCATAGGCGAGGAAGTGGCGCCGGTCAGCGAACTCGGTGCCTTCACCCTTCAGCAGCCTAAGGTAGGACTCATGCACCAGCGAGGTCGTGTCGAGCAGCGTCACATCGCCCGCCCGGCGCAGCCGGCTGCGGGCCAAGCGCTGCAGGTCGGCGTACAGCAAGCTCACCACCTGGTCGGCAGCCTGACGGTTTCCGTCAGCGGCATCGCGAAGCAGCAGCGTGATGTTGGGGGTCATGCCGTTGTGTTCTGAGGCGACCAGGTCGCGCCAGCGGCCGACTCTAGCCGCGTGTCCGGGCCGCGGCAATTCGGGCCAAGGGGGTGACGTGACGGATTCGCGAACCCAATTTTTTTTCGCGGACGATGTCGGGTTTCGTGTCGGGTTTGCGTATTACCGGGTAGCAAGCCCTCGATGTGTGCAAAGTGGACCGACGGAGGGTCGGCCGCGACATCACTTCACGAAAGGCGCTCAGGGAGCGAGTGTGAGCCGGTCAGCGGTGCTGGCCGGCTCACCCTCCACACGTGAACATGCACGTTGATGGAGTCGGGCCCCGATCGTCGAGTGAGCCTCGGTGAGACTCAGTGCGCGGTCCTGGCCTGGAGCCGGTCCAGCTTGGCGGCGTACAAGTCATGTTCGCCCCGGGTCGTGCTGTTGGCCATCGCCTTCGACAGGTGCTTGCGAGCGGCCTTGGCGTCGCCCAGGCCGTTGTAGGCGACCGCCAGCCAGAAGTGAACCTCGTGATAGTCGGGGTCGCGCGACATCTCCCGTTGCAGCCACACCTTGCCGGCCTCGAAGTCGCCGCGTTGAACGGCTGCCTTGCCCAGGTCGAAGAAATGGAATGGCGGGAAGGCTTCGAGTTGCGCCAGTGCCCGCTTCACCTCATCGGCTTCGGCCTGCCTGCCCTGGCTCACCAGCACCGATGCCAGATCAGCCAGGGCGATGGTGTTTTGTGGTTCTGCGCGCAACGCATGGCGAAAGGCCGCCTCGGCCGGCGCGAGCAGCCCCTTGCGGTGGTAGATCACGCCCAGGGTGATGGGGGCGCTGGCGAACGAGGGGTCCTGCTTCAAGGAGGCGCGAGCCCAGGCGTAGGCCTGGTCCAGATCGCCATGCGCCATGGTTTCGGCGGCGCGGTTGTTCATGTACATCGCCAGCACGCGGTCCTCGGTGATGCGGGTGACCCGGCGGCCCTGAAGGTCTTGCGGCGGCAGGAAGTCGACCGTCAGTTGCGGATCGGTGAAGACGCCGCGGGCCTTGTCCACGGGACGTTGGCTGAGGACCAGATTCACATGGCCCGACGCCAGCAGCAGCGCCTGTCCGCGGGTCCAGCTCTCCTCGACATCGACGGATTGGAAGACCACGGGCAGTTCCAGGTGGCGCGCCAGTGCCGCCGTCATGATGACCAACGACAGGCAGTTGCCAGAGCGAGCCTCAAACGCCTCGCTGGCGGTGCGGGTGACGGCTGAGTCGTATTCCAGGCGCAGCATGTCCCGGTCGTACAGCGCATCGATCAGCCCCTGTTGTCGGCCCTGGCGCCGGATCCGGCGTGCGATGTCGTCGTCCACATAGCGGACCATCGCGGGGCTCATCGCCAGGATCTGCTCCGGGCGCACCGGTTGGGCCGGCGGCGCAAAAGCATCGTCTTGCAGCAGCGGGGCGATGGGCTCCGACGGCGCCTGGGTCACCTGAGCACAACCGACCAGGCCGATGCAGGTGGCGGCGACGATCAGGGCGCGGGCGATCACATGGCGTGGCATGGCACTGCTCCTCAAGACCGGCAAGTGGGCCGCGCCATGACATGCATCGACGGGCCTCGCCGGGCGGTGCAACGCTCGGCAAAGGCGACTGACTCCGGCCGAGCCGCCCTCGCCCCATATTAGGCCTGTGGGCCGCCCTTGTGCAGGGGGCCATCACGGGTGCGCCAGCCCGCCCGCCTGGTCAGCGCAGGAAGAGCTGATAGACCGGGTTGTCGGTCTCGTCGACGCAGGGGTACGCGAGGGTGTCCAGGAAAGCCTTGAAGGCCCTCTTGTCGGCCTTGGGCACCTGGATGCCCACGAGGATGCGCCCATAGTCGGCGCCCTGATTGCGGTAGTGGAACAGGCTGATGTTCCAGCTAGGGTGCATGGCGGCCAGGAAGCGCATCAGCGCGCCCGGTCGCTCGGGAAACTGGAAGCGGTAAAGACGCTCGTCTTTTGCCAGCTCACTGCGGCCGCCCACCATGTGGCGCACATGCTCCTTGGCCAGTTCGTCGTCTGTCAAATTGACGGTGGCAAAGCCGTGCCGGATGAAGTGGCGAGCGATCTTGTCGGCTTCATCGCGCTTGCTGATCGAAATGCCCACGAACACGTGGGCCACCCGGGCATCGGAGATGCGGTAGTTGAACTCGGTGACCGACCGGGGGTGCCCCGGCGTCCCGATCAACTCGCAAAAACGCTTGAAGCTGCCGCGCTCTTCGGGGATGGTGACCGCGAACAGGGCCTCCCGCTGTTCGCCGAACTCTGCCCGCTCGGCCACGAAACGCAGCCGGTCGAAATTCATGTTCGCGCCGCAGGTCACGGCGACAAATGTCTTGCCCTTGGGTTTGTGGGTCTCGACGTACTGCTTCAGGCCGGCCACACCCAGCGCCCCCGAAGGCTCCACGATCGAGCGAGTGTCTTGGAAGACATCCTTCATGGCGGCGCACACCGCATCGGTGTCGACCACCACATAGTCATCGACCAACTCGCGCGTCAGGCGAAAGGTTTCTTCGCCGACCAGTTTCACGGCCGTCCCGTCGGCGAAGAGGCCAACATCCGGCAACTGCACCCGCTTGCCGGCCTTGACCGAGCGCACCATCGCATCCGAATCGGAGGTTTGGACACCGATCACCTTGATCTCGGGGCGGACGGCCTTGATATAGGCCGCCACGCCGGAAATCAGCCCACCGCCACCGATGGCGACGAAGATCGCGTCGATCGGGCCCTGATGCTGGCGCAGGATCTCCATCGCGATCGTGCCTTGCCCCGCGATCACGTCGGGGTCATCGAACGGGTGAACGAATGTCAGGCCCTCGGCCTTCTCGATCTCCAGCGCGTGAAGGTAGGCATCGGAGTAGCTGTCGCCGTGCAGGACGACCTCGCCGCCCAACGCTGCCACCGCATCGACCTTCACCTTCGGCGTGGTGGTGGGCATGACGATCACCGCGCGGCACTTGAGCCGGTGGGCGCCCAAGGCGACCCCCTGGGCGTGGTTGCCGGCCGAGGCGCAGATGACACCGCGGGCCAGCGCTTCGGCCGGCAGGTGCGCCATCTTGTTGTAAGCCCCTCGGAGCTTGAAGCTGAACACCGGTTGGCAGTCTTCACGCTTGAGCAGCACGGCGTTGCCGAGGCGACGGGTCAACGACTTCGCCGGGTCGAGTGGCGTTTCCTTCGCCACGTCGTAGACCTTGGCGGTCAGAATTCGGCGCAGATAGTCGGCGGCGCTGGAGACAGCTGGAACGGTCGTGCGCGCAGCCTGGGCGCGCGACTTACGGGCGGCGCCGGCCATGGCGTCTCCTCCTCATCGACTGGAATGGTGGATGGCGGCCAACGCCAGGGTGGGCGGCCGTGTTGCACCGCCGCATGATATGCGACGCCCCCAAATGCGCTGCAACGGCGCAAGCGCCCAGAAAAAAGCCCGGGACCGTGAGGGCCCGGGCTGAATCCACCGTTGAGGGGTGGAGGAGACAAGCGGCGCAGTGAGTGCTGTTGAAAGCGCTTACTGCATGCGAAGCAGTCTAGCTCGGCTTTTGCTGCACTGCAATATCCCTGGCGTAGAGAGCTGGCTCCAGATGTTGATAATGTCCCGTCATGGCGTGTTTGAGCGCCGATCACACGGGAATCGCGGGCAATGGAATGCACGGTGCATTGGGTGGCAGATGCCGGAATGGCGATGTTGGCTGAGACGGGCAGTGGGCACGTCATCACGATGGACGGCGCTCCGGAGGGGGGCGGGCGCAACCTGGCCCCCCGGCCGATGGAAACCTTGCTGGCCGGTGCCGGAGGCTGCACCGCCTATGACGTGGTCCTGATCTTGAAGCGAGGCCGGCATGAGGTGTCCGGCTGCCAGGTGAAGCTGCAGGCTCAACGCGCCGAGACCGACCCCAAGGTGTTCACGGCCCTGAACATGCATTTCATCGTCAGTGGCAGGGGCCTGCCCGTGGCGGCGGTGGAGCGAGCGGTGGCGCTGTCCCACGAAAAGTATTGCTCGGCCACCGCCATGATCGGCCACACGGCCCAGATCACCACCAGCGTCGAAGTGCGCGAGGCTTGACGGGCCGACTGCCGCCAAGTGCGGCCCGTTGCGGCCGCTTGTGCAGTCAGATGTAGTGAGCGGTGAGCGTCATGGCCTTGGCTGCGCCCCGCATCAACCAGCGGACTGGTGCCGGCAGGGCCGCGCCGCCTGCGGCCAAGGCCATGTCCGCGTGCTGGGCCTCGTCCTCTTTCATCTGAGCGACGATCGCCCGCGAGGCTACATCCTCAACAGGAAGGCGGTCGAGGTGGCCCGCCAGGTGGTCTTCGACCTGCCGCTCGGTTTCCACCAGGAATCCCAGGCTCCATGCGTCTCCGGCCTTGCCGGCAACGAGGCCTATTGCAAAGGCGCCGGCGTACCACACCGGGTTGAGCAGGCTGGGGCGATCGCCCAATTCCGCGAGCCGTTCCGCCGTCCAGGCCAGATGGTCGGTTTCTTCCTTGGCGGCTTGTTGCATGCGTGTCCGCACGTCATCGCTGCGAGCGGTGAGCGCCTGGGCTTCGTACAAGGCTTGTGCGCAAACCTCGCCGACGTGATTCACCCGCATCAACGGGGCCGACCGTCGCTTCGCCTCAGGAGAGAGGACTGAGTCAATGCCCGCCGCCGGTGATGGGCGGGCGGCGTAGGCGACCCCAGACACCGTGCGAAGGGCGTTGTCGGCGGCCATGAGCCACCGATCGAGAGATATTGCCGCAGACATATTCCGAGGATAACTCGCCAGCTTTCGAGGTGAATCTCCGCCAATGGGCCCATTGCGCCATATTGGTGCGCGACAAGTGGGTAACTCGTTGTTGCACGACAACAGAACGCACTCAGAGGGGGCCGTTTCCTTTGCGCCCCCCCGGGGGGTCTGGTGCAATAGCGTCAACTTCCGTTGAGGAGGTTGGCCTGATCGGCCCCACCCGTCGTGGTGACCGGGTTCCCCCTCGATCGGGACCTCTTGTTCAATCCTAGGAGATCTCTGAATGAAAAAATCTCTGGTCGCTCTCGCCGTGCTGGGCGCGTTCGCCGGCGCTGCGTCGGCTCAATCGTCGGTCACCATCTACGGTAAGCTGGATCTGGCGGTGGGTAAGCCGGTCCTGACCGAAGACAAGCAAGTCATGGACAACACCGGCAGCCGTCTGGGCTTCCGCGGCGTCGAGGACCTGGGTGGTGGCCTGAAGGCCGTGTTTGGCATGGAGCATCGCTTCAGCCCGGATACCGGCACCCAAGCCAACGCCAACTTCTGGAACGGTTATTCGACCGTGGGTCTGGTGACCAACTTCGGCATGGTGAACCTGGGTCGCCAGTACACCCCGGCGTTCATCATGATGCAGAACCAGATCGACCCGTTCGGTGGCGACACCGTGGCAGCGGGCCGTGATGTCGGCATGCGCTTCGGCGGTATCACCAAGGTTCGCGTGGCCGATTCGATCCGCTACGACCTGAGCGTGGCCGGTTTCAACTTCGGCGCGTCGATCGCGGAGAGCGCGAGCAACAACGGCGGCGTATCGAATGACAAGCCCATTTCTGTGGCTGCCAACTACTCCGCTGGCCCGTTCTGGGTGGGCGTGGGCTACGAGAACCCGGCTGCCGATGAAGACAAGGTCTGGAACATCGGCGGTCGCTACAACTTCGGCTTCATGACCCTGGCCGCCGGCTACGGCAAGGGCACGACCGCTGCTGGCGCAGATGCCAAGGGCTGGCTGATCGGTGCGACGGTGCCGGTCGGTGCGTTCGACATCAAGGCCATGTACGCGGCCAACGATGTGGACGGTGCAGGCGAGACCAAGAAGGCGGGCATCGGTGCCCACTACAACCTGTCCAAGCGCACCAAGGTGTTCGCCGACGCGACCAAGATTGGTGGCAGCGCGACCGCCAACCTGGACAACAAGACAGGCTACGACCTGGGCATCCAGCACAACTTCTGATCTTCGGCCGCGCGTAGCGCGGAACGAGTCAGATCAAACAAGCCGCCTTCGGGCGGCTTTTTCGTGGGTGCTTGCGCATCGCCAGCGTCGTCTCTGCGGTCTTCCAGTGCCCGCTCCGGACAAATGCGGGCTCGGCGACGTTGGTCTCCTCGCTACACTGCGCCGGTCGAGCTGCTGATCCAGCGTTCCTCGACGCGCCCGCTCTATTGATCCAGGTGGCGGGCACGCCGTTTGCGAAGCCCACCACCCAGCATGCTCGCCTTCATCATTCGCCGCCTGGCCCAAGCCGTGATCGTGATGCTGGCGGTGGCACTGATTTCCTTCATGCTGTTTCAGTATGTGGGTGATCCGGTGACCAATCTGATGGGCCAGGAAGCGACGGCAGAGCAGCGGGCGCAGTTGCGAGCCGACTTGGGCCTCGATCAATCCTCCGTGGTGCAGTTCGCGCGGTTCATCGGGAACGCCATGCACGGCGAGTTCGGGCTCAGCCTCCGGCAGGGCCGCAAGGTGTCCACCCTGATCGCCGAACGATTCCCGGCGACGCTGGAACTGTCCCTGGTGGCCGCCCTCATTGCGGTGTGTGTTGGCATACCAATGGGTGTCATCGCGGCGTTGCGGCGGGGCACATGGCTGGCCCAGGCGCTGATGGCCTTCTCACTGATCGGCGTCTCGCTGCCCACGTTCCTGATCGGCATCCTGCTGATCCTGCTCTTCGCCGTCACGTTGAACTGGCTCCCGAGTTTCGGGCGCGGTGATCTGACCCAACTCGGCCCCTGGGCGACCGGCCTGCTCACCGTGGACGGATGGCGACATCTGCTGCTGCCTGCCGTCACGCTGTCGATCTTCCAACTCACCTTGATCATGCGGTTGGTTCGTGCCGAGATGCTGGAGGTCCTTCGGACCGACTACATCAAGTTTGCACGCGCACGCGGCCTCACCAATCGGACGGTGTACTTTGGACACGCGCTGAAGAACACCTTGGTGCCCGTCATGACCATCACGGGCCTTCAGCTCGGTGGACTGATCGCCTTCGCGATCATCACCGAGACCGTGTTCCAGTGGCCCGGCATGGGCCTGTTGTTCATCCAGGCGGTTCAGTTCGCGGACATCCCGGTGATGGCGGCTTACCTTTGCCTCATTTCACTCATATTCGTGGTGATCAATCTGGTCGTTGACTTGCTTTACTTCGCGGTTGATCCCCGACTGCAGTTCGATCGGGCGGGGGGGCACTGAGGATGTCGACCCCGATGCAAGCTGCCGACATCAAGCCGGATCCCGTTCCGCCGAACGCGTGGCGCAGATTCCTGGCGAGCGACCTCTGGTACCAATTCCGACGCTCGGCGGTGGCCCAGACGTCGTTGTTCTGCGTGTTGATCTTCATGGGCTGCGCGTTGTTTGCGCCGTGGGTGGCGCCGCATAACCCCTTCGATCTGTCCACCGTCGAACTGGCCGATGCCCAGCTTCCGCCGGCTTGGCTGGAGGACGGTCGCGCCAAGTTTCTGCTGGGCACCGATGACCAGGGGCGGGACATTCTTTCGGCCTTGATCTACGGCACCCGAATCTCCTTGTTCGTCGGCGCCGCTGCGGTGGCGTTGTCGATGGTGCTGGGGGTGGCGCTCGGCCTGCTGTCAGGTTTCGTGGGCGGCGTGGTGGACGCCTTCATCATGCGCGTGTGCGATGTGATGCTGTCCTTTCCCGCCATCCTGATTGCGCTGTTGATCGACGGCGTGGGGCGTGCGCTGTTTCCTCACGCGCACGATGCGCTCGCGTTCACCGTCCTCATCCTCGCGATCGCGCTCACCGGCTGGGTGAAATATGCCCGCACGGTGCGAGGCTCGACGCTTGTCGAGCGCCACAAGGAGTATGTGCAGGCTGCCCGGGTGATTGGGGTTCCCTCGTGGCGGATCATGTGGCGCCATGTGCTGCCCAACGTCACCGGGCCGGTGCTCGTGCTGGCCACGATCGACATCGCGGCGGCCGTCATCATCGAAGCAACGTTGTCGTTCCTCGGCGTGGGGGTGCCCCCGACCAGCCCTTCGCTGGGTACCCTCGTGCGCATCGGCAATGACAACCTGTACTCGGGCATGTGGTGGATCACCGTATTTCCTGGGGCCGTGTTGATGGTCATGGCCCTGTCGGTCAACTTGCTGGGCGACTGGTTGCGTGACGCCCTCAATCCGCGGCTGCAATGACCGGACCGAACCTGTTGGAAGTCGATCGGCTCCGGGTCGAATTCCCCACTCGAAGGGGCACGCTGTTGGCGCTCGACGAGGTCAGCTTCTCGATTGCGCCTGGCGAGATCCTGGGTGTCGTGGGCGAATCTGGGGCGGGCAAGTCTTTGACGGGGGCGGCCATCATCGGATTGCTCGAGCCACCGGGGCGCATCGCGGGCGGAGAGATTCGCCTGGAAGGACGCCGCATCGACAACCTGCCCGCACATGAGCTGCGGCGCATCCGGGGGCGCCAGATTGGCGCGATCTTCCAGGATCCGTTGACATCGCTGAACCCGCTCTACACGGTGGGGCGGCAGCTGATCGAAACCATCCAGACCCACCTGCCTCTTTCTCGTGAACAAGCGCGTGCGCGAGCCATCGATCTACTGCGCCAGACCGGCATCCCGGCGCCCGAGGCGCGCATCGACCAGTATCCGCATCAGTTCTCCGGGGGGATGCGGCAGCGGGTGGTGATCGCCCTCGCACTGGCGGCAGAGCCCCGGTTGATCGTGGCCGACGAGCCGACGACCGCACTGGACGTGTCGATCCAGGCGCAGATCATTTCGTTGCTCCGACGATTGGCGCAGGAGCATGGCGCCGCCGTGATGCTGGTGACGCACGACATGGGCGTGATCGCCGAGGCCTGCGACAGGGTGGCCGTGATGTACGCGGGCCGGGTGATTGAAATCGGACCGGTGCAGCAGGTGATCCATCAACCGGCGCATCCCTACACGCGAGGGCTGATGAGATCGATTCCGACCATGGATGAGGATCGCGAACGCTTGGCGCAAATCGATGGTGCGATGCCCCGACTCAACGCGATTCCGCCAGGATGTGCTTTCAACCCGCGCTGCAACGACGTGATGCCGCGTTGCACCCAGGAGCGCCCTGAGCTCACGGACGCAGGCGCCACCCGAGCGGCCTGTTGGTTGCACCGCGCGGGGGGGCCGCAGTGAAGGCGCTGGTCGAGGTGCAAGACCTGGGCAAGGTGTTCGACGTGTCGGCACCCTGGTTGAACCGGTGGCTTGAGCGCCAGCCCCGGCGATGGGTCCACGCCGTGGACGGTGTCAGCTTTTCCATCCCGGCCGGCCGCACCTTGGCGTTGGTGGGTGAGTCGGGTTGCGGCAAGAGCACGGTGGCCAGGTTGTTGGTGGGCCTGCAGTCGCCCACCCGTGGTCAGGTGCGGTTTGATGGGGAAGCCACCGCGGCGGTATGGGCGTCACGCCATGCGCGTACCTTGCATCGCCGCATGCAGATGATCTTCCAGGATCCGTATGCCAGCCTCAATCCGCGCTGGCGTGTGTCGGACATCGTGGCCGAACCCTTGCGTGAGCATGGCTTGGCGCAGGCTCCTGCCGAGGTGAAAGAGCAGGTCGAAGCGTTGTTGCGTGCCGTCGGCCTCTCCCCCGCGGATGCAGGGCGGTTCCCGCACCAGTTCTCGGGTGGGCAGCGGCAGCGCATCTCGATCGCACGTGCATTGGCGACGCGGCCAGAGTTCCTGGTGTGTGACGAGCCTACCTCGGCGCTGGATGTGTCGGTACAGGCCCAGGTCCTGAACCTGATGAAGGATCTGCAGCGGGAACGGGGCCTGACCTATCTGTTCATTTCCCACAATCTGGCCGTGGTGCGCCACGTGAGTGACGATGTGGGGGTGATGTACCTCGGTCGGTTGGTTGAGCTGGCGCCCAAGGCGGTCTTGTTCAGGAGCCCCAGGCATCCGTACACGCGCATGTTGTTGGACGCCATCCCGGACCTGCACATGAGCGGCAAGGCCCGAACGCCCGTGCAGGGGGAGGTGCCCAACCCGCTGAATCCGCCGAGTGGGTGTGCGTTTCATCCGCGCTGCCCGCACGCTAATGCTCGGTGCAGCCAAGAGCGACCCGTTTGGCAGAGCCTGGGCGGCGTCCACATCGCCTGCCATGCGGTCGAGGAGGGGCGGATCTAGGCCGCGTTGGCCGTGAGGTGTCAGCCGATCAGCCTCTCGCCTGCGAACAGGCTCTGGGCCGTTTCCCGCTCGCGGATCAGGTGCACCGTGTCGCCGTCGACCATCACCTCGGCGGCGCGTGGGCGGGTGTTGTAGTTGCTGGCCATCGTCATGCCGTAAGCGCCCGCGGACAGCACCGCGAGGTAGTCGCCTTGCTGCACCGCGAAGGCCCGATCGCGGCCCAGCCAATCGCCCGATTCGCAGACAGGACCGACCACGTCCCAGGTCTCGGTCGGGCCGGCTCTTCGCAGGCAGGGTTCGATTCGCATCCACGCCTGGTACATGGCCGGTCGCATCAGATCGTTCATGGCCGCGTCGACGATGCAGAAGTTCTTCGATTCGCCGGGCTTCAGGTACAGCGCCTGCGTCAACAAGACCCCGGCGTTGCCCACCATCGACCGCCCCGGCTCGACGAGCACTTCGCGGTGTCCATGGCCACGCGCATCGATGCGCGCCAGCATCTGACGGACCAACTCTTCCGCGCTGGGCGGCTCTTCGTCGGTGTAGGTAATGCCCAAGCCGCCGCCTAAGTCGATGTGCCGCAGATCGATGCCGTGCGCGGCCAGCGACTCCACCAAGTCGAGCAGGCGATCAAGGGCATCGAGGTACGGGCTGGCGGAGGTGATCTGGGAGCCAATGTGGCAATCGATCCCGTGAACGTCGATGCCCGGCAGCGCCTGGGCGCGGCGATAGACCTCCAGTGCGCGATCGTGTGCAACACCGAACTTGTTGCCCTTGAGGCCGGTCGAGATGTAGGGGTGCGTGCCGGCGTCCACATCCGGGTTGACGCGCAAGCTGATGGGAGCGCGCCGCCCCATCGCCGAGGCGACATCGGACAAGGCCTGCAGTTCAGGCTCGCTTTCGACGTTGAAGCAGCGCACGCCAGCGTCGAGCGCCAGGCGCATTTCCTGCGGGGTCTTTCCCACGCCGGAAAAAACGATGCGATCCGCACGGCCGCCGGCGGCCAGCACGCGCAGCAGTTCGCCGCCGGAGACGATATCGAAGCCGCAGCCTGCTTCAGCGAACGTCTGCAGCACAGCCAGACTCGAGTTCGCCTTCATCGCATAGCAGACCAGATGAGGTCTGCCCGCCAGGGCGCGTTGGTAGCCGGCGGCAGCGGCCCGCATCGCCTGCCGCGAATAGGCATAGAGCGGCGTGCCGAATTGTCGAGCGAGGTCCGCCAGAGCGTGGCCTTCGAGCCAGAGTTGGTCGTCGCGTTGGTGCAGGAACGGGTGGCCGGGGAGACTCATCGGACAAAGGCCGCCCCGTCAGGGCGGTCCACGGTGATCAGTGGGCAGAGGACGCCGCGCTGGCGGCTGGCGAGGGGGCGGCGGCGGTCGGCGATGCTTTTGGCAGGACCAGCGGGCCGCGTTGGCCGCAACCTGCCAGCGGTGCCAGCAGAATCGGGCCGAGAGCAAGGGCCAGCAAGACCCTGGCCGCGAGGCGCTCGATGGGCGCCACTACACTGGATGCGTCGCGGTACGGCATGCCGCGAAGTGTACCGACGACCATGACTGCTTCTGACTTCACCGATGCCGAGTATCTCAAGCATGCGAGCGCCGCGCTTGCCTCCATCGAGGCTCGCATCGACCGCTGGCTTGATGAAGACGTGATCGACATCGACAGCCACCGCACCGGCGGATTGCTTGAATTGGCGTTGCCCAATGGCAGCAAGCTGATCATCAACACGCAGCCGCCATTGCACGAGTTGTGGCTCGCAGCCAAGGCTGGCGGCTTCCATTTCCGGCTGCAGCCATCGGGCCAATGGCTGGACACCAAGGACGGCGTCGAGTTCTTCCAGCGATTGTCGGAGCAGGCGAGCGCTCAAGCGGGGGTTGCGTTGACATTCGCACCCCCTGCGGTGAACGGCTGAGTCGATTCAGCCGAGGCGCATCGCGCAGCGGGACTGTCGCGCCAGGCAGGCCGCCTGAAAAGGCATGCGCGAGGCGGCGTCGGCGCCCGCCCCGGCACCGCCCAGCGCTTTATCGGAAGAGATCGAGGATGCCCTTTTTCTCGTCCTCGGTCGGAGACTCGGGGGCGTGCTCTTCCGTGCCGAGTGTGGAGATTCCCTGGCCTGGGCTGAATTCGTCGTAGTACCACTCGCCGCCCACATTCACCACGCCTTCCGGGGCCGGGGCCTCGCTCACGGGCACGCCCTTGAGCGCCTGGCTCATGTACTCGATCCAGACGGGCAGCGAGAGTCCTCCGCCGGTTTCGCGATCGCCCAGCTTGCGAGGGGTGTCGTATCCGATCCACACGATGGCAGCGAGCGTGGGCTGATAGCCCGCGAACCAGGCGTCCATCGAATCGTTGGTGGTGCCCGTCTTGCCATAGATGTCAGGGCGTTTCAGCGTGGCCTGGGCACGCGCTGCCGTGCCTGAGCGCGTCACTTCCTGCATCAAGCTGGTCATGACGAAGGCGTTGCGGGCGTCGATCACGCGCTGAGAAGGGTCGGGGCCCTTGAGATCGACTTGGTGAAGAACTTTGCCGCGGGCGTCGGTGATCTTGGCGATCAACACCGGGCTCACTCGGTAGCCACCGTTGGCGAAGACGCTGTAGGCGGTGGCCATCTGCATGGGGGTGACGGAGCCGGCTCCGAGCGCCATGGTCAGATAGGGCTCATGCTTGTCTCGATCGAAGCCGAAGCGGGTGACCCAGTCGCGTGCGTAGTCGACACCGACGGCTTGAAGCACCCGGATGGACACCATGTTCTTGGACTTGGCCAACGCCCGCCTCAGCGGGATGGGGCCGTCGAAGGTGCCGTCGTAGTTCTTGGGTTCCCAAGGCTGGCTGCCGGTGGAGCCCGCATCGAAGAACAGCGGCGCGTCATTGACCACGGTCGCCGGCGTGAAGCCTTTTTCCAATGCGGATGAGTAGATGAAAGGCTTGAAGCTGGAGCCTGGTTGGCGCCATGCCTGGGTGACGTGGTTGAACTTGTTCTTGCCGAAATCGAAGCCGCCGACCATGGCGCGGATGGCGCCGGAGGTGGGCTCGATTGAGACAAAGGCACCCTCGACCTCGGGCTGCTGGGTCAGTGTCCATTCGCCCTTGGCGTTCTTGATGGCTCGCACCACCGCGCCACGGCGTATCTGCCGCTTGGCGTCGGCATTGGCCGCGAGGCCCGATGTGACGGGCTTGAGGCCTTCGCCGGTGACCGTGATCGATTCGCCGGATTGCAGCACCGCCACCACTTTCTTGGGCCCAGCCTCCAGCACCACGGCGGCTTTCAACTCGTCATTGTCCGGGTGATCGGCGAGAGCCTCAGCGACCCGCGCGTCGACTGCTTTGGGGTCGGCGGGCAGGTCGACGTAGGCCTCCGGACCGCGGTAGACCTGACGACGCTCATAGTCCATCAGGCCCTTTCGCAGCGCCCGATAGGCCACCATCTGGTCATTGGCGCGGACGGTGAGTTGCACCGTCAACCCGCGCGTGTAGGCGTCGGCGCCATACTGGGTGTAGATCATCTGCCGGGCCAGTTCGGCCACGTACTCGGCGTGCACCGGCAAGTCAGTGGGCACCCGGTACTTCAGCTCCTGGGCCTTGGCAGCGGCATGTTGCTCGGCGGTGATGAAGCCGTTCTCCAGCATCCGATCGATGATGTACTGCTGCCGAATCGTGGCGCGTCTGGGATTGGCAATCGGGTTGTAGGCCGAAGGCGCTTTTGGCAAGCCGGCGAGCATCGCGGCCTCGGCAACCGTCAGATCCTTCATCGGCTTGCCGAAGTAGATGTCGCTGGCGGCGGCGAACCCGTAGGCCCGCTGCCCCAGGTAGATCTGGTTCATGTACAGCTCCAGGATCTGGTCCTTGCTGAGCTGGCTTTCAATCTTCAGCGCTAGCAAGATCTCATAGAGCTTGCGCGTGAGGGACTTTTCAGTCGACAGATAGAAGTTGCGCGCGACCTGCATCGTGATGGTGGACGCCCCCTGGCTGCCCACCGAGCCGAACTGCGCCAGGCCGGCACGGATCACCCCGATGTAATCAACGCCACTGTGCTGATAGAAGCGCGCATCCTCAATCGCCAGCACAGCATCCTGCATGACCTTCGGGATCTGTCCAATGGGCGTGAACGTGCGCCGCTCATCGCCGTACTCGCCCAGCAGGTCCCCCTCGGCAGAGGTGACGCGCAGCGGCAGGCGGGGGCGGTAGTCGGTGACTGAATCGAGCTCCGGGAGGTTCGGGTAGGCGACGGCCAAGCCGATGCCGGCGCAGATCAGGATCACCAGCACGCCTGCCCCGACGAGGCCGACGGCGCCCATGACGAGCTTCAAGACGGCCGACCACCACGGCTGCGAGGTGGCGTTGTATTTGGGCGGCGTGGGGTTGGATTCGGCGCGGTCGTCGTCGCTCATGGGGCTCCTGCGAAGGCGAAGGGATTATAGAAATCACGACATATCCAAACCGCCTATATGACCGCTTTGGATCAAGCGATCGGCACACACCTGCTTGCCGGCATAAACGGCTTGTCACAGACGCTGGTGAAAACCCTTGCCTGAACCCCGGTGATAAGGTCGAAACACGTGTGCGAATCGCAACGGGAGGCGGGTTTTGCCGGGCTGTTTTCCTTTGTTTCTCAACACTCTTGCTGCTAGGATTGAAGTGCTTTGTTAACTTTGCGTCCTGCTGTGGCGCCGCTGGAGCTTTGACTCGTGGGTTTTCTTGATCGCCTGTTGGGCCAAAAGCATCCGCAGATGATTGGCCTCGATATCAGCTCTTCCAGCGTCAAGTTGGTTGAGCTGTCTCAGTCCACTTCCGGAGAACTGGTTCTGGAGCGTTTGGCCAGTGAGCCTTTTGAAAAAGGCTGGATCGTCGACGGTCAGATCGAAAAGTTCGATGAGGTGGCCGACGCCGTGCGCCGGGTCGTCAGCCGCAGCGGGACCAAGACCCGCCACGTGGTGATGGCCATGCCGCAGTCGGCGGTCATCACCAAGAAGATCGTGCTGCCTGCCGGTTTGCGCGAAGACGAGATGGAACTGCAGGTGGAGTCTGAAGCCCACCAGTACATCCCGTTCTCGCTCGACGAGGTGAGTCTCGACTTCTGCGTCATCGGCCCGAACGCCAACTCGGTGGGTGACGTCGACGTGCTGATTGCGGCCTCCCGCAAGGACCGCGTGCAGGACCGTCAGGGCCTGGCGGAAGCGGCCGGGCTGACGCCGCTGGTGCTGGACATCGAATCCCATGCGTCGCGTCTGGCGATGGGGCGCCTGATCAATGCATTGCCCGACCAGGGCAAGGACTCGCTGGTGGCGCTGTTCGAGATCGGCGCGGACACCACCAGCTTGAAGGTGCTTCGCGAAGAAGAAATGCTGTACGACCGCGACCAATCGTTCGGCGGATCGCAACTGACCCAACTCATCTCGCGCCAGTACGGTTTTTCGTACGAAGAGGCCGAGCAGAAGAAGATCAGCGGCGAACTGCCCGAAGACTACGAATCCACCTTGTTGACCCCGTTTGTTGACAGCCTGGCTCACGAAATCGGGCGGGCGCTGCAGTACTTCTTCACCAGCACGCCGCATCACAAGGTTCACTACGTGATGCTCGCTGGCGGCACCGCTGCGATGCCCGGCCTGCGTGAGCGAGTGAAGGACGTCACCGGCTTTGCCTCGAAGGTGGTCAATCCGTTTGAAAGCATGAAGCTCGGCTCGGCGGTTCGCGAGGCCAAGTTGCGCCGCGAGGCCCCGTCTTACTTGACGGCGTGTGGCCTGGCGATGCGGAGGTTCGTGCAGTGATCCTGATCAACCTTCTCCCCCACCGCGAAGCGCGGCGGCAGGAACGCAAGCGCGCGTTCTTCTCCGCGCTCGGCTTGGCGGCCATCGTTGGCGTCGGCTTGACCATCCTCTGGTTCGGCATCCTTCAGCAGATGACTTCGTTCCAGGAATCGCGCAATCGGTTCCTCGCGGACGAAATCAAGAAACTCGACGAGCAGATCAAGGACATCGCCGCGCTGCGCGCCGAGATCGAGGCGCTGCGCGCTCGCCAGAAGGCGGTTGAAGACCTCCAGACCGACCGCAACGTCCCCGTCTATCTTCTGGATGAACTCGTCAAGCAGACACCCGAAGGTATCTACCTGACATCTGTCAAGCAGAACGGCAACGTCGTCACGGTTGGCGGCATGTCGCAGACGAACGAGCGGGTGTCCGAGATGCTTCGCAACACGGCCTACAACTCGCCTTGGCTTGAGAAGCCTGAGCTGGTGGAGATCAAAGCTGTCACTTTGGGTAAAGATCGTGACGCCCGGCGCCTGTTTGATTTCTCGATGCGCGTGTCGATCAAACGTCCGCAAGGGGCCGCCGGCGCGGCCAGTGGCGCCAGCGGTGCGTCGACCGGCGCGGCGAACCCGGCCAGCGCCCCGGCCGGCAAAACCGCCAAGGCTTCGTGAGGCGCATGATGGCGACCAGCAAATCCAAGAACTCCATTGACATCGGCGCCGCGCTGAGCCGAGGCGCCGCGCAGTTCCGCGATCTCAACCCGAAGGAGCCGGGTCAATGGCCCATCCTGCCCAAGATTGCGACTTGCATCGGCGTCACCATCGCCGTCGTGGCGCTGGGGTGGTTCGTCGTTCTCAGCGATGCTGACAAGGCGCTGCAAGCTGCACGCGACAAAGAACCCAGGCTCAAGGACGATTACCGATCCAAGCTGGCTCAGGCTGTCAACTTGAATGAGTTGAAGAAGCAGAAAGAGCAGGTCCAGGAATACGTCACCCAGCTCGAGAAGCAGTTGCCTGGCAAGGCGGAGATGGACGCGTTGCTGTCGGACATCAACCAGGCAGGTATCGGGCGCGGACTGCAGTTTGAGCTGTTCCGGCCTGGCCAAGTGGTGATCAAGGACTACTACGCGGAGTTGCCGATTGCCGTCAAGGTATCGGGCCGCTATCACGACATTGGTTCCTTCGTGGCCGATGTCGCCAATCTGTCGCGGATCGTGACGCTTCATAACCTCACCATCGCGCCGCCACCGAAGGACAATTCGGGCAACTTGGTGATGGAGGCCACGGCGAGGACGTACCGCTACCTGGACGCGGCAGAAGTGGCCGAAGTCAAGCGTGCCGCGGCTGCCGCCAAGTCGAAGCAGAAGGGCAAGAAGACATGAGGCGCCTGGGAGTTTGGACGGTCCTCAGCTCGGTGTTGAGCCTGACCGCTTGCGGTGCCAACACCGACGAACTGAATCAATGGATGGAAACGCAACGTCGGGAAGTGAAGCCCAACGTCGAGCCGATTCCTGCACCGAAGAAGTTCGTTCCCCAACCTTACGCCTCGATCACCGGCATTGAGCCTTTCAGCTCGCAAAAGGTGACGGCAGGTACGAAGATCGACAGCAGCCAGTCGAATGCGATGCTGGCGGCGCAACTGCGCCGACGCAAAGAGCCGCTGGAGGCCTACCCGATCGACGCCATGAAGATGGTTGGTACGGTGACGCGCCAAGGCAAACCCCACGCGCTGATCGAGGTGGATCGCCTGCTCCACTACGTGAAGGTGGGTGAGTACATCGGTCAGAACTACGGGCAGATCACCAAGATCGGCGAAACGGAACTGTTGCTGCGCGAACTCGTGCAGGACGCGGCGGGCGAATGGATCGAGCGCACCACGACCCTCCAGCTTCAGGAGAAGGCGCAATGAAATACAAGTTGGAGTCACGCAAGATGCGCAGTTGGACTGTGGGTGGGCTGCTGTTGGCCCTGGGCCTGGCAACGCCTGGCTTGACTTGGGCGCAGAACCTGATCCGTTCGATCAGCAGCAACCAGCAGGCGGGCGGAGAGGTGATTCGCGTCGAGCTTTCGGAGCCCCTGGCGAGCGCCCCCGCGGGTTTCGCCATCCAGGCGCCACCGCGTGTGGCCATCGACTTGCCCAATGTCGCCAACGGCGTCGGCAAGTCGGCGGTGGAAATCAACTCTGCCAACGTCCGCAGCGTCAATATCGCCAACTCGGGTGACCGTACGCGCTTGGTGCTGAGCCTGAAACAGCCCAGCAACTACCGCACCGAAGTCCAAGGCAAGTCACTGCTCATCATGCTGGACGGCGCTTCGGCGGTGGCATCCGCCGCCACCGGCGGTGCACAGCCCAATACGCCAGTTCATTTCGCCAGCAGCCAGAACGCAGAGCAATTGCCGCTGCGTGACATCGACTTCCGCCGTGGCCCGGACGGCGCCGGCCGGGTGATTGTGGGCTTGGCCAGCACCCAAATTGGGGTCGATCTGAAGCAACAGGGGCAGAACCTGGTGGTGGAGTTCCTGAAGTCGACCTTGCCGGAAGCGCTGCGCCGCCGCCTGGATGTGTCGGACTTCGGTACGCCGGTGCAAGGCATTTCGACCGTGCAGAGCGGCGACCGCGTCCGCATGGTGGTTGAGCCGAGAGGCGCCTGGGAGCACAGTGCTTATCAGACCGATACCCAGTTCGTTCTCGAAGTGCGCCCGGTCAAGCTGGACCCGAACAAGGTCACGCAAGGCCCGGGGTACCAGGGCGAAAAGCTCTCGCTGAACTTCCAGAACATCGAAGTTCGCTCGCTCCTGCAGGTCATTGCCGACTTCACCAACTTCAACGTTGTCACCAGCGACACGGTGACCGGCAACGTCACGCTGCGCTTGAAGGATGTGCCCTGGGACCATGCTCTCGACATCATTCTGCAAGCCAAGGGGCTGGGCATGCGCAAGTCTGGGAACGTCCTCTGGATCGCACCCAAGGATGAACTCGCCGCCAAGGAGCAAGTCGACCTGGAGGCGAAGAAAAAGGTTGCGGAACTGGAGCCGGTGCGGACCCAGTCGTTCCAACTGAATTACACCAAGGCGGAAGACATCGCTCGATCGCTCTTGGGGCAGATGGTTGGGTCAGACGGAAAGGTCGTTACGCTCAATGCCGGAGGGGGTAGTTCCGGTGGCAGCAGTAGCATTCGCATCCTTTCCCCCCGGGGTACGGTGCTTGCGGAAGGGCGCACGAATCAGCTCTTTGTGTCCGACATCCCCTCTAAGCTTGAAGAAGTGGCGGTGATGATCGCGAAGATTGACATCCCGGTCCGTCAAGTGCTGATTGAGGCTCGGATCGTTGAGGCAGACGACAAGTTTGGCCGATCGCTGGGCGTGAAGTTGGGTGCGACCGATCTGCGGGGGCTTCGCGGTGGTATCCCCGGCTACTCGTTGGGTGGGAACAACTACGTCTCGATCGGCGGTAATTACTCTAATACTGGGGTGCAGACGCTGCAGACGCCGAACACCGATACAAGTTACATGCCGGATTCCCAGTTCGTCAATCTACCGGCCAGCACGTCGACCATCAGCACATCGTCGGCGGCTACCTTCGCCTTGTCCTTGTTCAGTTCCACGGCGAACCGCTTCCTAAACTTGGAACTGTCGGCGTTGGAGGCCGAGGGCAAGGGCAAGATTGTTTCGAGCCCTCGCGTCATCACGGCCGATCAAGTCAAGGCGATCATTGAGCAGGGCGAACAGATTCCCTACTGGGTGGCGTCCTCCAGCGGGGCTACCTCCGTACAGTTCCGCTCGGCTGCGTTGAAACTAGAAGTGACCCCGCAGATCACGCCAGAAGGCAACGTGATTCTCGACGTCGACGTCGCCAAGGATAGTCGAGGCGAAGCGACGGTGGCGGGGCCCGCCATCAACACCAAGCACGTGAAGACTCAGGTTCTCGTGGAGAACGGAGGCACTGTGGTGATTGGTGGCATCTTCACCCAAAATGAACGTGAGGACATTAACAAGGTTCCTTTCCTTGGAGACATTCCTTATTTGGGCAACTTGTTCAAATCGCGTGTGAAGTTGAACAACCGTACCGAGTTGCTGATCTTCCTCACGCCGAAGGTCGTTAACGACCGGGTGTCGGCGCGCTGATGCACACTGTCCATCGGCGCCGGGTGGCGATCGGCGTGGAGACTATGTAGATGATTCATTGGATTAAAAACTTGGTGGTCGCCCTGGCGACGGGTGCAGTGTTGTCGGCGTGCGGCGGAGGGGGCGGGGACCCGGGCGATTGCACGCTCTGTAACGGCGGTGGAACGGGCGGCGAAACGACAACCTACGCCATTTCCATAGACGTACAGCGTGCCGGTGCATCGACCGCTTCGATGACCAGTACGGAAACCGTTCAGGCGGTCGCTCGTGTCGTCGATGACACTGGAAGCCCCGTGGAGGGCGCACTGGTGTCATTCACCGAGTCCGACGCCACTTTGCTCAAATTCGCTCCGTCTACCGGCACGGCGCTCACCGATTCTGACGGTTATGCCACGTTGGATATTTCGGCTCAGGTGACGGGATCGTCAGGGGCTACAACGGTGAATGCTGAAGCTACCGTCGGCGGAGATGCCTACTCATCTTCCAAGTCGATTTCGATCACGGCAGGCGGCCAAGTAGAGATTGCGGAGCCGAGTGCAGTCAATTTCGTGAGTGTCGTGCCCGCGGGACAGGCAATCGTCATCAAGGGGGCTGGGGGCAATGGGCGGTCGGAATCAGCGACCTTGACCTTCAAGGTGGTGGACGCAAGCAACGCCCCCATCAAAGGCGCCACGGTTAGCTTCTCGGTCAACCCCGAGGACAAAGTGACGCTCAACATTCCCAGCGCCACCAGCGATCTGGATGGGTTGGTCACGACGACCGTTCATTCAGGCACGGTGCCCACAAGCGTCGTGGTGACTGCGAGTGCCACCACAAGCGATGGTGTGGTTGTGAGCGGTCAATCCGACACCTTGGTGGTGAGCAACGGAGTCGCGATGCCGGGAGGCTTCGAAATCGTTGCTGCGAAGTACAACTTGGACGGGCGTATCACGGGCGACAAGACTGATATCTCGGCCTACGTTCGTGATGAGAATGGCAACCCTGTTCCGGATGGCGTTGCCGTGTCCTTCACAACCGACTATGGCGGTATCGCGTCGTCCGATCTTGGAGGCTGTTTGACTGTGAACGGCAGCTGTTCCGTTGAATTTCGCGTTCAAGATCCGAGAGGCGACGGTGTAGCCACGGTTATTGCCACCGTCAACGTCGGGACGGATACGGTACTGTCGGACTCCATTCAGATCAACATGGCTGGTGGCAGTGGTGGCGCATTCGTCAGTGCCTTGACGCCGACTGGGACGCCGCCTACCGTTCTGAGCCTCGGGGCATCGTCGTGCAAGAAGACTTTCGAGCTTTACTTGCGTGACGAGGCGACCGGACTGTCGGTAACGGCTGGCACGGTCGTACGAGTGTCGTACACCTCCAGTGACCTGACGGCGCGTGTAACCTCTGGTACGCCAGTGGCTGATTCGCTGGATTTCTCTCCGACGCTTTTCACCTTGGAGGTGGATGCCACCAGCACGGATTTGTCACCGATCTGCGCGCCGGGAGGGACGCTTGCCATGCTCGGGGTTGTCGGACTGCAGTTTGAAACTCCGGGTGGAATAGTCCATCCTCAGCGTTTCGATATTCAGTATCCGCGCTGACGGCATACCCGTGTGACCATTGTTTTGGTCGGCATGCCCGGCTGTGGGAAATCCACAGCCGGGCGTCAGCTTTGTAGGAATCTGGGTTGGCGCTTCGTCGATTCAGACGCTGAGATCGAAGCAGAGATCGGCGGCACCATTCGTGGCTATTTCGACAGGTACGGCGAGGAAGCTTTCCGCGATGTTGAGCAGCGTGCCGTGGAGCGACTCTCGGCGCCCGGTCAAGTGGTATTGGCCACCGGCGGCGGCGCGGTGCTTCGTGAAGCGAATCGCGTGGCCATCACACGGCCGGGGAACCAAGTCGTCTACCTTCGCGCGACGCCTGAGGAGCTGGCTCGGCGCCTGAGGCACGACACACAGCGGCCCTTGCTGCAGGGGGTGGATCCTCTCAAGCGGCTGAAGGAACTGTTTCGTCAGCGGGACCCGCTCTATCGTGAGGTGGCGACCTTTGTGATCGACACGGGTCGAACATCGGTTCCAACCCTGGTCAATTTGCTCAGCATGCAGTTGGAAATGGCGGGTCTGAGTAGCCGAAAGGCTTGAAGGTGCGGCGCCCCGCGGGGCCAAGGCCTTGGCGTCGGTTTGTGCCGTGACCGCGACCACGTCACGCGTAAACTGCACTTCATGACTGTGCTGGATCTGAATCAGCCTACGGTGACGGGGGCTGCCGAACGTGTCGGGGTCGAACTCGGAGCGCGTTCCTACGATATTGTCATTGGCAACGGCTTGCTGTCGGACGCTAGCCATTGGATGGGGCTGCCTGCCTCTCGGCACGCACTCATCGTGACGAATGAGACCGTCGCCCCGTTGTATGCAGAGCGGTTGACCGAGCGATTGGCCACCCTGTATCGCGAGGTGCACCTGGTGACCCTGCCGGACGGTGAGACTTACAAAGACTGGCCGACGCTTCAGCGGGTGTTCGATGCGCTCCTGGAGCGGGGTTGCGACCGCAAGACCGTGTTGTTTGCCCTGGGTGGTGGTGTCATCGGCGACATGACGGGCTTCGCTGCCGCGTGCTACATGCGCGGTACTCCATTCGTCCAGGTGCCGACCACGCTGTTGGCTCAGGTGGATTCTTCGGTCGGCGGCAAGACGGCGATCAACCATCCGCTGGGCAAGAACATGATCGGTGCGTTCTACCAGCCCGCCCGAGTGCTTTGCGATACCAGTACCTTGGCAACGCTGAGTGATCGTGAGCTCAGTGCCGGCTTGGCTGAGGTGATCAAGTACGGCCCGATTGCAGATCCGAACTTCCTGGCCTGGCTGGAACAAAACATCGATGGACTGCGGCAGCGCGATCCCGATCTGCTGCGATTCGTCGTTCGCCGTTCTTGTGAAATCAAGGCGCAGGTGGTTGGCAGCGACGAGCGCGAGAGTGGGCTTCGAGCGATCCTCAACTTTGGCCACACCTTCGGTCACGCCATTGAAGCGGGGCTCGGGTTCGGTGCTTGGCTGCACGGAGAGGCCGTGGCGGCAGGCATGGTGATGGCCGCAGACTTGTCGGAGCGCCTGGGTCTGGCCACCGCGGGGCTCGTCGATCGCCTCGCCAGATTGATTGAGCGCGCTGGGTTGCCCACGCGCGGCCCCCGGCTGGAAGCATCCGAATACCTCCGACACATGCGCGTTGACAAAAAAGCCGAGGACGGAGACATCCGCTTTGTGCTGATCGCGGGTATCGGAACCGCTGTGGTGCGAAGCGCGCCGGACGACATGGTGGCCGCCTCGATCAACGCGCACTGCGACTGAGCAGAAGGATCAATGACCGGCGCGTGATGGAAACCGCTCCCACCTTCGTGCGTGATGACGCGGTCGCTCCGTGGGGCTCGCGCGCGGCGGAGTCCAAAGGGCGGAGGTGGCATGAGCCCTCCGCCCCCACGAGGACGGATTTTCAGCGGGACCGAGATCGCATCGTGCACTGCTCGGCGTTCAGGCGGCTGGTTTACAAGACCCAGGTGTTCCTGAATCACGAAGGCGACCTGTTCAGAACGCGTCTGACACATTCGCTGGAAGTCGCGCAGCTCGGGCGGTCCATGGCGCACAGTCTGGGGCTGAATGAGGACCTCGTCGAGGCGATCGCCCTGGCCCACGACCTCGGTCATACTCCGTTCGGGCATGCGGGACAAGACGCGCTGGACGGCTGCATGAAACCGTATGGCGGCTTCGAGCACAACCTGCAGAGTCTGCGAGTCGTCGACAAGCTGGAGCAGCGCTATCCGGAGTGGGACGGCCTGAACCTCTGCTTCGAAACCCGCGAAGGCATCTTGAAGCGATGCCCGTTGAGCCTGGCTCAGGAATGGGAGCGTGACGAGCCGAACGGGGTGGGACGAAGGTTTGTGGCTGGCGAACAGCCCAGCCTGGAGGCGCAGCTGACGAACTTGGCGGACGAAATCGCCTACAACGCGCATGACATCGACGATGGGGTTCGATCGGGTCTCCTGACCTTGGACATGCTGCGCGAGGTTCCCTTGTTTGAGCGATTCCGAGAGCAGACGCTTGCGGACCATCCGGCCGTGGCGAATCATCCGCGTCGCCTGCTGGCCGAGATCATCCGAAGAATGCTGTCGGAGCAGGTCTATGACGTGATCCGCGCGACCCGGCAGCAGCTCGCCACCCATGCGCCAGACAGCGCGGATATGGCCCGGCGGATGCCGCCGTTGGTGTGTTTCAGCGAGGACATGAAACGCGAGAGCGCAACCCTCAAACGATTCCTCTTTCGTGCGCTCTACCGTCATCCGCAGGTGATGGCCACCACCGACACCGCCAAGACGGTGATCGTCGAGCTCTTCGACTTCTACAGCCGAAACCCGAATGAGCTCCCCGGCGACCCTGCGCAGAAGGCGAATCCGATGCGGGCGTTGGCCGACTACATTGCTGGCATGACCGACCGCTACGCCCTGCGCGAACACCACCGCTTGACGGGACGTCGCGTTTTTCTCGACTGAGGCCGCGCCGTTTCGAGCGACCGCCGGGCGGTCAAGGTTGAATCGCCTAAGTTATTCTGAACTCTAAAATAGGGTCGGAGTCGATAAATAGCATGGCCCGTCAAGCTCGAACCTCTTTCCCCAACCACGTCCACCACCTGCTTGTCCGCGGGCACAACCGTGAACTGATTGCGGTCGACGACGATGATCGACGGCTGTTGATGTCGCACGTCGTTGGCGCCTTCAAGGAACATGGCGTCGCGCTGCACGCTTTCGTGTTGATGCCGAACCACCTGCACCTGTTGGCGACGCCAGGCAGCGCCGAAGGCATCGGCCGATCGATGCAAAGCATGGGCCGGCGCTATGTGGCGGCGTTCAATGCTCGCCACGAAAGAACCGGCACCTTGTGGGAGGGGCGCTATCGGGCGCACATGGTGGGTGGTGACGACCATGTGCTGCGGTGCATGCGCTTCATCGAACTGAATCCGAACAGGGTGGGACTGGCCCCTGGCTTGCTTGACTACACGTGGAGCAGCCTCGCGCACCATCTCGGGGCTACACGCGATTCATCTATCACGGAGCCCCCAGCGTATTGGCGCTTGGGCAACACGCCTTTTGAGCGGGAGGCGGCGTACCGACAGTACCTCGAGGCGGGAATCGGTGGACAGGAGGCGCTTGAAATCCTGGCCGCGCTGACGAGTGGTCGGCCGTGGGGCAATTCGGCCTACCTGCGCGAGGTGGAGAAGATCGCGGGCCACAGTTTGGTTGCGCGCCCGCGCGGTCGCCCAAGGAAGTCGGCGGACTGACCTGTCCCCAATTAAATCGCAGCTGACAGACGTTGCATCATTAAGACACTCCGACCCCATTTAAAAAGGCTTGCCGCTGCCGGGTCTTTCTCTTAACCTCGCGTCTTCCCTAGTCAACGTCGAGGAGCGTTGCCATGTCTCAGGCCACGCCGAAGAACCCCGCCCCGCCATCTGCAGCACCTGCGGGCTGGCCGCAGCAGAGCGCCACACGTGAAGAGATCGAGAGCCTCACGGCGCAGGGCTTGTACGACCCCAGCCGTGAGAAGGACGCCTGCGGCGTGGGCTTCGTCGCCCACATCAAAGGCCAGAAGGACCACGCCATCGTGGCGCAAGGCCTGAAGATCCTGGAAAACCTCGACCACCGTGGCGCCGTAGGTGCAGACAAATTGATGGGTGATGGGGCCGGGATCCTGATCCAGATTCCAGACGACTTCTTCAGAGCCGAGATGGCGGCCCAGGGCGTTGCGCTGCCTCCGCCAGGTGAATACGGCGTGGGCATGATCTTCCTGCCCAAGGAACACGCCTCGCGGTTGGCATGCCAGCAAGAGTTGGAGCGTGCGATCAAGGCCGAGGGCCAGGTGCTGTTGGGTTGGCGCGATGTACCGGTGGACCAGGACATGCCCATGTCGCCCACGGTGCGCCTCACTGAGCCTGTGATCCGGCAAGTGTTCATCGGCCGCGGTGCGGACGTCATCGTGCCTGACGCGCTGGAACGCAAGCTCTACGTCATCCGCAAGACGGCCTCGGCAGCCATCCAGGCGCTGAAGCTCACGCACAGCCGTGAGTACTACGTGCCCAGCATGAGCTGCCGCACGATCATCTACAAGGGATTGCTGCTGGCCAATCAGGTCGGGCAATACTTCAAAGATCTCGCGGATCCGCGCACGGTGTCCGCCTTGGCGCTGGTGCACCAACGCTTCTCGACCAACACCTTCCCCGAATGGCCCCTGGCGCACCCCTATCGGATGGTCGCCCACAACGGCGAAATCAATACCGTCAAGGGCAACTTCAACTGGATGCGCGCTCGTGAAGGGGTGATGAAGTCGCCGGTGCTGGGCGACGATCTCAAGAAGCTCTACCCGATCAGCTTCGAGGGCCAATCCGACACCGCCACCTTCGACAACGCGCTTGAGTTGCTCACGATGAGCGGCTATCCCCTTGCCCACGCCGCCATGATGATGATCCCCGAGGCGTGGGAGCAGCACGAGATGATGGACGCGCGCCGCCGCGCGTTCTACGAGTACCACGCCTCGATGATGGAGCCCTGGGACGGCCCCGCGGCCATGGTGTTCACCGACGGCAAGCAGATCGGCGCCACCCTGGACCGCAATGGCCTTCGGCCTGCGCGCTACATCGTGACCAACGATGACCTGGTGGTGATGGCTTCCGAGTCGGGGGTGCTCCCGATTCCGGAGAACCGCATTGTCAAGAAGTGGCGTTTGCAGCCCGGCAAGATGTTCCTGATCGACCTGGAACAAGGTCGCATCGTGGACGACGAAGAGCTGAAGAACCAGTTTGCCAGCTCGCGCCCGTACCGCCAGTGGATCGACAACGTCCGAGTCAGGCTCGATTCCATTCCCGCTGGCGACGCCCCGGCACAGGCCTTCACTGAGAGCCTGCTGGACCGCCAACAGGCATTCGGCTACACCCAAGAGGACATCAAGTTCCTGTTGGCGCCGATGGCCACGGCCGGCGAAGAAGGCATCGGCTCGATGGGCAACGACTCACCGCTGGCCGTGCTGTCGGACAAGAACAAGCCTCTCTACAACTACTTCAAGCAGCTGTTCGCGCAAGTCACCAACCCGCCGATCGATCCGATCCGCGAGGCCATCGTGATGAGCCTGAACAGCTTCATCGGGCCCAAGCCCAACCTGCTCGACATCAATGCGGTCAACCCGCCCATGCGCTTGGAGGTGGCTCAGCCTGTGCTGGACTTCGCCGGCATGGCCCGCCTGCGCAACATCGAAGGCGCCACCGGCGGCAAGTTCAAGCCCTATGAAGTGCATATCACGTACCCGCTTTCGTGGGGCAAGGCAGGTATCGAGGCCAAGCTCGCTTCGCTGTGCGCAGAAAGCGTCGATGCCATCAAGAGCGGCCACAACATCCTGATCATCACCGATCGCCGGATGGACCGCGGCAATATCGCGATTCCCGCGCTGCTCGCGCTGTCGGCCATTCACCATCATCTGGTGCGCGAAGGTCTTCGCACCACCGCTGGCCTGGTGGTCGAAACCGGCTCGGCGCGCGAGGTGCACCACTTCGCGGTGCTGGCAGGCTACGGTGCCGAAGCGGTGCACCCGTACCTGGCCATGGAAACGCTGGCCGCGATGCACCATGAGCTGCCGGGCGAGTTGTCGGCCGACAAGGCCATTTACAACTACGTCAAGGCGATCGGCAAGGGCCTGTCCAAGATCATGTCGAAGATGGGCGTGTCCACCTACATGTCCTACTGCGGCGCGCAACTGTTCGAGGCGATCGGCCTGAACAAGGACATGGTGGGCAAGTACTTCCGCGGCACCGCCACGCAGGTCGAAGGCATTGGGGTGTTCGAGGTCGCCGAAGAGGCGCTGCGCAACCACCGCGCGGCCTTTGGCGAGGACCCCCTGTTGGCCGAGATGCTGGATGCCGGTGGCGAATATGCCTGGCGCACACGTGGCGAGGAGCACATGTGGACGCCGGACGCCATCGCGAAGTTGCAGCACAGCACGCGCTCGGGCAAGTTCGACACTTACAAAGAGTACGCGCAGATCATCAACGACCAGAGCAAGCGGCATCTGACCTTGCGAGGCCTGTTCGAATTCAAGTTCGATCCGGCCCAGGCCATCTCGGTGGACGAGGTTGAGCCCGCGGCCGAGATCGTCAAGCGCTTTGCCACCGGTGCCATGTCGCTGGGCTCGATTTCCACTGAAGCTCACACGACGCTCGCCATCGCCATGAACCGCATCGGCGGCAAGAGCAATACCGGCGAGGGCGGCGAAGATCCGGCGCGCTACCGCAATGAGCTCAAGGGCATCCCCATCACGGCCGGCACCAAGGTGTCCGATGTCATCGGCGCTGGCGTGGTCGAATCAGACTACGAGTTGAAAGAAGGCGACAGCCTGCGCTCCAAGATCAAGCAGGTCGCTTCAGGGCGATTCGGCGTGACCACCGAATACCTTGTCTCGGCCGACCAGATCCAGATCAAGATGGCTCAGGGCGCCAAGCCGGGCGAGGGCGGACAACTGCCGGGCGGCAAGGTCTCCGACTACATCGGCTTCCTGCGCTACTCGGTGCCTGGCGTCGGCCTCATCAGCCCGCCGCCGCACCACGACATCTATTCGATCGAAGACCTGGCGCAGCTCATCCACGACCTGAAGAACGCCAATCCACGCGCATCGATCAGCGTGAAGCTGGTGTCAGAGGTCGGCGTCGGCACCATCGCTGCAGGGGTGACCAAGTGCAAGGCGGATCACCTGGTGATCGCCGGCCACGATGGCGGCACCGGTGCCTCGCCCTGGTCGAGCATCAAGCACGCGGGCACGCCGTGGGAACTGGGCCTCGCCGAAACGCAGCAGACCCTGGTGCTCAATCGTTTGCGCGGTCGTGTGCGGGTGCAGGCCGACGGACAGATGAAGACGGGCCGCGATGTGGTCATCGGCGCATTGCTGGGGGCGGACGAGTTCGGATTCGCCACGGCGCCGTTGGTCGTCGAAGGCTGCATCATGATGCGCAAGTGCCACCTGAACACCTGTCCGGTCGGGGTGGCCACGCAAGACCCGGTGCTGCGGCAGAAGTTCGCCGGCAAGCCGGAGCACGTCGTCAACTACTTCTTCTTCGTGGCGGAAGAAGCGCGTCAAATCATGGCGCAACTGGGCATTCGGAAGTTCGACGAACTGATCGGCCGCGCCGACCTGCTCGACACCCGCAAGGTCATCAGCCACTGGAAGGCCAAGGGCCTCGATTTCAGCCGCATCTTCCACCGGCCGCAGGTGCCGGCCGACGTGGCGCGCTTCCACGTCGAAGAGCAGGACCACGGGCTCGACAAATCTCTGGATCGCAAGCTGATCAAGAAGTGCAGCGATGCGCTGGAGACGGGCGAAAAGATCCAGTTCATGGAGGATGCACGCAACGTCAATCGCTCGGTCGGCGCGATGCTCTCGGGCGAGTTGATTCGACGTCATCCGCAGGGGCTGCCGGATCACACGGTGTTCATCCAGATGGAGGGCACCGGGGGGCAGAGCTTTGCCGCGTTCCTGGCGCAGGGCATCACGCTCTACCTCATTGGCGAGGCCAACGACTACACCGGCAAAGGCTTGTCTGGCGGCCGCGTGGTCGTGCGGCCGAGCATCGACTTTCGGGGCGACGCAACCGGCAACATCATCGTCGGGAACACCGCGCTCTACGGTGCCACCAGTGGTGAAGCGTTCTTCCGGGGCGTGGCGGGCGAACGCTTTGCGGTTCGCTTGTCCGGTGCCACGGCGGTGGTCGAAGGCACCGGTGACCATGGTTGCGAATACATGACCGGCGGCACGGTGGTGGTGCTGGGCAAGACCGGGCGCAACTTTGCCGCGGGCATGTCCGGTGGTGTCGCCTACGTGTTTGATGAAGATGGCCAGTTTGCCAAGCGGTGCAACACCGCGATGGTGTCGCTCGAGCGCGTCCTCACCACGCAAGAGCAGGAGGACACGGTGGATCCGGCCATCTGGCATCGGCAGCAGACGGATGAAGCCTTGCTGAAGAAGCTCATCGAAGACCACCACAAGTGGACTGGATCGCTGCGCGCACGCGAGGTTCTTGACCACTGGGCGGACTCGCGGGCCAAGTTCGTCAAGGTGTTCCCCACCGAATACAAGCGGGCGCTGGGGGAGATCCACGCCGCCCGCGAAACGATCGAGGCCATCGGCAAAGCAGCCGTCAAGAAGAACGCCGCGAAGAGTGGCAAGTCGCTCACCTCCAAATAAGCCGCAGCGGCAAGTAGCACAGAGCACATCATGGGAAAAGTCACCGGCTTCCTCGAATACGAGCGCATCGAAGAGGGCTATGCGCCCGTCCCTCAGCGGCTGAAGCACTACAAGGAATTCGTCATCGGCCTGGCGGCAGAGCAAGCCAAGGTGCAAGGTGCCCGCTGCATGGACTGCGGCACGCCCTTCTGCAACAACGGTTGCCCCGTCAACAACGTGATTCCGGACTTCAACGACTTGGTTTACCGGGGCGACTGGAAAAACGCGATCACGGTGCTGCACAGCACCAACAACTTCCCTGAGTTCACCGGCCGCATCTGCCCCGCGCCCTGCGAGGCCGCGTGCACGCTCAATGTCAACGACGATGCCGTCGGCATCAAGTCCATCGAGCACGCGATCATCGACAAGGCGTGGGAGCAAGGCTGGGTGGTGCCGCAGCCCCCGTCGCACAAGACCGGCAAGAAGGTGGCCGTGGTCGGCTCTGGCCCGGCAGGCATGGCGGCGGCCCAGCAACTGGCTCGTGCCGGGCATTCGGTGACCGTGTTCGAGAAGAACGATCGGGTCGGTGGACTGCTGCGCTACGGCATTCCCGACTTCAAGATGGAAAAGAGCCACATCGACCGCCGGGTGGCGCAGATGGAGGCCGAGGGCGTGGTCTTCCGCACCGGGGTGATGGTGGGTGAGTTGCCCAAGGGCTCGAAGGTCACCAACTGGGCCAAGTCCACCGTATCACCCGAAGAGTTGAAGGCCGAATTCGACGCCGTGCTGCTGTGTGGCGGTGCCGAGCAGAGTCGCGACCTGCCGGTCCCGGGGCGAGACCTGGATGGCGTCCATTTCGCGATGGAGTTCCTGCCGCAGCAGAACAAGGTCAATGCAGGCGACAAGCTCAAGGGCCAGATCCGTGCCGATGGCAAACATGTGATCGTCATCGGCGGTGGCGACACCGGCAGCGACTGCGTTGGCACCAGCAATCGGCACGGAGCGGCCAGCGTCACCCAGTTCGAGCTGATGCCGATGCCGCCGGAGCATGAAGACAAGCCGCTGACCTGGCCTTACTGGCCCTACAAGCTGCGCAGTTCGTCGAGCCACGAGGAAGGTTGCCAGCGCGAGTTCGCGATTGCCACCAAGGAGTTCGTTGGTGAGAAGGGCAAGCTCACCGGGCTGAAGACGGTTCGCGTTGAATGGAAGAACGGCAAGATGACCGAGGTGCCGGGCTCCGAGCAACTGCTCAAGGCCGACCTGGCGCTGTTGGCGATGGGCTTCATCAGTCCCGTCGCGCCTGTGGTGCAGGCCTTTGGCGTCGAGCTGGACATGCGCGGTAATGCCAAGGCAGGGACCGACACCGCACAGGGCTACAAGACCAACGTTGAGAAAGTGTTCGCAGCGGGCGACATGCGACGCGGCCAGTCGCTGGTCGTCTGGGCCATCCGAGAAGGCAGGCAAGCGGCCCGCGCGGTGGATGAGTTCCTGATGGGCGTCTCGAGCCTGCCCCGCTGAACTGGCGCGCTAGCACAGGCCGGCCCGGCCTGTCGTGTTGCTGCGACGTGTCCGTACGTGGCGGCTGGCAAAGCCCTGTGGCCCAGCCGGCCCGCCGAGAGGCCCGTGCGACAATCCCTCGGGAAATCCCTGCCCGAGATGAGCGACGCCTTCATTGAGATCGATCACGTCACGTTTGGATATGACGCCAGCCGGACGATCCTGAACGACATCAGCCTGCGCTTCATGCGCGGCAAGGTCACGGCCGTGCTTGGCGGCTCAGGATGCGGCAAGACCACGCTGCTGCGGCTGATTGGTGGCGTTCACGCCGCCAGCAAGGGCCGCGTCGTGTTCGATGGCGAAGTTGTCAACGTTCAAGACCGCACCCAGCTCTACCGCTTGCGCCGACGCCTGGGCATGCTGTTCCAGTTCGGCGCGTTGTTCACCGACCTGTCGGTCTACGACAACGTGGCGTTTCCCCTGCGGGAGATGACCGATCTGCCCGAAGAGCTCATCCACGACATCGTGCTGATGAAGCTGAACGCGGTGGGTCTGCGTGGCGCGGCGCAACTGAAGATCAGCGAAGTGTCGGGCGGCATGGCGCGCCGCATTGCGCTGGCGCGGGCGATCGCGCTCGACCCCGAGCTGATCATGTACGACGAGCCCTTTGCGGGGCTCGATCTGATTTCGATGGGCGTGGCGGCCAAGTTGATCCGGACGCTGAACGACATCACGGGGGCCACCACCTTGCTCATTTCGCACGACGTGCCCGAGTGCATGGCGATCAGCGATTGGGTGGTGCTGCTCGCCACAGGCGGGCGAATCGTGGCGCAAGGCACACCGGCCGAGCTGATGGCCAGCACCGATGCCGAAGTGCGGCAATTTGTTCGCGGTGAACCCGATGGCCCGGTCAAGTTCCACTACCCGGCGCCCGACATGGCGGGCGACTACGGCTTGCGAGGCAAGGCATGAACTGGCTGTCCTCCATCGGGGCATGGGCCCTTCGGGTGGTGGCTGGCTGGGGCCGCGCCGCCATGTTTCTGGCCGATCTGCTGCGGGCTCTTCCCGCCTCGTTGCGCCGATTCAGTCTGGTCGTCGTGCAGATCCACGCCATCGGCAACCGGTCGCTGGTGATCATCCTGGCCTCGGGGATGGCCGTGGGCTTTGTACTCGCTTTGCAGATGTACTACGCGCTCGCCACCTATGGTGCGGCAGAGTCTTTGGGGCTGGTGGTCAATTTGTCGCTGGTGCGTGAGTTGGGGCCGGTCGTCACTGCCTTGCTTTTCGCGGGTCGTGCCGGCACGTCGTTGACGGCCGAGATCGGCCTGATGAAGGCGGGTGAGCAGATCGCCGCGCTCGAATTGATGGCCATCGACCCGCGTCAGCGTGTCTTGGCGCCGCGGTTCCTCGCGGGTGCCATATCGATGCCGCTGCTGGCGGCCATGTTCTCGGCCATCGGCATTCTTGGGGCATGGCTGGTCGCCGTGGGGTTGATTGGTGTCGATCCGGGCAACTTCTGGTCGATTCAGCAAGGCGGCGTCGATGTCTGGCGCGATGTCGGCAACGGCGTGATCAAGAGCTCGGTGTTCGGCCTGATCTGCACGTCGGTGGCGCTCTACCAAGGCTACGTCACTGAAGCCACGCCGGAAGGCGTGGCCTACGCCACCACCCGCACGGTCGTCATCTCGTCGTTGGCGGTGCTGGGCGTGGACTTCATCCTCACGGCGCTGATGTTCTCGGCGCGTTAAGGAAATCAACGATGGCAAAGAAAAGCATCGAAACACTGGTTGGTCTGTTCGTTCTTCTGGGCTTGGCGGCGGTGGTCTTTCTTGCTCTGAAGGCCGCCAACCTGGCCTCGTTCAGCGCTGGCGAGACCTACACCTTGCAGGCTCGTTTCGACAACATTGGTGGTCTCAAGCCCCGCGCACCGGTTCGGTCCGCGGGTGTGGTCGTGGGGCGGGTCACGAAGATCGGCCTCGACCTGAAGACCTATCAGGGGTTGGTGACGATGGAGTTGAACAAGGGCGTTGAATTTCCCAAGGATTCGACCGCCAAGATCCTCACTTCGGGCCTGTTGGGCGACCAATACATCGGCATCGACCCAGGCGCCGATGACAAGAACTTCGCCGCGGGCGACCTGATCAAGCAGACCCAATCTGCGATCGTGCTCGAGAACCTGATTGGTCAGGTGTTGCTGAGCAAAGCCGGCGATGCCGGCGCCGAAGGCGGGGACAAGAAATGAAGCGCCAGGCATGGGCCGTCTGTCTGGCGGCTGGCCTCACAATCCACGCAGGGGCGTTCGCGGATGAGACGGCCCTTTCCGTGGAGGGCGCGACCGGTGCGCCAGACTCTGCCGCGGACATCGATGTGCCGGCAGTGATGGTGGCCGGTGGCGCAGGCATGGTCGCCGCTGCGGCAGAGGCAGCCGCGGCCGCGTCCGGCGCCGCTGCGGCAGAGGACGAGCCGGCCGCGAAGCCCCTGCCCCGCAACAAGAAGGATCCTCTCGAGGGCTGGAACCGCAAGGTCTTCTCGTTCAACGATGCGATCGACACGGCGGTGCTCAAGCCCGTGGCTCAGGCCTATAAGGATGTGGTGCCCGAGTACGTGCGCAACCTGGTGGACAACGTGTTCGGCAATGTGGCCGACGCCTGGTCTACCGTGAACCACATCTTGCAGGGCAAGTTCGAAAGCTCGTTGCAGATGGGCATGCGCGTGGCCACCAACAGTGTCCTGGGTTTCGGTGGCCTTTTGGACATCGGTACAGAGATCGGGCTGGAGAAGCAGCCTGAAGATTTCGGACAAACCTTGGGTCGCTGGGGTGTGCCCTCGGGGCCTTACGTCGTGTTGCCAGTGCTGGGGCCTTCCACATTGCGTGACACAGCGGCACTGCCGGTGGACATGCAGGCCAGCGCGACATCGTTGATCGACGACACCCGAGCCAAGGTGTTGAGCGCGACGCTGCTGCAGGTGGTCAGCACCCGGGCAGGGCTGCTGGGTGCATCGCGGGTGCTCGATGACGTGGCGCTCGACAAGTACAGCTTCTTGCGCGATGCCTACTTGGCCCGACGCCAGAATCAGGTCTACGACGGCAACCCACCACCCTCACCCGACGACGAGGAATAGCCCAACTTGATGGATGTGCGGGCAAGTGAGTGTTCGCTCGCTGCAAATTGTCACCTGCTGCTGTGAACCGCCGGGCCGCGTGCCGCGTTGAATGAGTCGGCTTCGGCCTCTTGGCTGGGGCCTCTACATGGAAGGAACCCGAATGTTCGCCTTTTCACTGACCCGCCGCGTTGCCCTGGCCGCTGTGGCCTCTGCCGCCCTGGTCGGCCCGTTCGCGGCGCGTGCTGATGTCACGCCCCCCGATGCCCTGATCAAACAGGTGTCGACCGAAGTGATCGACACCTTGAAAGCCGACAAGGCGATCCAGGGTGGCGATGTCTCGAAGATCATCACCTTGGTCGACACCAAGGTGATGCCCAACGTCAATTTCCAGCGCATGACGGCCGCTGCCGTCGGCCGCCCCTGGAAGACCGCGACGCCGGACCAGCAGCAGCGCCTGCAGACCGAGTTCAAGACCTTGCTGGTGCGCACTTATGCCGGCGCATTGACCCAGGTGCGTGATCAGACGGTGCAGATGAAGCCGTATCGCGCCGGTGCCGACGACACCGAAGTGGTCGTGCGTACCGAGATCAAAGGCAAGGGCGAGCCGATCCAGCTCGACTACCGGCTCGAGAAGACCGACAACGGCTGGAAGATCTACGACGTGAACGTGCTGGGTGTCTGGCTGGTCGAGCAGTACAAGAGCAGCTTTGCCCAGGAAATCGGCTCTGTCGGAATCGATGGGTTGATCACCAAGCTGGCCGAGAAGAACAAGGCCGCGGCCAAGAGCTGAGCACCATGACGCAGGCTTCGTCCGCCTTGACCTTGCCCGCAGCCTTGACGCTGCGTGATGCGCGCAGCGCGCTGGCGTCACTGGGCCCGGCGATCGAGGCTTCTGTCGATCCCACGGTGACGATAGATGCCGGTTCATTGGCGCAGGTCGATTCGGCATCGCTCGCGGTGCTGCTGCAATGCCGGCGTCTGGCCGAAGGGCGGCAGCGGGCGTTCGAGATCCGCAACGCGCCGCCCAAGCTGGTCGACTTGGCCAAGTTGTACGGCGTCGCTGAGCTGCTGGGTATCGGCGGCTGATTCGCCGAACCGTCGCAGTCCCCCCAAAAGAAAAGCGGCCCAGACGGGCCGCTTTTGCTTGATGGAGCCGTCCGATCAGTCGGACGCAGTGGGGGCATAGCGCCGCGTGCGCAGATTGCGTTTGATCTCTTGCAAGACGGGGCGCAGGCCCTGTCCCAAGCGCAGTGCGACGCCGGTCGTCAGGATGTCGACCACCATCAAGTGCAGCATGCGCGACACCATTGGGCTGTAGCGGTCGTAGTCTTCTGGATGGTCCGCCGCCAACAGGATTTGGCCGGCCCCCTGCGCCAGTTGGGCCAATGGTGAGCCGCTGGCGGTGATCACGATCAGGGTGGCCCCTTTGCGAAGAGCGATCTCGGCCACCCCCAACAAATCCTGGCTGCGCCCGGAGTTGCTGATCACCACCGCGCAGTCCACCGGCTTGAGCATCGTGGCGCTCATCACCTGGACGTGTCCGTCGCTCATGGCCACCGCGTTGACACCCAGCCGGAAAAACTTGTGCTGGGCGTCCTGCGCCACGATGCCCGAGTTGCCGACGCCGTAGAACTCGATGCGGGCGTTCTGACGCGCAGTTTCGGCCATCGCCGTCATCGCGCGCTCGAACGCGTGCCCTGCGGCGTCGTTGCGGTACTTCAGCAGCGCGCTCACCGCGTTGTCGATGACCTTGACGATGATGTCGCCCGGCTTGTCGTCCTCGTCCACCGCTCGGTGCACGAAGGGCACGCCCTCGTTCACCGTGCCGGCCAGCTTCAACTTGAAGTCCGCGAGCCCGTCATAGCCTACGCTGCGGCAAAAGCGCACCACCGTGGGCTTGCTGACATGGGAGCGCTCGGCCAGCTCGCCCACGGGCATCGAAGCAAAACCACGAGGGTCGCTGAGCACGAGCTTGGCGACCCGCTGCTCGGCGGGAGGCAAGGCTGGAATGGACGCGCGGATGCGGTCAAGCATGGTGGTTTCGGTGGCCATCGCAAACGTTGGTGCGGGTGGTCACTGCTCTTCGGCCCACGCGAAGCCGTCTCGGGCCACCATTGCGCTGGCCGCGGGCGGCCCCCAGCTTCCCGCCGCGTAGGTCTTCAGGTCGCTCGCATCCTGGGCCCAGCTGTCAAGGATGGGCTCCACCCAACGCCAGGCCTGCTCTTGCTCATCGCTGCGCACAAACAGGTTCAGCCGGCCCGCGATCGCATCGAGCAGCAGGCGTTCGTAGGCGCCGACGCGGTCGGTGGGGAAGGCCTTGTCGAAGTCGAGATCCAGCGAAACCGGGCTCAGCGCATCGCCCTGGCCGGCGCCCTTGGCGGCCAGCAGGTGCAGTTCCAGCCCGTCCTCCGGCTGCAGCTTGATGACCAGCTTGTTCGCCCGTGGCGTCCCCGGAAAGATCGGGTGTGGCACCTCGCGGAAGTTGACGACGATCTGCGCATCCCGCGCAGCCAGGCGCTTGCCGGTGCGCAGGTAGAACGGCACGCCGGCCCAACGCCAGTTCTGCACCTCGGTGCGCAGCGCCACGAACGTCTCGCAGGTGCTTCCTGCGGGCACCTTCACCTCGTCCAGGTAGCCCGGCACGGCCTTGCCTTCCACGGTGCCTGCCTTGTACTGGCCCCGAAGCACATCACGCGCGACGCTCGCCGGCGTGAAAGGTCGCAGCGACTTCAACACCTTCAACTTCTCGTCGCGGATCGCGTCGGCGTCGTTGGTCGACGGGGGCTCCATCGCGATCATCGTCAGCAACTGAAGCGCGTGGTTCTGGATCATGTCGCGCAAGGCGCCGGTGCGGTCGTAGAAATCGCCGCGCGTGCCCACGCCCAGCGACTCGGCCAGCGTGATCTGGATGTTGGCGATGCTCTGCCGGTTCCACAGCGGTTCGAACAGTGCGTTGCCGAAGCGAAGCGCCATCAGGTTCTGCACCGAAGGCTTGCCGAGGTAGTGGTCGATGCGGAAGGCCTGCTGTTCGCTGAAGACAGACCGCACCACGCGGTTGATCTCTTGCGCACTGCTCAAGTCATGCCCGAGCGGCTTCTCCAGCACCACGCGCACCTTCGGGCCATTGAGCCCGGCCGACCCCAGTTGCTCGCAGATCACGGGGAACAGATGGGGGCTGGTGGCTAGGTACAGCACCACCGTGTCCGCGCCGCGCTCGTCGAGCCAGCTCTTCAGCCCGGCGTAGTCGGTGGGCTGGGACAGGTCCATGCGACGGTAGTGCAACATGGAGGCGAAGCGGTCGAACTCGTCGTCGCTCGGCCGTTTGGAACTGTCGACATCGACAAATCGCTCGCGAATGAACTGGCGATAGTCGGCGTCGCTGCGCTCATCGCGGGCCACGGCCAGAATGCGGCCCCCGGCGGGCAGCTTGCCATGGCGGAAAGCCTGGAACAACGCGGGCATCAGCTTGCGCCAGGTGAGGTCGCCCGTGCCGCCGAAGAAAACGAGGTCGAAGGACATGGTCAGCGAGGTGAAACAAAGTTACACGCTGAATGATGCATGAGTTTCTTCGGTCGGTCAATTGACCTCAGCCCCCGTGGGTTCCGAGGCAAGCGCGCGCGGGCCGGCGATGGCGCGCCTCGGGCCGGACATGGAGACATCGTTTCCGTAACCCCACCGTAACCGGTGTTGGCGCCATCGGCGTTCTAATCCGGGTTGTCCCGCACAAGCGCCCGCCCGGGCGGCTCTTCACCATGAACCAGCTCGACCAACTCAAGGCCTACACCACCGTCGTGGCCGATACCGGCAACTTCAAGCAGTTGGCGCAGTACGCGCCGCGCGACGCCACCACCAACCCCTCGCTCATTCTCAAGGCAGTGCAGCAGCCGGACTATGCCCCGCTGCTGAAGGAGACTGTGGCGGCACATCGCCAGCTGCCGCTGCCGGAAGTGGTGGATCAGGTGCTGGTGCGCTTCGGTCTGGAGATCCTGAAAGTGGTGCCCGGCCGGGTGTCGACGGAAGTGGACGCGCGCCTGTCGTTCGACACGGCGGCCACCATCGCCCGAGCCCATCACCTGATGGGGCTGTACGAGGCGGCGGGCATCGGCCGCGACCGGGTGCTGATCAAAATCGCCTCCACCTGGGAAGGCATTCAGGCCGCCCGCGTGTTGGAGCGCGAGGGCATCCACTGCAACCTGACGCTGCTGTTCAGCTTCTGCCAGGCGGTGGCGTGCGGCGAGGCCAACGTGAAGCTTATCAGCCCCTTCGTCGGCCGCATCTACGACTGGTACAAGAAGCAGGCGGGCGCCGCCTGGGACGAGGCCGCGATGGCCGGCGCCAACGACCCCGGCGTCAAGTCGGTCACCCAGATCTTCAACCACTACAAGAAGTTCGACATCGCCACCGAGGTGATGGGCGCCAGCTTCCGCAACACCGGGCAGATCCTCGCCCTGGCGGGCTGCGACCTGCTGACCATCAGCCCCGATCTGCTCGCCCAGTTGCAAGGCAGCGAGGCGCCGTTGTCGCCGGCCCTGGACGCCGCGGACGCGAGGCTGCTGGACCTGCACCCGGTCATCTACAACGAGGCAAGCTTCCGCTTCGCCCTCAACGAAGACGCGATGGCCACCGAGAAGCTGGCAGAAGGCATCCGCCTTTTCGCGGCCGATGCCGCCAAGCTCGACAAACTGATCCAGGAGGCCAGCCATGGCTGACGCACCACGATGCGACCACACCGTCGCGTGGACGGCGCTGCGGGGCCACTTCGAGGCCCATGGCCGCGACCTGGATTTGCGAACGGCGTTCGCTGACGATCCTCGCCGGTTCGAGCGCTTCACGCTGCAGGCGCCCGAGGTCTTCGCCGACCTGTCGAAGAACCGATGGGACGAAGTCACCCGTCGCCTGCTCACCGAGTTGGCCGAGGCATGTCAGCTGCCCCAGCGCCGCGACCGCATGCTCGCGGGCGAGCCGATCAATACGACCGAGGGCCGGGCGGTGTTGCACACCGCGCTGCGCGCGCCGCGCGGTGCGGGCGCGCACAGCGCCGAAGTGCACGACGTCCTGGATCGCATGCTGGCCTATGCTGATAGCGTCCGTGCACAGGCTGGCACCACCTACACCGACATCGTCAACATCGGCATCGGTGGGTCGGACTTGGGCCCGCGCATGGCTGCCATCGCGTTGCAGCCGTTCTGCCACCCGGGCTTGCGCTTGCACTTTGTCTCGAACGTCGATGGCCATGACATCACGCCCGTCCTCCAGGGCCTGAAGCCCGAGCGCACGCTGTTCATCATTGCCTCGAAAACCTTCACCACCCAGGAGACGATGGCCAACGCACAGGTGGCCCGCGAATGGTTTGTTGCCCACGGCGGGCAGGACACGGCGCGCCACTTCGTCGGCGTCACCACCAACCTGAAGGCCGCGGCAGAGTTCGGCATTCGCGACACCTTCGGCTTCTGGGACTGGGTCGGCGGGCGCTACTCACTGTGGAGCGCCATCGGGCTGCCATTGGCGATCGCCATCGGCGCCGACCCCTTCCGCGCCTTCCTGGCCGGTGCCCGCGCCATGGACGAGCATTTCGCTGGCGCCCCGCTCGCGCAGAACTTGCCGGTTCAGTTGGGATTGCTGGATGTCTGGTACCGCAACTTTCACGGCTTCACCAGCCGCTCGGTGGCGCCGTATCACCAGGGCTTGTCCCGTCTGCCAGCGTACTTGCAGCAACTCGAGATGGAGTCCAACGGCAAGGGGGTGGACGTTGACGGCCACACGCTGCCCTACGGCACCAGCCCCGTCGTCTGGGGCGAGCCCGGCACCAACGGCCAGCATGCCTATTTCCAGATGCTGCACCAGGGCACGGACGTGGTGCCGGTCGAATTCATCGCGGTGAAAACCCCCAGCCACGGCCACGGCGACTTGCATACCAAGCTGTTGGCCAACTGCCTCGCGCAAAGCCAGGCCCTCATGCTGGGCAAGACGGCCGCCGAAGCGGCCACCGAGAGAGCCCCCACGGCATCGCCGACCTTGGACCGCGATGTGCTCGCCAAGCACCGCAGCTTCCCCGGCAACCGCCCGAGCACCACCTTGCTGCTGTCGGCCCTGAACCCGCGTTCTTTCGGAGCGCTGATCGCGCTCTACGAACACCGGGTGTTCACCAGCGGCGCCATCTGGGGCATCAACAGCTTCGACCAATGGGGTGTGGAGCTGGGCAAGGCCCTGTGCAACCAGTTGCTGCCGCGCTTCGCGTCGGGCGATGCGGCCGGGCTGGATGCATCCACCGCGGGCCTGCTGGCGATGTTGAGGGCTGGATGACGAGCGCCATCGACTCGCCCGCTTTACCTGGCGACTTGGCCGTCGTCTTCGATTTCGGCCGCGTCGTCTTTGACTGGCAGCCCGAGGCCTTGCTTGCTCGCATCCTGCCGCACCGCGTAGGCAGCGCCGACGCCGCCGCGCACTGGGTGGCGCAGGTGTTCCAGAGTTACCAGGGCGACTGGGGCGACTTCGACAGCGGGCACGTCGACGTGCCCACGCTGGTCAGACGCATTGCCCAACGGACGGGTTTGGCCGAATCAGAGGTGCAGGCCGTGGTGGACGAGGCGCCGCTGTCGCTGCTGCCCTTGCCCGGCACGGTGGCGCTCTTGCAGCGCCTGAAGGCGGCCGGGCGGCGGCTGTACTTCCTGTCGAACATGCCTCTACCGTTTGCCGAGCATCTGGAGCGCTCGCATCACTTCATGGCGTGGTTCGATGGCGGCGTGTTCTCGTCACGCGCCAAAGTGAACAAGCCGGCCGCGGCCATTTTCGACCATGCGCTCGACCAATTCGGCCTGCCGGCGCACCAGTTGCTGTTCATCGACGATCACGGGCCTAACGTCGAGGCCGCCCGCACATTGGGTTGGAACGCCGTGCAGTTCGTTGGGCACGATGAGCTGGAACGCGAGCTGATCGAGCGTCGATTGCTGTCGCTGCAAGACTGAGGCTCAGTTGGGCGGCGATGCGCGGTTGCGCGCGCGCCGCCACTGCCGATCCGAGCGAAACCCGGCGAGCGACACGGCCTGCTTGGTCTGCAGGCCGGCGCGCTGCGCTTCTTGGGCCAGGGCCAGTCGCACCTGCTCGACGTGCTCGCGTGGTGTGATGCCCGCATGTTCGCGAAACAGGCGCGAGAGATGGCGAGGGGTCACGTGGGCCAGGCTGGCCATGCGCTCCAGCGACCAATCTTCGCCGGGCGCTTCCAGAACCGCTGTCTGAACGGCATGAACTGCCGGGTGCAGGTGGCTGCGGCCCGCGAGCAGCGGTGATTGCTCAGGGTCATCGGCGCCGCGCCGGTGAAAAACCACCATCACCTGCGCCACCGCGGAGGCCAGCGCTTCGCCCAAGGTCTGCGAGATCAGGTGCAGCGCGAGATCGATGCCCGCCGTCACACCAGCACTGCTGGCGATCGCACCATCCTCGACGAACACGCGATTGGCCACCACCTTCGCCGCCGGCGCCAAGGCTACCAACTCGTCCAGCAACTCATGGTGCGTCGTGACCTGACGGTGCGCCAGCAAACCGGCATCGGCCGCCAGCAATGCGCCAGAGCAGACAGTGAGCAGGCGGCACGCCGATCCCGGCTCAGACAGGCTCGGTGCGACGACTTGGGCCAGCCAATGTCGTGCAGCCAGCCAGGGCGTGCTGCGGCGCACCACCTGTACCGCGTCGCCTGGACGGCCGACCAGCACCACCCAGCTCGGCACCTCCAACCGCTCAGGAAGAGGCTCGATGCCCGACAACGTCAGCCCGACCGAGGACGGCGTGCTGTGCTCGGGGCCGACGAAGCGCATCCGGAAAGCGGGTGGCAGGCCCCGTTTGGCCAACTGGGCGTTGGCGAGGCGAAATGCTTCCGCCGGGCCCCCGACGTCGAGCAACAAGCTGTCCGGCAGCATGACGAACAGCACGTCCACCGGGCCGTTCATGCGGCGATCCAGGGCACGTCGAGTTGCCGGGCGGTTCGCTGCGCCAACTCCATGTCGACGCAGCGTGCCACGAGGTGCAAGCTCATGTCGATGCCGGCGGCGATGCCTGCCGAGGTGACCACGCGACCGCTGTCCACCCAGCGGCGATCGGTGACGACCTGCAGTGCAGGGTGGCGATGCGCCAGATCGGCCGCATCTTCCCAGTGGGTGGTTGCCTTGCCGTCACGCAAGATGCCCGCTGCCGCCAGCACAAAGGCGCCGGTGCAAATCGATGCCGAGATCTGCGCTTCGTGCGAGCGGCGTCGAATCTCCGCCAGCAATGAGGCATCGCCGAGCAGTTGATCGACCACGCCGCCAGGGACCAGCAGCACATCGGCCGGCGGGGCGGATGCCAAAGCGGTGTCCGGCTGCAGCATCAGACCGGCGCGGGCCCTGACTGTCAGCCCGTGGGGCGACGCGGTCGTCAGCTCGAACGGCGCCGCCGCGTCGGGCCAGCGGCGCGCCGCCATTCGGTTGGCGGTGGTGAAAACTTCGTAGGGGCCGGCGAAATCGAGCAACTCGACCTCGTCGAACATCATCAACAGCAGCCGGGTGGTCTTCATGCGGCGTTCGTCGCCCGCTGCAACGCCTGTTCGACCGTGCAGATGGTGGCAAAGCGCCCGGCCAGCACCGTCTCCGTCCGCTCGCGAATCTGCGCTGCCGTCAGCGTGTGGCCCGTGGGCGTCGTCATGTCGAAGGTGAGGGTGGCTTCGGTCACGTAGTCCACCTCCCAGCCCTCGTCGCTGGCATGACGGGTGGTGGTTTCGCAGCACTGCTCCGTACGGATGCCCGCCACGATCAGGCGCCGGATGCCTTGGCTGTGCAGCCACACGGGCAAGCCCGACCCGACCAGCGCGCTGTGCCGGTGCTTCTCGACCACCAGCGCCGCGTCGAACGGCAGCAACTCAGCCATCGGACGGATCAGGCCGCTGGCGTGGGAAAACGGGTTGTCGGCGCTGTTCGGTGCGTCGACGTGGAACACCTGCACGATCGGAATGCCCGCTGCGGCGGCACCGGCGATGAGCCGGTTGGTGCGCTCGAAGAAGGCCGGCGCCTCCGAATCACTCCAGTAGGGCCGTACACGAAACGATTCCTGCACGTCGATGAGCAGGAGGGCGGTGCTGGGGCGGTCGGAAATGGACATGATGATCAATCAGAATCAGTGGCAGAGGACGTCATGATTGACTTGGAAAAGCCCGCGTGCCAGACCGGAGTTGGACCGGATGCGGTCGAATCCGGACATCATCGTTGGAAACGCGTGGCGCAACGCCCGGGCGGCCCGGTGTCGCGACACCGATTCAAAGATCATGTGGATTACGTCGCCGCAATTTGACAGTCGTCGGGGGCCCGTTTTGCGACAATTTCAGGTTCCTCAGAACGGACTGCGCGGCTTTGTCGCAGCCCCCTGCAACCCGATGTCAGCTCCCGCCCGTTCTGCCTTGCCGGAGGCCGAATCCAGCCTGCAACGCTTCGTTCGCCCGCACCTGAAATGGGCGCTCGGGTTCAGCTTGGTCATCAATCTGGCCCTGCTGACACCGTCGTTGTTCATGTTGCAGGTCTACGACCGGGTCCTCGTCACGCGCAGTGTCGAAACACTGGTGATGCTGCTCCTGCTGGCGGGATTCAGCCTGGCGGTTTTTGGCGCGATGGACCAGATTCGAACGCGGCTGCTGACGATGCTGGGCATGTCGCTGGAACGCCGCTATGGCCCGGGCCTGCTCGGGCAACTGATCGTGGCCAATGCGCGGCAGTCCAGTGTTGAACTCGCTGATGGCCTGAAGGACCTGAGCAGCCTGCGCACGTTCCTGTCGGGGCCCGGTGTGGTCGCGCTTTTCGACACGCCGTGGGCCATCGTCTACCTGGTGATCATTGCGTTCTTCGATCCCCGACTGGGAGTTCTGGCGACGTTGGCGGCTCTGATCCTGCTGGCCCTCACGTGGGCCAACAATCGCCTCGTTCGACAGGGGCTGGCACAGATCCAGGACGCGTCTCGTGCCACGGCGCGCTGGGCCGACCGCTGCATGCAGAACGCCGAGGTTGTCACTGCGCTGGGCATGGGCGAGGCGATGACACAGCGTTGGGCTGCTCAGTCGATCAGCGTGCAGGAGGCGACGCTGGCCGCAACATCGCTCAGCGGCAAGTTGGCAGCCATCTCGCGCACGGCCCGCCAGGGTGTGCAGGTGCTGATGCTCAGTGCGGGCGCCTGGTTGGTCATCCGTGAAGGCGCCACACCTGGCGTGATGATCGCCACCACCATCATCCTGGGCCGTGCGTTGGCACCGGTCGAACAACTGATCGGCGGTTGGCAGTCGTTGGTCGAGGCGCGCTTGGCACATCGTCGCCTGCAAGCGCTGCTGGACCGACCCGTCGAAGGCCAGGTTTCAACGTCTCTGCCGATGCCGACCGGCCGGCTCGACGTCGAATCACTCAGCCATGCTGCGCCGCAAAGTGGGCGCGTGTTGCTGCGTCAGGTGAGTTTCAAGGCCGAACCCGGCGAACTGGTGGCCGTGGTGGGGGGCAGCGGCGCAGGCAAGACCACGCTGGCCCGCCTGCTCGTCGGTGTACTCAAGGCCAGTGGAGGCACCGTGCGTCTCGATGGGGCCGACATCCGGCAGTACGACCCTCGTGCCCTCGGCGCGGCACTGGGCTATCTGCCTCAGGATGTCGAATTGTTCGCCGGCACCGTGGCGGAGAACATCGCCCGGTTCACGTCGGCCGAATCTTCGCAGGTCGTGGCGGCCGCGCAGGCCGCGGGCGCCCACGAGCTGATCCTGCGTTTCCCACAGGGTTATGACACGCCGGTCGGCGAGGGCGGGCGCTTGCTTTCCGGCGGCCAGCGCCAGCGCGTAGCACTGGCGCGGGCGCTTTTCGGTGAACCGGCTCTGGTGGTACTGGACGAGCCGGATGCCAGTCTCGATGCGGACGGCGAAGAAGCGTTGATGGCGGCGCTCCAGCGGCTGCGCGCGCGCGGCGCGACGGTGGTGGCGGTCACCCAGCGGCGCCGGTTGCTCTCGGTCGCCGACCGGGTCCTGGTATTGCGTGACGGCGCGATCGAGAGGACTGCGGTCCGGCGTGGGGGCGGGGCCGACATGGTGGCTGATCCGGAACTGCCACAGGCAAGCCAGCCAATGCCCACCGGTGAAGACACTCAAACGCGTGGAGGCCGGGCATGACAACCACGATGAGCGTCACCACGCCGGTCGACTTGCTGGATCAGCGCCTGCGGAATGTGGCTCGCCGGGGGCTGTGGATCATCGGAGCATGGTTCGCGATCTTTACGGCGTGGGCCGTCTGGGCCCCGATCTCCGGTGGCGTTGTTGCACAAGGCATCGTCAAAGTCGAAGCGAACCGGCGCACGGTCACGCACCGTGATGGTGGCACGGTCGCCAGGATTCTCGTGCGCGAAGGCCAGACCGTGCGCCAGGGAGACGTGCTGATCGAGCTCGAGGACGTGCGCGTCGAGGCTTCGGTCGACCTGTTGCGGGCCCAGTTGGCGGCCGATCGGTTGCGCCAGTCGCGCCTGGAGGCTGAAGTGGCAGGCCAGAGCGCCTGGAAAGTGCCCGCCGCGCTGTCCGCCGAGTTCGCCGACGTCAAGCGCTTTGCCGAACAGGCGGCCAAGGAGCGGGCAGCGTTCGTTGCCCGGCAGTCCAACTTGAACGCGCAGCTGGAAGGCGAGCGTCGCCAGGCGCAGGACACCCGGACCGAAATCGAGGTTCGTCTGAAGGAGCGGGAGAACACCAACCGTGCTGCGGCCTTGATGCGCGAAGAGCTGGCGCTGAACCAGAAGCTCGAGCAAGAGCAGTATGTCAACCGCGCCCGTGTGATGGCGATGCAGCGGGGCGTGAGCGAATACGAGTCGCGCCAGTTCGCCAACGAGGCAGAGCTGGCACAGGCGAAGCAACGCCTGGGTGCGCTGGAGGCGCGCGTGCGCGGACTGCGCGATGGTCTGGTGCAGCAGGCGAGCGAAGAACTGCGCGAAGTGGGCGCGCGCATTGCCGACACCGAGCAGCGCCTGCGTTCGAGCAGCGATGATCGCAGCCGGCAGACCGTGGTGGCTCCGGAGTCTGGCCGTTTGGTGAATATGCGAGTCAACACCGCGGGCTCCGCACTCGGTGCCCGCGAGCCCATCGTCGACATCGTGCCAGTCGACGCGCCTCTGCAAGTGGAGGTGCACTTGCCGCTGAACGTGGCTGCCGAGGTGCGCACCGGCACGACCGCGGAGCTCAAGCTGCTGACGGCGGAATCGCGCTACGAGCGCCTGCTCGCGGCAAGAGTGATCGAGATCTCAGCCGATGCGTTGACGGACGAGCGTAGCGGCGCCCCCTACCTGCGCGCGCTGCTGCAGGTGACGCCGGATGATGCTGGCGACGACGCTGGTGGGGTGTTCGGGCGACTGCGCCCGGGCATGGCAGCGGAGGTCTACATCAAGACCACCGAACGCACGCCGATGGCCTTCTTGCTCGAGCCGGTGGGCGGCTACTTTCGCCGCGCTTTTCGCGAGCATTGAGTCTCTACCGGGGAGGCCCCGCCTGACCGCTCGTCAGATACCAAAGATGTATTCCGACACACCGGTGGCGGCGGTGTCGTCCAGCGTGGCGAGCAGCGTGAGCTCACCCGCGCCGACGGTCGAGTTGGTGTCTGCTGACTTGAAGAGGTAGACGGCTGAGTCGCTGCCGTTGTCGACGACGAACACTCGGGTATCGCCGACAGCGTAGTTGCTGTTGGCGTGGCCGATGGCCGTTGCCGCGCTCGCCGCGGTGATGTCACCTGTGATGTCGTGGGCGACGACGATGAGCTCCGCCGACGTGTTGAAACCGTTGGGGCCGTTCATCAGAACCGCGTTCTCGACCGTGGTGTCGCCATCGCCGACGTCAAATGCCGCCTGACTCAGTCGCAGCTTGTCGATGCCCCTGGTGAAGTCCGTGATGAGGTCTGACCCGAGCGAGGAGGTGAGGGCAAAGATGTCGGCGCCAGCACCGCCGCTGAGCCGGTCGTTGCCGGCCATTCCGTCCAGCACATTGTTTGCCGCGTTTCCGACAATCGCATTGGCCAGCGCGTTGCCGGTGCCATTGATGGCCGCGCCGCCAGTCAGCGTGAGGTTCTCGACCTCGGCCTGCAGCGCAAAGCCGATTGACGACTGAACGAGGTCGGTGCCGCCGTGGGCCTGCTCGATGGTCTTGTCGCCGCTGTTGTCCACGACATAGGTGTCGTTGCCCTCCGCGCCGGTCATCGAGTCGGCGCCTGCCACGCCGTCGAGCCGGTTGTCCGCCCAATTGCCGACGATGGTGTTGGCCAACGTGTTGCCGGTTCCGTTGATGGCTGAAAAGCCGGTCAAGGTCAGCTTCTCGACCTCGGCCTGTAGGGTGTGGCTGACGGAGGATTCAACGAGATCGATGCCGCCTGCGGCCTGCTCGATCGTCTTGTCGCCAGCGTTGTCGACGACGTAGGTGTCATTGCCCGCGCCACCGGTCAATGAGTCGGCTCCCGCGCTGCCGTCGAGCACGTTGTTGGCCGCATTGCCGATGATGGCGTTGGCCAACGCGTTGCCCAGACCATGGATCGCCGAAAGGCCCGTCAGCGTGAGGTTCTCGACATTGCCCGCCAATTCGAGGTTGATGGAGGACTGAACAAGATCGGTGCCGCCGCCTGCCTGTTCCGAAATGAAGTCCCTCGCGTTTTCGACGACGTAGGTGTCGTCGCCTGCACCGCCGGTCATCGAGTCGGCACCAGTGCTGCCGTCGAGCACGTTGTTGCCGGCATTGCCGACGATCGCGTTGTCCAGCGAGTTGCCGGTACCGTTGATCGCGGCGCTGCCCGTCAGCGTCAGGTTTTCGACCGAGGCTTGCAGGGTGAAACTAATGGAGGACTTGACGAGGTCGATGCCGGCACCTGTGGCTTCGACAGTCTTGTCGCTGGCGTTGTCGACGACATAGGTGTCGTTGCCCGCACCGCCCGTCAGCACGTTGGCCGCAGCGTTGCCGGTGAGCACGTTGTTCAAGGCGTTTCCGACGCCGTTGATGGAAGCCGTGCCCGTCAACGTCAGGTTCTCGATCTCGGACTGCAGCGCGAAGCTGATGGAGGACTGGACGAGGTCGATCCCGCCACCGGCGACCTCGACGGTCTTGTCGCCGGTGTTGTCGACGATGTAGGTGTCGTTGCCCGAGCCGCCTGTCATCGAGTCGGCGCCCGTCCCGCCGTTGAGCACGTTGCCGGCCACGTTGCCGACGATGGCGTTGGCCAGGGCGTTGCCGGTGCCACTGATGGCGGACGTCCCGGTCAGGGTGAGGTTCTCGACCTCGGCCTGGAGCGTGAAGCTGGCCGATGACTGGACCAGGTCGGTACCACCGCCGGCGGCCTCGATGGTCTTGTCGCCGAGGTTGTCGACGACGTAGGTGTCGTTGCCCGCGCCGCCGCTCATCGAGTCGGCACCTGCGCCGCCGTTGAGCACGTTGCTCGCCAGGTTGCCAGTGATGACGTTGGCCAGCGAGTTGCCGGTGCCGTTGATCGTCGACGTGCCGGTCAGGGTGAGGTTCTCGACCTCGGCCTGCAGCGTGAGGCTGATCGACGACTGCACAAGGTCGATGCCGCCGCCGGCGACTTCAATCGTCTTGTCTCCGGCGTTGTCGACGACGTAGGTGTCGTTGCCCGCACTTCCGGTCATCGAGTCAGCGCCGGTGCCTCCGTTAAGCACATTGCCCGCCGTGTTGCCGGTGAGGACGTTGGCCAGGGTGTTGCCGGTGGCGTTGATCGCCGACGAGCCGGTCAGCGTCAGGTTCTCCACACTGGCCTGTAGCGTGAGGGTGACTGAGGACTGCACGAGATCGGTACCGCCGCCGACGAGCTCGACCGTTTGGTCACCTGCGTTGTCGACGACGTAGGTGTCGTTGCCCTCCGCACCGGTCATGGTGTCGGCACCGGCTGCCCCATTGAGCACATTGTTGCCCGCATTGCCGCGCAAGCTGTTGGCCAAGGCGTTGCCCGTGCCATTGATGTCGGTGTTGTAGATCAGTTCCAGGTTTTCGACATTCGCCTGCAGTACGAAGTTGGCGCCAGAAAACACCACGTCGGTGCCTTCGCCGGCTAGCTCGACGATCTGGTCCGAACTGTTGTTGACCTGGTACTCGTCGTCGCCTGTCCCGCCGATCAGGGTGTCTGCAGCTTCTCCGCCGTACCCGCCCCACAAGGTGTCCTCGCCCGCACCGCCATTGAGAAGATTTGATGCCGAGTTTCCGGCGATGGAATTTCGCAGCGCGTTGCCGGTGCCATTGATGGCCGCCTCGCCAACGAGCGCCAGGTCTTCGACCTGTGCCTGCATCATCACGCTGACGGTGGACATGATCCGGTCATAGCCATCGTCGGCGGACTCCACCACGACATCGCCGGAGTTGTCGATGATGTAAACGTCATTACCGCCATGGCCCGTCAGCGTGTCGGCACCCGCGCCACCGTCGAGCATGTTCTCGCCATCGTTGCCCGTGATGGCATTGGCCAGCGCATTGCCGGTGCCGTCGATGTTCGCACTGCCGGTCAAAGTCAGCCGTTCGAATTCGGACTGCAGCGTGAAGGAGATGGACGAGTTCACCGTGTCGGTGCCAGCGCCCGCAAGTTCGACCAGTTGGTCCGATGCGTTATCGACGAAGTAGACGTCGTCGCCCGTGCCGCCTGTCATCTTGTCGGCACCACTACCACCGTCTAATGTGTCGTTGCCTGCGCCCGCGCCGAGAACGTTCACGGCTTGGTTGCCAACCAGCAAGTTGGCCGCAGCGTTGCCCGTCCCGTTGATGGCCGATGTTCCGGTCAGCGTGAGGTTCTCGATGTTCGCCTGTAGGACGTGGGTGAACGCCACCTGAAGGGTGTCGATGCCGCCATCCGCCAACTCGATGACCGTGTCGGCCGTGTCCGAGAGCACATAGATGTCGTTGCCGGAGCCGCCGGTCAAGGTGTCGATTCCGGCGCCACCGTTGAGCGTGTCATCGCTCGCGCCGCCATCGAGCACGTTTGCGCCGGCGTTGCCGGTGAGCGAGTTGGCCAGGGTGTTGCCGGCACCGCTCAGGTCGGCGCTGCCGGTGAGCACCAGGTTTTCGAGCTCGGGCTGCAGCGTCAAGCTGAAGGCGGATTGCACCGTGTCCACTCCCATCGCGGCTGATTCGACAATCACGTCGGCGAGGCGATCGATGACGTAGGTGTCGTTGCCAGCGCCGCCGCTCATCGTGTCGACGCCCTGGCCGCCGTTGAGAACGTTGGCAGCATCGTTGCCCGTGAGCGCATTGCCGAGCTGGTTGCCTGTCGCGTTGATTGCGGCGTGGCCGGTCAGCTCGATGTTCTCGACGTTGCTCACCAATTGCAGGCTGACCGACGACCGCACCGTGTCGGTTCCGCCGTTGGCCGCCTCGACGATGACGTCTGATGCGTTCGCGATGACATAGGTGTCGTCGCCCGCCCCGCCATCCAGCGTCATGCGGAACAGCGGGTTGGCGAATACCACGACGCTGGCATTAGTTCCGTTGGTGTCCCCGGCGACGAGATTGCTGGCCCACGTCGTGAATACTATCGTGCTACCGTCAAGCGAGATGTGGACCTCTTCGCTGCTGCCGTTGGACAGTTTGCCGCCCGCGGTCTGCGACACCAGGGTCACCGTCCCGGTCTGCATGTCGCGCACGTAAATGTCGGTGATCTGGTTGGTGTCGCCGGACACCAGCGCCTGCATCGTCGACATGACTACATAGCGGCCATCACCGGAGACGGCCACGTCTTGGTCGTAGGTCCCGTATCCGGCGCTCACGCGGACGACTTCCCCGGTCTGCAGGTCCTTCCAGTAGAGCGCGCCCATGCCGTTCCAGTCGTCGTCGAGCATGTGCTCGCCGGTCTCGAACACCACGTAGCGCCCATCGGCCGAGATGCCGCCCACCTTGGCGTCGCCGAACCAGTCGCTGCCGCCATTGCCCGTGACGTTTATGAGTTCACCGGTTTGCAGGTTCTTGACGAAGATGTCCATCTCCTTGTCTGTGTCACCCGCCAAGTTGTTCGACCAGCTGGAGAAAGCCACGTGCTGGCCGTCTGCCGAGATCGTGGCGCTGCTGCTCCCCTGCCCCGACCAGCCAGCGTTGCCTTGGGTACCGTTCGAGTCGACAGATGCCAGGCGTGTCACTCCAGTCAGCACGTCCTTTACGAAGACGTCGCTGCTTGGGTTGGCGTCGTTGTCCACCAAGTTCGAAGCGGTACTTACAAAAGCGACATAGCGGCCATCGTAGGAAACGGAAGATGACGTGGACCCAGCGTTGCTAGCGTTTCCATTCGAATCCGTGGACACTCGGGTGATCGCGCCGGTTCGCATGTCCTTAATGTAGATGTCGACAGTGCCGTTCGTGTCGCCGGCATCAAGATTGGTGGCTCCGGTTTCTATGACGGCAAATCGCCCGTCGCCCGAGATGGTGCCAAGTGTCGTCGGCTGATTCCCGGGAGCACCAGCAGACGTCGACGAGACCTGCGTGACCTGGCCGGTCAGCAGGTCCTTGACATACATGTTGTCGGCGGCTGGGAGGTTGGCGTCTAGTTTCGGGTCGTTGGAGCCAAACGAGACGAAGCGTCCGTCAGCCGAGATCGTCGCGCCCCAGGCCGAGATGCCCCCACGAGGGGGGGTCTGCGAGGTGGCCACTTCCTGGGTGGCGGTTTTCGTGCTGCCGAACAGCGCATCGTTGTGCGTGCCTCCGGTCAACGCGTTTGAGAAGTTGTTCGCGAGGCTGGCGCCCAGCAGACCCGAGCCATCGGCGAAAGTGACATTGGCCTCGCTCAGCAACGATGGCCAGACACCGGTCAACGCAAAGCTCTTCGAGCCACCCTCGAAGGTGACCGCGGCACCGTCGGCAGTCATGCCCAGCGCGAAATCGGCTGCCGAGACGGCGCTGGTGTCGAAACTGAGCAAGTCGGTGGCGGGATCGAAGTCGATCTGCTGCCCGTTGGCGATGGTGGAGTAGAGGTAGACGGTCATGGCGTGGAGTCAGGCGTGGCACAGGCTTCACGCCTGGCCGTCGATCTTGGGCGCGTTCCACTGGCTCCGACGACGCTGTCACTCAGGGCCGAGTCAACCCCCGTTCGTCGGTAGATTTCGTGGCGATTTGGCGCCTAGAGCACCAGTCTATGCAGCTGGGAGGGGGCGCGGGCTCAGCAAATTGCTCATTGCGTGCAAGGACCTGTGGTGAAATGCTGCCACAGGTCGGATCCGGGTCGAGTCACGCGCCCAAGTAGTAGTCGGTGACCGCGGTGGCGTGGTTGTTATCGAGCGTGGCGAGCAGGGTCAGCTCGCTGGCGCTGACGGTGGCGTTGGAGTCCGCTGACTTGAACAGATAGACGGCGGAGTCGTCGCCGTTGTCGACGACGAAAATCCGGGTGTCGCCGGCAGCGTAGTTGCTGTTGGCGTGACCGATGGCGGCGGCAGCGTTGGTGGCGGTGATGCTGCCGACGATGTCGTGGGTGAAGATGACGAGTTCGGCGGATGCGTTGAATCCGTCCGGTCCGCTGATGCGAGCACCGCCGTCGACCCAGTAGTCGCCATCGCCGACGGTCAGGCTGGCCTGGCTCAGCTCTAACTTGTCTACGCCGCTGGTGAAGTCGGTGATGAAGTCGGAGCCGAGCGATGAGGTGAAGACGAAGAAGTCGGCCCCAGCGCCGCCGGTTAGCGTGTCGGAACCGGCCTTGCCGTCTAGGACGTTGGAAACCCCGTTGCCAACCAGCTTGTTGTCTAGCGAATTGCCGGCGCCGTCGATCTCGCCAGAACCGGTCAAGGTGAGGTTCTCGACGGACGCCTGCAGGGTGAAGTCGATGGAGGTCTGCACGAGATCGATACCACCACCGACAGCCTCGAGGGTCTTGTCGCCAGCGTTGTCGACCACGTAAGTGTCATTCCCTGCACCGCCGGTCATCGCGTCGGCGCCCGCGTCACCGTTGAGCACGTTGTTCGCGGCGTTCCCGACGATGGCGTTGGCCAGGGCGTTGCCGGTGCCGTTGATGGCGGTCGAGCCGATGAGGGTCAAGTTCTCAATCGAGTCTTGCAGCGTGAAGCTGGCGGAAGACTGAACCAGGTCGATGCCGCCAGAAGTCTGCTCGATCGCTTTGTCACCAGTGTTGTCAGCCACATAGGTGTCATTCCCTGCACCGCCGGTCATCGAGTCGGCACCAGTGCTGCCGTCGAGCACGTTGTTGCCGGCATTGCCGACGATCGCGTTGTCCAGCGAGTTGCCGGTACCGTTGATCGCGGCGCTGCCCGTCAGCGTCAGGTTTTCGACCGAGGCTTGCAGGGTGAAACTAATGGAGGACTTGACGAGGTCGATGCCGGCACCTGTGGCTTCGACAGTCTTGTCGCTGGCGTTGTCGACGACATAGGTGTCGTTGCCCGCACCGCCCGTCAGCACGTTGGCCGCAGCGTTGCCGGTGAGCACGTTGTTCAAGGCGTTTCCGACGCCGTTGATGGAAGCCGTGCCCGTCAACGTCAGGTTCTCGATCTCGGACTGCAGCGCGAAGCTGATGGAGGACTGGACGAGGTCGATCCCGCCACCGGCGACCTCGACGGTCTTGTCGCCGGTGTTGTCGACGATGTAGGTGTCGTTGCCCGAGCCGCCTGTCATCGAGTCGGCGCCCGTCCCGCCGTTGAGCACGTTGCCGGCCACGTTGCCGACGATGGCGTTGGCCAGGGCGTTGCCGGTGCCACTGATGGCGGACGTCCCGGTCAGGGTGAGGTTCTCGACCTCGGCCTGGAGCGTGAAGCTGGCCGATGACTGGACCAGGTCGGTACCACCGCCGGCGGCCTCGATGGTCTTGTCGCCGAGGTTGTCGACGACGTAGGTGTCGTTGCCCGCGCCGCCGCTCATCGAGTCGGCACCTGCGCCGCCGTTGAGCACGTTGCTCGCCAGGTTGCCAGTGATGACGTTGGCCAGCGAGTTGCCGGTGCCGTTGATCGTCGACGTGCCGGTCAGGGTGAGGTTCTCGACCTCGGCCTGCAGCGTGAGGCTGATCGACGACTGCACAAGGTCGATGCCGCCGCCGGCGACTTCAATCGTCTTGTCTCCGGCGTTGTCGACGACGTAGGTGTCGTTGCCCGCACTTCCGGTCATCGAGTCAGCGCCGGTGCCTCCGTTAAGCACATTGCCCGCCGTGTTGCCGGTGAGGACGTTGGCCAGGGTGTTGCCGGTGGCGTTGATGGCGCCGACACCCGTCAGCGTGAGATTTTCCACCGAAGCCTGCAGCGTCAGGCTGAGGGACGATCGGACGACGTCCGTGCCTCCTCCGACCAGTTCGATGGTTTTGTCGCCCGCATCGTCGACGATGTAGGTGTCGTCACCTGCGCCGCCGGTCATCGCGTCGGCGCCGGCCGCTCCACTGAGGGTGTCGTTGCCCTCTCCTCCGCTGAGCGAGTTGCTGGCGGCGTTTCCCGTGATCGTGTTGTTCAGGCCGTTGCCGGCGCCGTCAATGGCCGCCGAGCCGGTGAGCGTGAGGTTTTCGAGGTAGTTCGTTAGCGTGTAGCTGACGGACGATCTGACCACGTCAGTGCCCCAATCGCCGCCGATGCCATCGTCGGTGCCATCCAGGATGCTGTCGCCGACGTTGTCGACGATGTAGATGTCGTCACCAGGGCCGCCTTCCATCGTGTCGGCGCCGCCCTTGCCGTCCAGGATGTTGTCCTTCCAGTTCCCCTTGAGTGTGTTGTTGGCCGCGTTGCCCGTGGCATTTAGCGCGGTCACGACGTCGGCGAGCGTCAGGTTCTCGACCTCAGCGCCCAGCGTGTAGCTGACCGACGAGGTCACCAGGTCGGTGCCTTGGTTCGCCGCTTCAGTGACCACGTCCCGAGCGTTGTCGACTGTGTAGAAGTCCGAGTCAGCGCCGCCGATCATCGTGTCGGCGCCAAGTCCTCCGTCGAGACGGTCGTACCCTGCTTCGCCCCTGAGTATGTTGCCGGCCGAGTTGCCCATCAGGGAGTTGTTGCCGGCGTTGCCGGTGCCGTTGATGCTGGCCGTTCCTTTGAGCCGCAGGATCTCGACGTTGTCGGGCAGGACATAGCTCATGGCGGTCTCGACTGCATCCCCGAAGCCGCCACCGCCGGTTTCCACCACTTCGACGATCCGGTCTGAAGCGCTCGTGACGATGTACAGATCGTCGCCCCAGCCGCCGGCTAGCGTGGTGGTGAACAGCGGATTGGTCACCACCATTGTGCTGGCAGCCTGGTTGACATCGCCCGAAACTAGGTTCGAGGCCTCGGTACTGAAGACGATGGTACTGCCGTCCAGCGAAAGCTGCGGTACCAGGCTCTGACCATTGCCTGCCAAACCGGCGTGGCTTTGCGACACCAGCCGGACGTTCCCGGTCTGCATGTCCTTGACATAGACGTCGGGGTGCGCGTTGGTGTCTGTCCCGTCTAGCGATTCGGCGGCAACGAAAGCGACATAGCGGCCGTCGCCGGAAATCGAAATGCCAGCCTGGTCAGTCGTACCGGCACCCTTGACACGAGTCAGCTGACCGGTCGACAGGTCCCGCAGGTAGATCGCACCAGCTCCGTCTTGCCCATCGTCCAGCAATGTGGAAGAACTCTCGAAGACGACATAGCGGCCGTTAGCCGAGATGCTCGCGTGCATCGAGTCGCCGCCGACTTGCAGGTCGAGCGCATCGGTGCTCACGCAGGTCAATTGACCCGTGGCGAGGTTCTTGACGAAGATGTCCGAGTTCCCGTCCGTGTCGCCGGTGACCAGATTGCTGGACCAACTGGTGAAGACAACGAAGTTGCCGTCGGCGGAGATGCTGGCATCTCGGCTGCCGAATCCGGAGCTGCCCGCGTTGCCTTTGGTCCCGGAGCTCGACGAAGACACGATTGTCAGCGTGCCGAGCAAGGTGTCCTTGACGAAGACGTCCGACGCTGCATTGGTGTCGCCGGTCACTAGGTTGGTCGCCAGGCTCTCGAATGCCACGTATCGGCCGTCGTTGGTCACCGAAGCGCCAGTGGAGGCGCCGCCTATGCCTTGATGGCCGTCGGTGCCAGTCGAGACACGGGTGACTGCGCCGGTGACCAGGTCCTTCAGGAAGATGTCGCTGACGCCGTTGGTGTCGCCTGATTTGAGGTTGGTTGCATTGCTTTCAAACACCACGCTGCGGCCGTCGCCGGTCACGATGGCCGATTGACTGGTCTGGTTGCCGGGGGCGCCGCCGGCCGTAGCGGAGACGCGCGTGACGTCACCGGTGTCCAGGTTTTTCATCCAGATGTCGTGGACGCCATTGGGGCCGGGGTCACCGGCCTGGTGGACGGCATTCGACTCGAAGACGACGAAACGGCTGTCCGACGAGACCGTCGGGGCGGCCGTGTAGATGCCCGACCCATCGCCGCCGGTCGACACGCTGACGCCTTCGATCACTCGATCGGCCGGGCCACCGATGAGCTGGTCCCCGTAGTCGCCACCCGTAAGGTCGCTTGAGAAGCTGTTGCCGACGTAGGCGTTGACGATCTTGGTGAGGTCGGTGACCACGTTGCCTTCATTCAACGACTCCAGCGTCACTCCCAGGAGTGTCAGGCTCTTCGAGGACCCGACGATGGTGACACCGCTTCCGTCGGGTAGCTCGGTCAGGCTAAGGTGGCTGGCCGAGTTGGACTGCACGATCAAGACGTCATCGGAGGGATCGAAGACCAGTTCGTCGCCGTCGTAGTTGTAGAAAGAAAAGGTCGTCATGGTGGGGGGGCTGAATGCGGAGCTTCGTCGGCGAGATGGCGGTGCGCCGCTCACCCTCCGAATAGGTAGTCAGTGACCACGGTGGCGTGGTTGTTGTCGAGCGTGGCGAGTAAGGTCAGTTCGCTGGCGCTGACGATGGCGTTGGCGTCAGCTGACTTGAACAGGTAGACGGCGGAGTCGACGCCGTTGTCGACGACGAACAGGCGAGTGTCGCCGGCGGCGTAGTTGCTGTCGGCATGGCCGATGGCGGCCGCGGCGCTGGTGGCGGTGATGCTGCCGACGATGTCATGGGTGAAGACGACGAGTTCGGCGGATGCTTTGAACCCATTGGGGCCGCTGATGCGCACACCGCCTTCGACCAGGCGGTCGCCATCGCCGATTCGCAGGCTGGCCTGGTTGAGGCTCAGCTTGTCCGCGCCGCCGTTGAAGTCGGTGATGAGGTCGGAACCGAGCGGCGAGGTGAGGGCGAAGATGTCGTTGCCAGCGCCCCCGGTCATCGTGTCGAGGCCCGCGCCGCCGCTGAGAACGTTGTCCGCAGCATTGCCCGTGATGACGTTAGCCACGGCGTTGCCGGTGCCGTTGATGGCGGATATGCCGGTCAACGTGAGATTCTCGACCAAGTCCTGCAGCGTGAAGCTGACCGAGGATTGCACGAGGTCGATCCCTCCGCCGATAGCCTCTACGATTTTGTCGCCGGCGTTGTCGACGACATAGGTGTCGTTGCCGGCGCCACCGACCATCGAGTCGGCGCCCGCGCCGCCGTTGAGCACGTTGCTCGCCATATTGCCGGCGATCGTGTTGACCAGGGTGTTGCCGGTGCCGTTGATTGCCGAAGAGCCTACCAAGCTGAGGTTCTCGACCTCAGCCTGCAGCGTGAGGCTGATCGAGGTCTGCACGAGGTCGGTGCCGCCGCCAGCAAGTTCGATGGTCCTATCATCGGTGTTGTCGACGATATAGGTGTCGTTGCCCGCGCCACCGGTCAGCACGTTGCCAGCGGAGTTCCCCGTGAGGATGTTGGCCAGCGCATTGCCGGTTCCATCAATGTTGGAGGTGCCGGTCAGAGTGAGGTTCTCGACCGAGTCCTGCAGCGTGAAACTGACGGAGGACTGCACGAGGTCGATGCCACCGCCGATGGCTTCAATGGTCCTGTCGTCATAGTTGTCGACCACGTAGGTGTCGCTGCCCGTGCCTCCGGTCATGGTGTCGGCACCGGCTCCGCCCTTCAGTACGTTGTTGGCGGCGTTGCCGGTGATGACGTTGGCCAGCGCGTTGCCCGTGCCGTTGATGGCGGCCGTGCCGGTGAGCTTCAGGTTCTCGACCTCTGCCTGCAGCGTGAAGCTGACCGAAGACTGCACAAGGTCGGTGCCGGCGCCGATTACCTCGACCGTTCGGTCACCTACGTTGTCGACGACGTAGACGTCGTTGCCGGCGCCACCGGTGAGCGTGTCGGTCCCAGCCCCACCATCGAGCACATTGCCGGCGGCATTGCCGACGATGACGTTGTCCTCGTCGTTGCCGATGCCGTCGATGGCAGACACACCTGTCAAGGTCAGCTTTTCGACCTCGGCCTGCAGCGTGAAACTGGCGGAGGCCAGCACGAGGTCTGCTCCCCCGCCGGCCGTCTCGACGACATCATCGCTGGTGTTGTCGACGACGTAGGTGTCGTTGCCTTCGCCTCCCATGAGCGTGTCGGCACCTGCGGCTCCATCGAGGACGTTGTCGCCGGAGTTGCCGTGGATGGCATTGGCCAGCGCATTGCCGGTGCCGTGGAGGGCCGCCGAACCAGTGAGCGTGAGGCTTTCTATGTTGGCCGCCAGCGTCCAGGTAATGGTGGTCTGCACGAGGTCGACGCCGCCGGCGGCGAGCTCGATGGTCTGGTCGCCGGCATTGTCGACGACGTAGGTGTCGTTGCCGCTGCCGCCGGTCATCGAGTCGGCGCCGGCACCTCCGCTAAGCACGTTGGGGGCCGAGTTGCCGGCGATGGTGTTATCCATCGCATTGCCGGTGCCATTGATGGCCGCGGAGCCGGTCAGTGTGAGCTTCTCGACCTCGGCCTGCAGCGTGTGGCTGATCGACGATTGCACGAGGTCGGTGCCGCCACCATCGAGCTCAATGGTTTTGTCGCCGAAATTGTCGACGACGTAGGTGTCGTTGCCGGCACCGCCCGTGAGCACGTTGGCGGCGACGTTGCCGGCGAGGACGTTGTTCAGCGCGTTGCCGGTACCGTTGATGGCCGATGCTCCGGTCAGGGTGAGGTTCTCGATCTCGGCTTGAAGCGTGACGCTGATGGAGGCCTGGACCCGGTCCGTGCCGCCGCCAGCCAGCTCAATGGTCTTGTCGCCCGTGTTGTCGACGACATAGATGTCGTTGCCGCCCGCGCCGGTGAGGGTGTCCACACCTGCGCCGCCATCGAGCAGATTCGACGCTGCATTGCCGATGATCGAGTTCGCCTGCGTGTTGCCCGTGCCCGAGACAGCCGAGGCACCTGTCAAGATCAGGTTCTCGACGTGGGCAGGCAAGGTGTAGCTGGCTGACGATTGAACGAGATCGACGCCCGCATTGACCTCCTCGACGGCACGGTCGTCGGTGTTGTCGGCGACATAGGTGTCGTTACCTGCGCCGCCCAGCATCACGTCGGCGCCACCTGCACCGTTGAGGACATTCGCCGCGGCGTTCCCCGAGATGAAGTTGTCCAGGACGTTGCCGGTGCCATTGATGGCCGCCGAGCCGGTCAAGCGCAGGTTCTCGATGTAGTTCGACAAGGTCCAGGATACCGATGCCTCGACGTCGTCCGAAACGCTGCCGTCTGCAGTCTCAGTCGTCACGTCGCTGGCGTTGTCCACGACGTAGATGTCGTAGCCTGCGCCGCCCACCATCGTGTCCGCACCGGCGGCCCCATTGAGGACGTTGTCCCCCGAGTTGCCGGTCAGCATGTTGTCCTTGGCGTTGCCGGTGCCATTGAGGGCATCGGCGCCCTGCAGGATCAGGTTCTCGGTCTCGGCCTGCAGGACCCAACCCGTCCCGACGGCCACCACGGTGTCGACGCCGCCGTCGGCGACCTCGACGGTGGAGTCGAGGAAAAAATCGACGTAGTAGGTGTCGTTGCCGCCTCTGCCGATCAGCTGGTCGTTGTCCGCAAAGACGTTGCTGCCACCGCTGAGGACGTTGGCGGCGTCATTGCCCGTGATGACGTTCGATGCCGAATTGCCGGTGCCGTTGATGGCGGCCGAGCCGGTCAGGGTCAGTTTCTCGAAGCTCTCTTCCAGCGTCCAGGAAACCGATGATTCGACCGTGTCGCTGAAATTGTCGTTGTGCGTCTCCACAAGAACGTCGCCGGCGTTGTCCACCACGTAGGTGTCCTCTCCCCAGCCACCGATCAGGGTGTCCGCGCCCGCTCCGCCATCGAGGATATTGTTCGAGTTGTTGCCGGTGATCGTGTTGGCCAGGGTGTTGCCGATGCCGTCGATGTCCGCCGTTCCCAGCAACACGAGTTGCTCGACCTGGCCGGCCAGCGTGAAGCTGACCAAAGACTCGATGGTGTCGATGCCACCACCCACCCACTCGACCACCAAGTCGCCCAGGTTGTCCAAGACGTACGTGTCGTTGCCGGCGCCTCCGGTCAGGGTGTCGGCGCCGGCCTTTCCGTCGAGCACGTTGGCCGTCGCCGAGCCGGTGAGCCGGTCGGCATGGGCGCTGCCGGTGAGGTTCTCGAAGCTGACGAGTCGGTCGGTGCCGGCACCCCCGGTGACCTGCGCCGTTGTCACGGCCAGGCTGACCGTGACGGCCGACGTGGCTTCCTGGTAGCTCGCCGTGTCAATGCCTGCGCCGCCGTCCAGGGTGTCGTTGCCGGCTCCGCCGGAGATCTTGTTGGTTGCCGTGTTTCCGGTGATCTGGTTGTCTTGGCTGTTCCCCTGGCCATCGATCGCTGCACTGCCGGTCAGCAGCAGGCGCTCGACGTTGTCCGAGAGCACGAAGCTGACCGACGACTGCACGCTGTCGGTTCCTTCGTCTGCCGCTTCGATGATGAGGTCCTGGCGATCGACGCGATAGACGTCGTCGCCCCCGCGACCGCGCAGCGTCCATCCTGCCAGGGGGTTGTCGACAGCGAAGACCTGCGTCCACGACGAATCGGGCTGTCCCACCAGGTCGGAGTCATCGCTGCAGAACGAGATCGTCGTGCCATCGGCCGAGATGCTGGCGCCGAAGCTGTTCTCCATCGCCTGCTCACCGTGCGCCCCGACCGACACGCGAGCCACCCTGCCGGTCAGCATGTCCTCGACATACACGTCCAAGTACCCGTTAGTGTCTGTCTCCACCAGTGATTGCGAGGTTGTGAAGACGACGAAGCGGCCACCATCCGAGACGGCCGTGACTTCGTTGTAGCCGCCTGCTGCGATGACGCGGCTCAATTCGCCAGTCTGCAGGTTCTTCAAGTAAACACCGCCGATGCCGTCCTGGCCGTCGTTCAGCACCGTGTCGTCGCTGCGGAACACCACGTGGTGGCCATCCTCTGACATGACCGCGGTCGAATAGTCGGGCAGCGAGAACCCCTCGTTGACACAGACGATATCGTCCGTGGTCACGTTCTTGACGAACCAGTCAGGCTTCCCGTTCGTGTCGTTTTCGACGAGGTTCGTCGACCAGCTCTTAAACAGGACGAATTGGCCGTCCCCCGACAGGACCGCGGCGGTGCTCCAGCCATTTCCCTGAACGCCAGCGCTGGTGCTGGATGCGAGGGTGACCGCGCCGGTCTGGGCGTTCTTGACGAAGATGTCCCGGGCATCGTTGGCATCGCCGCTGACCAGGTTCAAGGCGTCGCTCTCGAAGGCGACCACGTGACCGTCGGCAGAGAGGCTGGCACCATAGGAGCCTCCACCGGATGACTGCGTTCCTGAGCTCGATGTCGAGACACGCGTGAGCGTTCCGGTCTGCCTGTCTTTGAGGAAAATGTCGTTGGTCTGGTTGGTGTCTGCGGTCACCAGATCGGTCGCCGAGCTTTCAAAGGCCACGTAGCGCCCGTTGGACGAAACCGAGGGAGCGAGGCTGCCTGTTCCCCAGTCGCCAGGCCCCGCCGGCTTGCCGGTCGACGTGGTGGAGACTCGGTAGAGCGAGCCAGTCTGCAGGTCCTTGAGGAAGATGTCGTAGATGCTGTTGCTGTCACCTCCGGCAATGGTTGTGCTGTCGCTCGAGAAGACGACATAGCGACCGGTGGACGACACGTCGGGCGACAGTGATTGTCGATCACCCGCACTGCCAGTGACGGTTTCGGAGATACGGTCTATGCCCTGGGCCGCGTGGAACCCGAGCAACAGGTCGTCGTGGCTACTCCCGCTCAGGTCCGTCGCGAATCCGTTGGCGCTGCAACTGTTGACCAGCAAGGAGCCGTCGCTGAACTGCACGTTGTCCTGGTTCAGCTCTGCAAGGTTCACGCTGGCCAGCGTGAACGTCTTGCTGCCATTCGACCATTGGACGCCTGCACCGTCGGGCAGCACGGTCAGCGTGAAGTCGGCCGCCGAGAAGCTGCCGGTATCGATGCTGAGGACGTCGACGTCTGGGTCGAAGGAAATGCTGTTGCCGTCGGCAATGGCGGAATAGAGGTAGATGGTCATCGCTGCGCCAAGTTGGACATCGGCGATGCCCCCGGGCGGCGCGGCTCGCTCAAGGCAGGTGGTGAACTGCTGCGAGTGTTCGCTGACTGCTCGATCCGCTCCCTCATGTGCCGGCAGCTCGCCACGAAGGGGCGGCGCCAATCACCCGCCAGTCTAGCAATGGGCGGGGTACCTTGGCTACGTGATTCATTCAGCCGCTGCCAAGCATTTGGCGTTATGGCTTCGCCAGATCGTGACGCCCTTCCAGGTGGAGCCGAATTGCCCTTCGGAGGTCGGCCGCCCGAGGTATCAGGCGCCGAAAATGTAGTCAGGCAGGCTGGTGGAGGCGGTGTTGTCGAGCGTGGTCATCAACGTCAGTTCGTTGGCGCTAACGATCGAATCGGCGTTGCCCGACTTGAACAGGTAG
>NZ_JBBUTG010000008.1:0-73506 GCF_038066555.1 Ideonella lacteola | reverse complement strand
CAGAGGCTGCCTACGCAACGGGCCTGCAACATCGGCGAACTGCTGCCGCACCACTGGGTGCCAGCTATCTGACCGAACGCTCCGCCTCGGTCAATATGTGTTCCCCGGCTGCTTACGATACTTTGGCGGTTCACGAACGAGCTTTGCTATAGCTGGGCGTGGCTCTCGGGTATTTGACTGTGAGCCCCATCCCAGCATTTCGAAGAGAACTGAAAGGGCTGTTTCAGTTCAACGATCAGTTCCGCGCAGCTTCGAGAGCTTCGCAGATTTGCCGGACCGCCCGCTCGCCGGCATCGGCGTGAATCAGGGGATCCGATTCGCGCAGCAACGGCCGTTGCGCTGTGGCGAGATTCTCTAGCGAGAGACGGACCCGTTTATGACTTGCCCGATTCAGGGCATAGCCTTCGCCGCCTCCCACGGCCTCGACGCGGACGGCGTTCTCGAACTGATCGTAGGCTGACGCTAGAACCAGTTGGCGAACGCCCGCAGCAAGTCCCAGCGCGACGCTTCCGATGCCCCCGTGATGAACAAAGTGCGACGCGTGACGGAGAAGCTGCCGCATCGGCGCGCGCGCCAGGAAAAGGACGTCGTCTCGCTGACCTCCCATGGACGTCGCAGCCGGCGCGGACTTCAGGTGTGCGCCGACGAAGACGCACGGCAACGCGAGGTCGCGGCAAACCGGCAGAACGAGATCCCGAAATCGTTCTTCGGTGCCGGCGGCTGACCCCGGATAGACCACGACCACGCGCGGATGCTGCCGAAGGAAGTCCTTCGTTTGAGGTTCCAGGTTTGCAGATTGTTGAGGCTGGTAGAGCGGAAAGCCCGCCTGAACGACGCCTCTTGCTTTCCATGACGCTGGGACGCCGGCGAAACTCCGGGGATAAAGCGCCACGCCACCGTCGGGGGAGTGAAGCCAGTCTCCAAAGATCGGGCTGCGCAGAGGCGGGGTATTCCAGTGGCGTTGCCATCGCGCCAAGGTGCCGCGACCCAGCGGCTCCAGCTTCCAGTGGTCCAACAGCGACCACAGGGCATGACGAGTCACGGGCGGCACCCAGCGGGGGACGCGCCACGAGCCGAGGAACATCGGGTCCTCGATACTGCGAAGCCCCATCGGTGCGGTGTACCCCGACAGCAATCGGATTTGCTCGGGCCAACGGTCTCGTGCGAATCGGGCCCCGGCGGCGAGCGGCGACGCGAACACGGTGATTCGATCTGGCGCCTCTTGTGCCCACTTCCCCAGCCACTCACAAGTGGGCTCGATCCCTGGGACGGCCAAGTGCCTCCACAGCACCCCGAAGCCGTGAAGAGGGTGCCAAAGCAACGGGTGGTTCAGCGTCCGGGTGTGGGCGGCCTCGTCCACCACAGGGACGAACGGCACGCCTTCTGCCCGAACTTGATCTTCATAGGGCGCCTGCGACAGCAGCCGGACCTCATGGCCCCGGCGCACCAGCTCACGAGCCACGGCGAGGAAGGGATGGAGATCGCCGGCGCTGCCGAGCGTGACCACGGCAAACCTCAACGGCGTGGCCCCCCGAAGCACCGGAAGTCATCGAAGCGAAGCACCGGCGGCTGATGAGCGAACTTCTCCTGCAAGGTCTGCGGACCCGCGCTGAGCAGGAAAAAGTCGTAGGTCCCAGGACGCTCGACGGCCATCAGATACTGGAAATGGCAGCGGTACTTGTCGCGCCGGACCTTGACATAGGTTTCGGGCGAGAAGCACTGCGCAAACCGAGGCGACACCCGCTTCGGGCCGCCGGGACGCCGCTGTGATTCGGGCAGGCCGTCTTCGACCACCTCGGTCGGGTCTACCAGCGCAAAGCAACATCCGTCCGGCGGTGCAGTCACGTCCACCCAGTTCAACCCGAGGTGTGAGCGCAGGACGGCGAGTTCGTCACGAAACCCATGCGCTTCCGGCTGATAGCTCAGCAGAGGGATGCACTCCCCCAGCGTCAACATGGACAGCTTCGAACTCGTGTGGGCCAGACTCGGATCACGCCTCAGCGCACGTGCCACCACGCTCGCGGCCAGCATGGCCCCGGAGCTGTGTCCAATCACCAGGACCTCGTCAACCGACGTCATCCGGCAGACGTCCAACAGTCGCTGCGCGAAGGCGTCCAGCCGCAGCTCCAACGCCGGCATACGGCCCCGAGCCTGTTGGATCACCACGCTGGCGCTGCGCATCAGCCAGGCCATCTGCACCTTGCGCTGGGCGACCGACGCCAAATGCGCCAACGGCCAGGCGAGCGCGAGCGCGGTGATGGCGCCCCACCCGCCGACAGCGCCGATCACTGACGCGGAGAAGAGGGTGATCAACCCGACCAACACCGCGCCTCCCGAGGCGACCAACGCGGCGGGCATGGCGAGCGCAAGAAAGGCGGGCCAGCTGGTTTGCCAGATACGCCACAGCGAGCCGTTCCAGATCAGGCGAGCGGTCGTGGCCAACGTCACCCGAAGCAGGCGCCCCTGTCCCCGCGGCCAATGTGCACGCACGATGTCGTCCCAGCGCAAGAACTCATAGCAGGTCTCCACCGACTCACCGCTGCTCGTCCAATGCACATCCCAGGCTGCGTTGGTGCCGAGCCGATAGCGTTTGCCAACGCTCACCAGATAGCCGCTCGCCCGGGCCTGCTGCGCGGCCTCAGCGGCATACAGCGCGTGATAGTGCGCAGGGCCTTGCGGGTCGAACCCGCTGAGATAGAGCACATGCCGCCGTCGAACCGGGCGTTGCCTGGCCCCGTCGTGCTGCGGCTGAGGCGCGTCCGCATCCATCAGAAGATGGTCTGCTTGTTCAGGCCCTTGGCCAGCACCAGATCGACGACGGGCTGCTCGCGCTTGTTCGCGCGCCGGCAGTGGCCCGGTTGAAACCGGTCGGTGATCCAGATGATGAACCGGGCCCAGCGCCGCTCATCGCGGGCGCGCCACGCATGCGATGAAACCGACTCCCAGGCGTAACCGTTGAACAGCGTGGCGTTCACGAAGTGATCCAGCGCTCGCACACCTGCGCGCCCACGCGCCGTGGGGCCGCCGATGCCAATCAGCACCAGCATCAGATAGCCCGCGATCGCCATGGGCACAATCGCCGTCATCAGCAGAAAGCCCGCCAGCCGTTCCTTCATCGTCTTGCATCACCCTCGCGCCGATACACGCGCAGCCGTATGCCATTTTCGGCGCGAATCGTCAGGCGGCCGACGGGCTCTGGCACATGTCCCGCCACCGGTTCGAAGCGGAACTCGCGTGCCAGCGTGGCCAGAATGAGTGCGGCCTCCTGCTGCGCAAAGGCTGCCCCGATGCACACCCGCGGGCCCATTCCGAATGGCAGATAGGCCCGGCGCAAGGACTCGCGGACGGGCAGCGCCGCATCGTCGCCGGAGGCCGCCTCAGGCGGTACGTCGTAGCGGTCGGGATCGAACTCGTCCGGCCGGGCCCACAGCTCCCGATGGCGTTGGATCAACCAAGGTGAAATCACGACCGAAGCGTGTGCCGGCACCTGCTTGTCGCGCATGGTGCAGGCCCCGGCCGACTCGCGCGCCAGAAAGCCGACCGGGGGAAAAAGTCGCAAGGCCTCACGAAACACATTGCGCGCGAGCGCCAGGTCCTTGATGGCGCTTGGATCATCCCCCGCGGGGTCGAACAGCGTTGCCGCCTCGTCGTGGAGCCTCTCCTGCACGGACGGGCTGTTGGCGAGCAGATGCAGCGCCCACGACAAGGCACTGGCCGAGGTCTCGTGCCCGGCCAGGAACAGCATCGCCACCTGATCGACCAACTCATCGAACGAGAAGCCCTCGCCCGACTGGGCGTCACGCACCTGCAGCAGCGTCGCCAGGATGTCACCTTCAACCGTGGCCTGCCCGGCGCGTGCGGCGTCGAATCGAGGCCGAATCAGCGCCGAGAGCAAAGTACGTATCTCGCTCGCTGCCTTGCGACTCCGCCGAACCTGCCACCAAGGCCGCAGCCAACGCAAACCGAAGAAGGCCGGCATCATCAGCCGAGGCGCCAGCGCCTGGTAGCGCTCGAAGGCTGCAAAGATCTGCTGCGCGCCGCTGCTGTCCAGCGGCTGCGAAAGAATGGTGCGCAAGATGATGTCCGCCGCGACGTGCGTCATCTCGATCTCGACATCGTGCTCGGCCCCTTGGGGCACCTGCCGCAGACGCTCGGCCATCGCCGCCGCCGCCTCGCGCATGCGCCCGAAAACGTGCCGGATCCGCGCGGCCTCGAAAGAGGGATCCATCAGCGCGCGCTGTCGCTGCCACACCTCGCCATTGGTCGTGAAGATGCTGTCACCCAGCAGCGGCCGCAGGGCGTCCCCGAGCATGGCGTGCTTCGGAAACGCCGCCGCCTCTTCCACCATCACCCGCCGGACCAGCGCCGGCTCGTTGATCATGTAGAGGTCGACACCGGGCAGGTGCACCTCGCCCATCTTCATGCGGTAGCTGCGCGCGTACAGGCTGTCGAGCCACGAACGCCGCTTGCTGAAGAACATGCGCCACGCCGACGGGCGCTCGGCTTGCGGCGCCGGGTAGTGGGGACAGAAGCGTTCCGGGGAGCTCATGAAGAATGAGGAGAAGCGGCCGGGGCGGGCGGGTGGCGACCGCGCAGCGTGCCAGGGCCGGCGGTGAAGGCCAGCAGATCGTAGCGGCCCGCGTGGTCCGATGGCTTCAAGTACTGCATGTGAAGGGCCAGCCGATTGCGTTTGAGCGACTGATAGTGACCAGCTGTCAGGATCTTCGGAAACCGCGGCGACAGGCGCTGCAGCCTGGCCCGGCCGGGCCGATGCCACGGGTCGATCTGGCCGCATCCTGCCCAATCGGCCGGTGCGGTGTAGTCCACCCACGTCAGGTCCGGGTGGTCGGTCAGTGCGTCCAACTCGTTACGCAAAATCCGGGCTGTTGCAAAGTAGTAGACGAGTGGCGTGCAGTGCCCGAGCGTCAGCAAGCCCAGCGCCGGGCCCTGTGGGCCGGGCGAAGGTGAGAGAGCGAGTGCCCGCGACAACGCGCTGGCTGCCAGCGTGGCGCCGGTGCTGTGGCCTACCACCAGCACCTCTTGTGCCGGGGCGTTTGTCCGCATCGCCTCGGCCATCATCGATGCCATCGCGTCCACGCGCACATCGAGTGTCGCGACACGGCCCGCGGCTTGGGCGTGCGAGAAGCCATACAAACGCATCAGCCAGTCGGTGCCGGTGCGGTGAGACAGGCGTCGCCAGGTCCACCAGCCCGCGAGGGCCGAGGCCACCCCTACCGCCACGGAACCCACTGGCGTTGGCACCGCGACGATCGCGCACAAGAGCCACGCGGCGACTGCCCAGCAGCCCGCCAGCAGCAACGCCAGGCAAAGCGGGAACACGATGAAGAACCAATTCAGGCGGGATGCCCGCCACGCTCGCCCGAAGAAGCCCTGTCGGGCGCCATCGACATAGAAGTTCCAGTGGTCGCGCCACACGTTGGCGGCGGTCCGCTCCCAATGCGCGCGGACGATGTCATCCCAGCGCAGCAGCGTGTAGCGCGTGCGCAGCGGCGCAGCGCCCGCTTGGGGCCAATGCACTTCCCACTCGTCGGCCCAGTCGTTCAGGCGGCGGCGCTCGCCGACCTGCACCGGGCCATGCTCTGTGCCCTCGGCGCCGGGGGGGCGATGCGCGGCCAGCTCGCGGTAGAGCCGGTGGTAATAGCGCGGGCTTTTCGGGTCGAAGCCCGCAATGAAGAACACGTGCCGGTGCAAAGGCATGGCGCCATTGTCGCGTGGCCGGGTGGCCGGTCAGGGTGACGGGCCGGCCGGCGGAGCCAAGCTCAGCGCCCCGGCATCGTCGCGCAGCAAGCCGTCTCCCACCAACTGGGCCACCAACTCCCGCGCCCAGCTGGTGGGTGCGAGGGTGGCGTCGCTCAGGCGGGCGCAGCGCTGAAAGATGGGCGTCTGCGGCAGCCACGCCTCCAGCTCGGCCCGGTCGCGCCGCGTGTGCTCCAGCATGTGGAACATCACCAGCGCCCGCGCCGCGTGGCGGGCATGGCGCGATGGGGCCCTCTCGAATCCATCCAGCCGTGCCCGGCTTGCCGCCAACGCAGCCTCAACGTCGCCGAACACATCGCCATGACCAGGAATCACGCAGCGGGGCGCGAGGGTCTCGATCAGGTCGAGGGTGCGGCGAGCCGGGCCGAAGCCGTCTTCGCCGGCCAGCTCTGGGAAGATGATCGCCAGGCGGTCTTCCCACAGCGCGTCCCCGGAGATGAGCGTGCGCGTTTCGGGCTCGAACAGCAGTACCGCGTCGGGGTCGTGCCCGGGGGCTGCCGCCACCTGCCACGTGGCATGACCCAGCGGCCACACGCTGCCATGCCCGATGGCAGCGTCCGCCAGGAAACGGGGGCACCACTGGCCGGTGGGGCGGTAGCTCAGTCGCGCTTCGTCCCAAGCCCGCACCGCAGCCAGAGATGGCGCTGGCACATAGGTGCGCACCTGGTAGTGGGCCTGCAGAGCCCCATTGCCGCCGCAATGATCGGAGTGCAGGTGCGTGTTGACGATGCGTTCCAGCGGCGCGCCAGCCAGCGCCTGATCGACGAGCGCGAGCGTCATGTCGGCGTGCCGGGCGTAGCCGGTGTCGACGATGGTGGCGGGGGTCGATCCCGCCGCCGCGAAGACGATGTTGTTGGCCGAGAGCCAGTCGCGCTGGAGAACCTGGGCGCCCAGCTGGCGCAGGATGGCTGCGTGCGCGTGGCTCATCCGTGCGCGCTGCGCAGCTCTCGCCGCAACACCTTGCCCACCGGCGACTTGGGCAGCTCGTCGCGAAACTCGATGATCTTGGGCCGTTTGTAGGCGGTGAAGTTCTTTTGACACCACGACGCCACATCGTCTTCCGTGAGCGTCGCATCCTTCTTCACCACATACAGCTTCACGGCTTCGCCCGAGCGCGCATCGGGGATGCCGATCGCGGCACATTCCAGCACGCCCGGGTGCAGGCTCACCACCTGTTCGATCTCGGTGGGGTACACGTTGAAGCCGGACACCAGGATCATGTCCTTCTTGCGGTCCACGATGCGCACATAGCCGCGCTCGTCCATGATGCCCACGTCACCGGTCTTGAAGTAGCCGTCCGGGCCGATCGCCTTCGCCGTCTCCTCTGGCCGGTTCCAGTAGCCGGCCATCACCTGAGGGCCTCGGATGCAGATCTCGCCGGGCGTGCCATAGGGCAGATCGTGGCCGTCGTCGTCACGGATCGCGAGATCGGTCGACGGGATCGGCATGCCGATGGTGCCGCTGAACTCGGCCACATCCAGGCGATTGCTCGTGGCCACCGGTGACGTTTCGGACAGCCCATAGCCCTCGACCACCGGACAGCCGGTGATCTTGAGCCACTTCTCGGCGGTGGCCTGCTGCACGGCCATGCCGCCGCTGTTGGTGACCACCAGTTCAGAGAAATCCAGCCGAGCGAAATCCGGGTGGTTCGCCAGCGCATTCAGCAGCGTGTTCACCGCCGGGAACATGTTGATGCGATGCTCGCTCAGCGTGTGGATCAGGCCCGGGATGTCGCGCGGATTCGGCACCAGAACATTCATGATGCCCAGACGGGCGCCCATCAGGTAGCAGATGGTCAGCGCGAAGATGTGGTACAGCGGCAGGGCGCACACGCCCGTGAGCGGCTTGTCCCCCAGCTTCTCCAGCATCGGTCCGAACCAGGCTTCCGACTGCAGGATGTTCGCGACCACATTGCGGTGCAGCAGCGTGGCCCCCTTGGAGACGCCGGTCGTGCCGCCGGTGTACTGCAGGAAGGCGACATCGTCGGGCCGGATCGTCACCGGCTTGAGCTTGAGCCGCGAGCCCTCGGCGATGGCCATGTTGAAGCGGGTGACGGTACGACCTTCGCCGAGCGGCAGGCTGTACTCGGGCACCATCTTCTTCAAGTGCCTCACGGCGAAATTGATGAACTGCCCCTTCCAGAACCCCAGCAGATCACCCATGGATGCCAGCACCACATGGCTCACCTGCGTGTCGGTGATGGCCTCCTCCAGTGTGTGGGCGAAGTTCTCCAGCACGATGATGGCTCGAGCCCCGCTGTCCTTGAGCTGGTGGGCCAGCTCGCGGGCGGTGTAGAGCGGGTTCACATTCACGACCACACCGCCTGCGCGCAGGATGGCGCCGATGGCCACCATGTACTGCGGCAGGTTGGGCATCATCACCGCGACGCGGTCGCCGTGCTGCAGCCCCTGATGTTGCAGCCAGGCGGCCAGGGTGTACGACAGTTCATCCACCTCGCGGAAACGCAGCCGACTGCCCATGCAGCAAGCCGCATCCCGGCTGGCGTACCGGCGCCAGGCGTCCTCGAGCAACTCGACCACCGAGTTGTAGCGTGAGACGTCGACTTTCGCCGGAACCCCCGCGGGGTACTGGGCCAGCCAAGGACGGCGGACGGCGGTAGGGGCGGGTGAGGTGGCCTGGGCAGAGTCGGTCACAGTGGGTCCAGTGGTCAGTTCCGATCGGGGCGCTTCATGCTGCTGGCGGCCAGGCTGCGCGGCTACGGTAGTTGTCCCAACGCCGGCGGCTCGCTTGTCGCCGGGGTGACAACCGCCGTGTCAAACAGTGCTCGAATCAGCTCCAGTTCTCGCCGCTCGATCAACGCCATGAACTCGGTCGACCCCTGCATGGCGCTGAAGGTGTCGAAGCCACGCTCCAAAAACGTCTGAAGCGACGCCAGTCCGGCCGCTCGAGCCGGGCCTCGCATCAATTTGAGGCTGTGTCGCAGCAGGCGATTGCGGGTGTAGCGGTCGAGTTGCCCGCCCAGCGCCATCACCAGGTCGACTTGCCGCTGGCGGTCTGATGGGCGCCCGACCGCCTGCCAGGCGCGCCGATACGCCAGCGCATCAACGCCTGGCGAGTCCAGCTGCTTCGCCATCGCGCTGTCCAACGATTCGGACAAGGCATGCAGTTCGGCGAGCGAATCCACCGTGGCGACCACTTCGTGCGGAAACAGCCGCACCAGAGCAGGCACGATGCGGGCGAACTGGGCGTCGCGTTCCGCGAAGTCGTGAGGGCCATACAGGTCGTCCAGAAAGAATCGGGCCGCCGCGGCATACCTCGGGTGGGCGAGAAGGTCGGCATGTGTGCGCGAAAAGCGCTCACGCTGGTAGGCCTTCACCGCCGTCACCCGCGCCGACAGATCGGCATCGGCGTTGCGGGCGGCGCGTTCGGCTTCCACCTGTTGCAGATGGGTCAGGATGCTGGCGGCCAAGGCCTGGCTGGCGGGGTTGACCATAGAGCGCAAGCCTATCCCAGGCGCGCCGGGCCGCGGCTGAGGCGGGTCAACGGCCGCCTGGAGGTGCGGCTCTAATCCTCGCCGGCATCGCCCCGGTGGCAGGGTGTGACACTTGCGGGATGTCTTTTCGCAGGCACCACTGACCATGCTCGCTCGATTGCAACAGATGCTGGTTCTCGGCTGGCTGGCGGCGCTCGTGGCTGCGGCGGTGCTGCCGTGGCGGGCGGGTTGCCCGGGATGGTCGGTCGTTGCCGTGCTGCTGGTGGTGTGCGCGCATGCCTTCTGGCTGTTGGTGACCTTTGCGCTCATGCACTGGCACAACCGACACGACCCGGCGCCGCGTGCCTCCTGGGCGCTTTGGTGGCGCGCCTGGTGGGGCGAGGTGCGGTGCGCACCGCAGGTGTTCGGCTGGCGCCAGCCTTTTGCCTCGCAGGCGGAGCCGGACTTCATCCCGGTCGATGCCCGAGGGCGGGCCGGCGTGGTGCTGGTGCACGGCTTCGTGTGCAACCGCGGCCTGTGGACGCCCTGGCTGACCCGGCTGCGGCAAGCGGGTGTGCCATTCGTAGCGGTGAACCTTGAGCCGGTCTTCGGCTCGATCGACGACTACCCGCCGTTGATCGAGGCGGCGGTGGCGCGGGTCGAGGCGGCGACGGGCGAACGGCCGGTGCTCGTGGCGCACAGCATGGGCGGTCTGGCGGCGCGGGCCTGGATGGATCGCTACGCCGCAGACGATCGCGTTCGACGCGTGATCACGGTGGGCTCGCCTCACCATGGCACCTGGCTGGCCAAGTTGTCGCAACTGGGGCAGAACACCCGCGAGATGAGGCCCGGCAGTGCCTGGCTGCAAGCACTGGCCGCCCGCGAGCCGGCTTCACGCCGCGAACGGTTCTTCTGCCTCTACGGCCATGGCGACAACATCGTCTTCCCGGCCTCGAATGCGCTGCTGGCTGGTGCCGGGAAGCTGCACGTCGAGGGGACGGCGCACATCGACATGATCAATCACCCCGCCGCCATCGCCGCGCTGTGGCAGGCCCTGGGTCGGGCGGGGCCGGCTGACGGTTTCTGAGCCGGGGCCGCTGCGGCCCCACAGTCCCGACGCGGCCAGCCACAGTGGTGACAGGGCCAACCACAGCAAGGCGCGGCCATCGGCGGTCTGACCTTGTAGCAGCCCCAGCAACCAGGTGGATTGCGCCAGGCCCCACGCCAGCCACATCACTGCGCGCGGAAGGCGCAGCGACCAGGCCGGGTGGGCGCGCCCGAGCTGCCGCAGCGTGAGGTGCCCGCCGATGAACGCGGCGGTGGCCAACACACAGCCGCTGGCCCAGGTGCCCAGCCAGGGGCGAAGTGGCAGCGTGGGGTCGAACGCGGGCAACGACAACAGCCCCACACCCACGGCCACGGAAAGGGCCAGGAACAGCGCCAAAGCGTAGCGACGAGACATGTCTGGAGTCATTGCCGGCCTGCGGTGTGAAGGAGTCTTGCGACGGGAGACCGGCAGTGTCATCGCCGAAAGGTGCCGTTGCCATCACCCCCTTGGGGGATCAATCGAGGCGCCGGGTACGGCCGGTCGACCGTGCTCAGCCGTCGATCTCGTGCAGCAGCGCGAGCGTTGGCTCCAGGCCCAGGTTCAACAGTTGCGCGATGTCGCGCACGTCGTCCGGAACGGCGGGGTTGGACCATGCTTGAGAGGTGTGCCGGGCCAGCCGTATCGCCAGCATGACATTGCGAACCTGCGTCGCGCCTTCTTGGCGATCGTCGGTGATGCGCACCAGCAGTTCCGGCAGGCGCCACGCGAGCATCAGCGCATGCTGGATGTCGGTGAGCGGCACCCCCAGCAGCGTGCGCTGCACCGACAGGCTTCGCAGCGTCGGGTCCGCCTTCTGGCGCGCCGAGATCTCGAGTGCCAATTGCGGCGCATGCAGCCACAGCAGCATCTCGGTGAAATCGTGCAGCAGCGCGGCTTCATAAATGACCGGCGCGTCGTGGTCAAAACGATGGACGGCGAAGCTCAGCGCAAAACGGGCGGCGCGATGGGCGCGGTCGATCACCTTGCGTAACCCCTGCATCGCATCGGGCTGCTCGCGAAGGTGCTCCTCGACGGTGGGCTGTGGGCCGAATGCGCGGAAGAACGGGGTGATGCCAATCAGCACCAGCGCCTCGGTCGCAGTTTCGACATCGGTCTGTCGCCGCGCGCTCTGCTTCATGCCCGAGGTGTAGGCCAGCAGCTTCAGTGTCATCAGCGGGTCCGCCGAGATGATCTCGGCCAACATGCGCGCATCGACCGCGTCCTCGTTTTCGCGCAACTCTTCCAGCGCGCCTGCGGTGGTGGCCAGGACCGGGATCTCGGCTTGCTGGAAGAAGCGCACCCATCCCTCCTGGTCTTGAGGGAAGTCGCGGGTCGTCAACAGCGAAGCGTCAGGGGCATTCATGGGCCAGGATCCGAGCCTGCAGGGACATCCTGAGGGGCTCCGGTTCTCGGCATATCGGCCGCGCCGCAGCGAAGTTGAGGAAGAAGGCGGCCCTCGCAGTGAGGGCCGCCTTCTGGCGCCTGACCGATCAGGTGGCGCGTCTGTGGCTCATCAAAGCCACATCACAAGCGCGACACGTCGATGCGGCCAACGTATTCGCCGTTGATGAACAACGCGCCTTCCGGTGCGCCGGCCTCTGCGCTGAACTCGACTTCAGGCAAGGGGCTGGCTTCGGCGGCCCGGGCGGCGGGCGATGCAAGTTGGCGCGCCATCCAGGCGAGCCAGACGCCGGCGCGGCGCAAGTGACGCGCCGCAAGGCGGCGTGCCGGGTGTGCGGCCTCGGCGGGGCGCCAGGGCGCGGAACCATGGGCGACATGGGGAACGTAGAGCGGGCGATGCATGGCGGGGGCTCCAGAGCGGGGCTCCGCCAATCGGGCAGAGCCGGGTACGGGATGTATTCAGGGACTGTGTCGGTCGTGGTCGGCGAGCTTCAGCTCTCGGCGTAGCTCGTTGCGACCTCGCTGGCGATGCGCCTTGTCCTGGCTGTCATGACGGCCGGCCAGGCGCAGTCGCGCCGGGGCGACCAGTGGATTGCGGGGCTTGGCGGAGGTGATGGTCACTTTCATGAAGGGCTCCTGGGGGTGATCGGTTGGGTCGAGGGGGCTGGGGTGGCTCAGGCGCCGTCGTGCAGATCGGCGCATTCACGGGTCTCGGCGCGGGGCTCTGTCAGGCCGCCTGCCGGCAACCCCACTTCTGCCGAGACCGCCTCGGCGTTCGGCGTGTGGCGAGCGGCCCGCAGGTCGGCCATCAGGGCTCGGCACAGCACCCAGGCGTGCCAGGCGCTGTGGGCCACCTGCGAAACAAGCATCGTGTTGTGCATGGGTCTTCTCTCTCTTCTTATGTCTTGTGTCTCCGCGTGCACCGCCTGAACGGGGCTGGTGGGTGCGCGAAGGGTGGCGCGGCCCCTCGCCGCGGCGAGGGTGGGCCAATGCAAACGGCCCGGGTGGTGAACCGACCCGGGCCGTGCGTCTGAAGCGACCGCTGAAGGCGGGCTTCAGCGCAAGCGTTGACGTCGGTGGGTCGACAAGGTGGTGACTCCTGCCACACCTGCCGGCACGAAGGCGGCTTGGGCGGCGGAAATCGCGCGCGGGTTCAGCAGCATCAGCATGGTCGTCCTGGTGGGTGGCAGGGCCGGCCTGGAAGGCCGGGGCGGTGGGCTGGGGTGTGTCGGTGAGGCTCGCCTCGTGCGAGGCGGCCACCGTGTTTCCCTGAGCTGGGTCAAATGATAAACGATTGATTATCTTGCGCAAGCACTTTTTATCACCAGATATCCACCTTTGTGTGGATGCGGCGACACGGGCGGGGCGTCGACACGAGAATCGTGGTGGCCCGCAGGTCGCGGTGTCTTGCCCACAAGAGCAAGAGGCGAACGGTGGAACCGGTGCCGACGGCTGGGAGAACAGCCGAACAGCAGGGCGCCGCCCGATGTCGGCACCGACATCAAAGGGCGGCGGGCGGCAGCCGGGCGCGGCTGCGACCGGCTCAGCGCTTTTTCAGAGGTGCGACGCCGGATTGGCTCTTCAGCCAAAGCGCGTGCATGTCATCGGGCGCCGGGGCGGCGGGCGATGGCTTGGGCGGCCGGAAAACGCCCGGCGCCAATGGGGCCGGCGGCGTGCGCGGTGCCGGCGGTGCAGCCTGAGGCGGCTGCATTGCAGGCCCGGCCGCGGTGCCAGGCATCAGCACTTCGCCGAGCAGGTCCAGCAGCCGAGTGCGGGCGCGTTGCGGGTGGCGGCGGTAGTAGGTGAGCACCAGGCCGACGATGAAGCGCTCGTCGTCGTCCTGGGGCAACGGTGAGTCAGAAGGCGCCTCGGGCGAAGCTGCGCCCAGCGCCGCCCGGCCACCGCCTTGCGGCTGGTCCATCCAGCCGTAGGGCTTCTGGCAGCACTGCTCGAACTGGCGCGCGAGCCGCTCGCCGATCTGGCGCGAACGGCCTTTGATCTGGCTCCAGTAGCTGGGTTGAATCTGCAGGCGTTCGGCGAATCGCCGTTCCAGTCCGCGCAAGGTCGCGGCATCGGCGTGTTTGACGGTGCTGCGAACGAACTCGTCAAACAACAGCAACGCGTTGTCCAGCCGGATCGCCGCCACGTCGCGGGAGAAATCCATGGCCTCAATGATAAAGCCGCGTTGCCTTTCTGCTGGCCGCATTGCCGTTGACTTTGTCGTCAGTGCGGCTACCGTGAAAGGCCTGACGTCGTCATGCAGCGCCCTCAACCCGCTGCCGCCTGCCATGAGCCCACGATCTCTCGCCTCACACCCCGCCGTTTGGTGTCTGTCTGCCTTGTGCGCCTGGCCAGCGGCGAACGCGGCCGAGCGCGCCATCGAGCGTGAAGTGGTGGTGGCGGCCTCGCTGGATGAGGCCTGGGCCGCCTGGACGACCCGCGAAGGCATCACCAGCTTCTTTTCGCCGGGCGCCGAGATCGAGCCCCGCGTCGGGGGCGCGTTCCACATCCACATGGATCCCTCCGCGCCGGCCGGCGAGAAGGGCGCAGACGACATGCGCTACATGGCGATCCAGCCGAAGAAGATGATCTCGTTCGACTGGAACGCACCGCCCAGCCTGCCCGAGGCGCGTGCGCAGCGCACATTCGTGGTCGTGCGCTTCGAGCCGGTTGGCGAGAAGCAGACCCGCGTTCGGCTGTACCACACGGGCTGGGGTGATGGCGGGCAGTGGGACCAGGCCTACACCTACTTCGACAAGGTGTGGCCGCGGGTGCTCGACAACCTGCGCAAGCGCTTCGAGGCCGGGCCGATGGACTGGGCACCGTGGCTGGCGCAACTCAAGGCGATGAAAGACAAGGCGGCTGCCGAAGCAGCCGCCAGCGCACCCCGCCCCTGACGGGGTGGGGTCGACCTCAGTCGTCGGTCACGGCCACCTTGTGCTGGCTGGTCAGCTGCGATTGCACATGGGGTGGCACCGCCTCGTAGTGCGACAGCTGCAGCGTGTACCGGCCCTGGCCACTGGTGAGGGCGTTGAGCCGGTTCTGGTAGCCGGTCAACTCTGCCAACGGCGCCTGCGCGCGAATCAGCATCAAGCCGGCCATCTGCGCGTCGGTGCCGGCCACTTGGGCCCTGCGTGACGACAGGTCGCCGGTGATGTCGCCCGTCGACACTTCGGGTGCGGTGATCTCCACGTGGACGATCGGCTCCAGCACGATCGGGCGGGCCTCGAGAATGGCATTGATCACCGCCTTGCGGCCAGCGGTGACAAAGGCGATTTCCTTGCTGTCGACGCTGTGGCTCTTGCCATCGTGCACGGTCACCTTGATGTCCACCACCGAGTAGCCGGCGATCACGCCCGCCGCCAGGGCCTCGCGCACGCCCTTTTCGACGGCGGGGATGAACGTGGTGGGAATGGTGCCGCCCTTGACCTCGTCGACGAACTGGAAGCCCGCGCCGCGCGGCAAGGGCTCGACGCGCAGGAATACCTCGCCGAATTGCCCGGCTCCGCCCGTCTGCTTCTTGTGCCGATGGTGGCCCTCGGCCTTGCCGGTGATGGTTTCGCGGTAGGCCACGCGCGGCGGGCGGGTGCTGACCTCGAACTTGTACACGTCGCGCAGCCGATCGAGCAGGATGCGAAGGTGCAGATCGCCCAGGCCGTTGACGATGGTCTCGTTGGTGGCGGCGACGTGCTCGACCTTCAGGCACGGGTCTTCGTCGACGAGCTTTTGCAGGATCTCCCACATGCGCTGTTCATCGCCGTGCCGCTTGGGCTCGATCGCCAGCCCGTGCACGGGCACCGGGAACTGCAGCGGAGCCAGGTGGATGTGGTCGTCTTCGGCCGCATCGTGCAGCACCGCATCGAAGTGCAGCGCATCCACCTTGGCCACGGCGCAGATGTCGCCAGGCAGTGCCTTCTGCACCTCGACGTGATCCTTGCCCTGCAGCATGAACAGGTGGCCCACCTTGAAGGGTTTGCGGCCATCGCCCACGTACAGCAGGCTGTTGGGGGTCACCGTGCCTTGGTGGATGCGAAACACGCCCATCTTGCCGACGTAGGGGTCGACAGTGACCTTGAAGACCTGGGCCAGCACGTGCATCGACGGATCGGGCACCGCCTGCATGGGCACCGCCTCGGCGCCCTCGCCGCGGAGGAAGTCCGGCGGATTGCCTTCGGCGGGATTCGGCAGCAGGCGCGCGATGACGTCGAGCAGCTCGCGCACGCCGGCGCCTGAGCGCGCGGAGACGAAACATACCGGGATCAGGTGCCCTTGTCGCAGCGCCTCTTCGAGCGGGGCGTGCAACTCGCTCACCTCGACATCGCCGTCGTTGAGGTAGCGCTCGACGAATTCGGCGTCGACCTCGACGACCTGTTCCACCAGCGCACGGTGCGCGGCCTCGACCGATGAGAAGTCGGCCGAGCCGTCGCGGTTGTAGAAGCAATCCACCACCTGCGCGGCGCCGGCCGAGGGCAGGTTCAGCGGCAGGCACTCTTTGCCGAAGGTGGCTTGGATCTGCTCGAGAACGCCCTGCAAATCCACCCCTGGGGCGTCGATCTTGTTGACGATGATCATGCGGTCCAGGTGCCGCGCGGCCGCGTGCTGCATCATGCGCACCGCCATGGGCTCGATGCCTGCGGCCGCATTGATGACGATGGCGGCCGTCTCCACCGCTTCCAGTGCCGGCAGCGATTGGCCGATGAAGTCGGGTGCCCCCGGGGTGTCGATCAGGTGGATGCGGGTGTCGGCGTGAGACAGGTGCATCACCGAGGAGTTCAACGAGTGCTGCAGCCGTCGCTCCAACGGGTCGTGGTCACTGACGGTGGTGCCGCGTTCCAGGCTGCCGGGGGCGCCGATCATTCCGGCCTTGGCCAGCAGTGCCTCGGCCAGCGAGGTTTTGCCAGAGGCGGCGGGGCCGACCAGCGCCAGCGTCCGGATGCCGGCGATGGCGGGATGGACGGTGGCGCCTGAGCCGGCAAGGCTACCGGCGGCCGAGGCCCCGGCCGCCGGAAGTTCTGGGCTTGACATGGTGGCTCTCCTCGTGAGTCGACAACGGGCCGCTCCCGAGGCGACTCACCCCCCTCGCGAAGGCGGAGGCTGCTGGCATGCAGCCGCCTGGGGCCGTCAGTCACCCAATGCGGCACGAAACGCCGCAATCAGGCGGGCCGTCCAGTGAACCCAGCCTACGCCTGCCCGGTGCCGGGCGCAAGCGACCGAACACCAACCCTTGCGAGAAAGCAAAACGCCCGGGCGGGCCGGGCGTCGGGGTGGCTGAACGGGAGAGGCGGCTACTGGAATGCCACCTCGGCGAACCCGCGCAGCTTGCGGCTGTGCAACTGGCCCACGCTCGATTCGCGTAGAAGCTCAAGTGCGCGCACGCCGATGCGCAGGTGCTGGTCGACCCGCTCGCGGTAGAAGTGGTTCGCCATGCCCGGCAGTTTGATCTCGCCGTGCAGCGGCTTGTCACTGACGCACAGCAAGGTGCCGTAGGGGACCCGGAAGCGGAAGCCATTGGCGGCGATCGTCGCCGACTCCATGTCCAGAGCAATCGCCCGGCTCTGGCTGAAGCGGCGCTCGGGGCCCGGGTGCGGCAACAGCTCCCAGTTGCGGTTGTCGGTGGTGGCCACGGTGCCGGTGCGCATGATCTTCTTCAGCTCGTAGCCTGACAGCTGGGTGACCTCCGCCACCGCGTGCTCCAGCGCCAACTGAACCTCGGCCAGCGGCGGGATGGGCACCCACAGCGGCAGCTCCTCGTCGAGCACGTGGTCTTCGCGAACGTAGCCGTGGGCGAGCACGTAGTCGCCCAACTGCTGGGTGTTGCGCAGGCCGGCGCAGTGGCCCAGCATGATCCACGCGTGCGGCCGCAACACGGCGATGTGGTCGGTGATGTTCTTGGCGTTCGCGGGGCCGACGCCGATGTTCACCATGGTGATGCCACCGTGCCCTTCACGCACGAGGTGGTAGGCCGGCATCTGCGGCAGCCGCGGCGGCGCGTGCCCCGTGGCGGCTTGGGGCAGGCCGACCCGTGGCGTGACCACGTTGCCCGGCTCGACGAAAGCCAGGTACTCGCTGTTCGGGTCGCCCATCCACAGGTGGCCCAGGCGGATGAACTCGTCGATGTAGAACTGGTAGTTCGTGAACAGCACGAAGTTCTGGAAATGCTCGGGCCCGGTGCCGGTGTAGTGCCGCATGCGGTGAAGCGAGTAGTCCACCCGCGGTGCGGTGAACAGCGCCAGCGGGTGTGGCTCGCGGGGGGCGGGCTCGTAGAGGCCGTTGGCGATGCCATCGTCCATGGCCGCCAGGTCGGGCAGGTCGAACAGATCGCGCAGGCGCATGCGGCGCTCGGGCGTGATCGTCCCTTCGAGGTGATCGGCCTCGGCGAGCGAGAAGTGCACCGGGATGGGCTGGGTGCCCAGCCCAATGTCCAGCGAGACGCCGTGGTTGCGCAGCAGCAGCCGGAACTGCTCGCGGTAGTAGTCGGCGAAGAGCTCCGGGCGGGTCAGGGTGGTTTCGTAGGTGCCGGGACCGGCGACGAAGCCGAAGCTCAATCGGGTGTCGGCTCGGGCCACCGTATCGGTTTGCACCCGTACGCTGGGGTACCAGGCGCGGACGCGGCCATTGGGCTCGTGCCCGGCCACATAGGCCTGCAGGTGGTGGCGCAGGTGTTGCACCTGGCTCTGGTACAGCGAGGCCACCTGGGCCAAGGCTGCGTCGGGGTCGTCGAAGGTCTGGCGGGGAGTGAATGGGGCTTCGGTCATGCTCCATTCTGCCGTCACCGGCGGGCGTTTCCAGAGAGCGGCGGTTGGGGCCGAAATGGACTGGTGCTCAAGGGTAAATTCGCGTAAAGCCCGGCGGGGCTTGTCGCCGCCTGTCGCATCCTTGCGTTGTCAAGACTGAGGGCGGCGCGTTGCCGCCGCATCGCCTTTCTCAGGAGCACACCTTGAACCGACACACCTGGGCCTGCCTGGCCACCGCTTTGACCCTGATCTCGCCGCTGGCCGCTCGTGCCCAGGCGCCCGCCGAGCCCGCGCCCGCCGCCCCCACCACCACGCCGGCACCGGCGGCAGCGCCTGCGCCTGCTGCGGCACCGGCGGCCGGCGAGAAGCCGCAACGGATGCCGCGCGACAAGTTTGCCGAGCTGGACACCAACCACGATGGCGTCGTGAGCCGCGAAGAGGCTGCCGCAGCGCCGCAGTTGGCCGCCCGCTTCGAGGAGATCGATGCGGACCACGATGGCAAGGTCACGCCCGCCGAAATCAAGACCCATGCGAAGGGCCATCGCATGAACAGCAAAGCCGGCGGGGCGTTCGAGAAGATGGACAGCAACGGCGACGGCGTGATCACCCGCGACGAGGTGGCGGCGAATCCGAAGTTGGCCCGTCGCTTCGAGGCGGCCGACGCCGACCGCGATGGTCGGGTGACCGCCGAGGAAGCCAAGGCCACCCGAGGCAAGTGATGTGAAGCCGGGCTGACGGGGGTTGACGGCCGGGTGGGCTGGCGGCCCCATCCGGCACGCCTGCCCCCTGCGCGGGGCCCGTCGCGGCCTCGCTCGCTGCTTGCCGAGACCCGAGGCCGGGCATTGGCCGCATTTCCCCCCACTTTTATGGGGCTGGGAGGGCCGATTGCAGGCCTATGATGCAGTCACCATGATCTCGATGCAGGGTGTCCCGTCGGTCCTGATCGCCAAGAACCAATCCTGGGTTCGCAAGCAGGCGCAGGCGTTGGTGCGCCATCTGCCCGCCAACGTCGAGCGCGCCGACCTGATCCAGGTGGGCCTGATCGCGGTGGCCCAGGCGGCCGTCAGCTTCGAGTGGGAAGGCGATCGAGACAGCCCCGAGGCCCAGGAGGCCTTCGTCCGCTATGCGCGCATGCGGGTGAAGGGCGCGATGCTCGACGAGCTGCGCCAGATGGACTACCTCAGCCGCGGCGAACGCCGCAAGATCAAGGTCATCCAGATCGCGCGCGAGCGCCATCGCCAGCAGCACGGGGCTGAGCCCAATTATTCGCAGCTGTCGGCGGCGACCGGCATCCCCGCCGATGAGATTGGCTCTTTGATGCAGGCCGATCAGATGGGGCGCCACCAGGTCAACCTGGATGCCGACGAGAACGAGGACGGCGGCGACCATGGCCACCGTTTCCACCCGGCCACCCCGCAAGAAGAGGTGGAAGCGCGCGTCGACACCGGCATCGTGATGCGCCGGCTCGAGAGTTTCTTCGCCGAGCTGCCCGAACGAGAGCGGATGGTGATCGACGCTTACCTGGGGATTGGGCTGACCCCGCTCGAGGTGGCCAAGTCGCTCAAAGTCACCCCGTCACGGGTGTCGCAGATCTATCACTCGGTGGTTCGCCGGGTGGCGGTGCATTTCGGCAATGTGCCGAGCCGCGCCACCGACCGTTACCCCGACAAGTCGTCGGAAGAGTTTGCCAAGCTGATGCGTCAGCGCGAGGAAGAGCTGCACCGGTCTCCGAAGGACGCCTGGGACGAGATGATGGAGCAAGTGCTCACCCAGCGCGGCCGAAAGACACCGCCCAGCGGCACGGGCGAGGACGACGACTTCATCGAGATCACCCCGACGACGCGCTGGGGCTGAGGGCCTCGGCTGGCTCGTCGCTCTCCTCGGCGCAAACCCGATCGCGCCCCGCCGACTTGGCGGCATACAGCGCACGGTCGACCCGGGCCATCAGGCTGTCGACGGTGTCATGGCTGCGGCATTCGGCCACGCCCAGGCTGATCGTCACCCCCAGGCCCGGCTCCCAGTCGGCCGTGGCCACCGCGCGCCGGATCCGTTCGGCCAACTCGCAGCTCGCCTCCAGGCCGGTGGCGGGCACCATCACCAGGAACTCTTCGCCGCCCCAGCGGGCGAGCCGGTCGGAGGTGCGAAGCTGCGACCGCAGCAGTGACGACAGCTTCATCAGCACCCGATCTCCGGTGGCGTGGCCGCGGCGATCGTTGATGTGCTTGAAATGGTCGGCATCGAGGAGGATCACCGACATGGGCTGCGTGCCGCGCAGCACCAGGGCGTGGTTGGCGGCGAGGTGATCGGCCATCGCGCGGCGGTTCAGCAGCCCGGTCAGCGGGTCGGTAGCGGCCATCTGCCGCATCACTTCGACGGTCGCCTGGCTGCGGGTGTAGCTGGCCTTGAGCTGGGAGATCGCCAGCAGCACGATCACATAGACGATCTGCGCGATGGCCAGGTTGCTCATCATCGGCCGCACGTAGTCGGGCCAGGGGGGTGGTTCGCCCCAGGTGAGGTTCCAAAGCACGGTGCCGTAGGTCGCCAGGTACAGCGCCGCTGAAGACAGCAGGGCAGCCCGCAGGTTCAGGAACACGAATGCCGTGCCATAGCCGAGCGGCAGCCAGAACAAGGTGGTGACCAACTGGTAGGGCTGGAATGGCGAGGCGAACAAGGCCTGGTTCAGGGCAATCACGAGATAGCCCTTCAGTGCCAGCACCGCCATCACCCGCGCCCACTCGGCACGGTGCGGCCACCAGGTCAGCAGCGCCGCGCAGCCACCCTGGATCACCATCAGCGCGGGATAGGCCCAGCGGTCCCAAGGGGAGAGGTCGCCGTTCCACCACTCCATCGACCAGATGATGGCGATGGCGGTGCAACCGGCCACCTGCAGCGCCAGCAGCATCCGGTTTTCACGCTCGACCTGGGTTCTCGTGGTGTGCGTCTGGGGCATCTTCCGCGCCTTCAGGGCCCGGCCCGCCGGTGCCGGCGGGCCTCAGCCATGGCGTTGACGGATTCTGTGCGGGGGCTGGGGCCGAGCGCTGTTCGGGATGCCCCGCAAATGGGGGCCAGACCGGGCTTTTTCGGCGTAGGGGGCGGCCAAGTCGCCACGTCTGGGTCAGAGCAACTGGGCGCCGTCGATCCGCTTGAGGGTCTTGCCGTAGCTGCTGAGGTCACCGTCGAGCGTGCAGATCATCAGGTGCAGCGGCCACTCCTGGTGGGCGAGCCGGTTCACGATGTTTGCTTGGCGGCTGCGGCGTTTGGCCCACCAGGTCAGCTCCACGCCCAGCACGTAGGTGTCGACGGAAGGATCCGAGGGGAGTTCGCGCCGCACCAGGTAGGCGGCGGCGATGCCGTCGCGATTGACACCGTCCAGCACCTGCCGGACCTGGGCCAGCACTTGCGGATCCAGGCCGTGCGGTCGCACGGGATGCTGCGTGTTCAGCCGTGCGATTTCGGCCTGGCGCTGGTGTTCAAAGGCATCGCGCTGGCGCCAGCGGTCGCCGTAGGCCTCGGCGCGGGTCTTGTCGCCTCGCTGCTGCCAGAAGCTGAAAGCCCGCTCGCAGGCCGGCTTGATGGCGTCGGCGTCGAGCGCCATCGCCCGTTCCAGCAGGGGCAGGCCGGACTCATCGTCCTTCTCGAGCCTCAGGACGCCCTCCAGGTACAGCCCGCCGGGGTGGTCCGGGTGGCTGGCATTGAAGGCGGCGAGGGTGTCGCGCCAGTCGGTGTCGGGCTCCAGGTGCGACTGCAGCCGCAGCATCTCGAATTCTTCGCTGCCGCTGCGCTCGGGCAGAGCCCGAAGTGCCGACAGCCGGCCGCGCTGGTTCTGGACCTCTTCGTGGCGCTGCCGCCAAGGTTCCGTCACTCGGTCTGCCCAGGCCGCCTGGAAGTGCTGGTGCAGCGCGGGCAGTTGAGCCCCGAGCCAGGCTTGCGCGGCCGATGGCCCTTGGCGCGGGCGTGGGGGCTGGTCCATCGCAGTCGACTGCCCTGGCAGTGCCGCCAGCCGTGCCGCGAGGGCGGGGTGGGTGTCGGCCAGGTTGGTTTCTCGGGCCAGCGCTTGGCCGAGCCAGCGTTGCACCTGCTCTGGCGCCGGCTCGCCGCTGGCCTCGTGGGCCCAACGCTCCGCGAGGTTGCGCGGTGGCTGCGGCACATCACGGATCTGTTCGAGCGTCTGGTTGAGGAATCGGTCGTAGCGGGGGGCGGCCACATTCACCCGCTTGAGGGCATCCGCCGCTGCCTGGGCGCCGACCAGATCGACCGAGGCGCGATCCGCCTGGTATTCGTTGGCCCGGGCCAGCACGAAGGTGTAGGCGTTGAAGTACGGTGCATACCAGCCGATGAGCTTGTTCAGCCCTTTGCCGGCGAAACCTTGCCACTGCTCGGCGTGGTGCTGGATCGTGCCCCAGCTCAGGCGCAGCCGGTAGATGAACGCGCCGAAGCGGCTGTGAGAGCCGGCCAGGTGCCCATACTCATGCGCCACCACGGCCATGGCCTCATCTGGCGACATGCTGTCCAGCAGTGGCAGGCCCAGCAGCAGGTAATTGCGAGGAAAGCCGATCAGGCCGAACAGCGGGCGCTGCACCACGGCGGCGTTGACCTCGTCGACCAGCAGCACATGGTGAACCTTGGGGCCCTTGAGTCGCTGCCGCATGTGATCGACCGCGGCGAACAGCGCCGGTGCCTGGGCCCGGGTCAGTTCCAACCCTTGCGGCGGAGGCAGTCGCACGAACATCGCCTTCAGCGAGTTCTTGACCAGGTACCACAGCGGGATGGCGAGCAGGACCAGCAGCTTGCCGAGCTTGAACAGCAGCAGCAGGGCCTTGCCGCCCGTCAGCAAGGTGGCCAGCGCGATGCCGACCAACAGCAGCAGGCCCAGCCCCGCCGCCCCCAGCACGATCGCCAGTATGAAGAAGCCCAGTACCGCCAAGGCGGCCACCTTCAGGGCGTAACTGCGTGGATGCTCGGTGCTCTCGCGCTCGAGCCGGCCCACCATCTGGGCAAATCGTTCTGCGTCCATGATCCCCCCTCGCGCACCTTCACTGGCGCTGTCTTGGGGCGAGATTGTCGTGGCTCGCTGCGTCGTCGTGAACCGTGAAAGCCCGGCGAACCCTCACAAAAGGTGGAATCGGTCCGCCCGCCCGCCGGGCTGGTGGTGCCTCACATGCTGCGCCGGTACTGCCCGCCCACCTCGAACAGCGCCGAGGTGATCTGGCCAAGTGAGCACACACGCACGGCATCCATCAGCACCTCGAAGACGTTGCGGTTCTCAATCACTGTGGTCTTCAAGCGCTGCAGCATGGCGGGCGCGTCGGCGACGTTCGCGGCGTGGAAGTCGGCCAGGCGTTGGAGCTGACTTTGCTTTTCCTCTTCGGTGGAGCGTGCCAGCTCGATGTGCTCAGGAACCGGATCGCCGTGCGGATTGCGGAAGGTGTTGACGCCGATGATCGGGTACTCGCCGGTGTGCTTCAGCATCTCGTAGTGCATCGACTCTTCCTGGATCTTCGAGCGCTGGTAGCCGGTTTCCATCGCCCCGAGGACGCCGCCGCGCTCGGCGATCTTCTCGAACTCGGCCAGCACGGCTTCCTCGACCAGCTCGGTCAGCTCTTCGATGATGAAGGCGCCCTGGTTCGGGTTCTCGTTCTTCGCCAGGCCCCACTCGCGGTTGATGATCAGCTGGATCGCCATCGCGCGTCGCACCGATTCTTCGGTCGGCGTGGTGATCGCCTCGTCGTAGGCGTTGGTGTGCAGCGAGTTGCAGTTGTCGTAGATCGCGATCAACGCTTGCAGCGTGGTGCGGATGTCGTTGAACGCGATCTCCTGCGCATGCAGGCTGCGGCCGGATGTCTGGATGTGGTACTTCAGCTTCTGGCTGCGCTCGTTGGCGCCGTATTTGTCACGCATCGCCACCGCCCAGATGCGGCGCGCCACGCGGCCGAGCACGGTGTACTCCGGGTCCATGCCGTTGCTGAAGAAGAAGCTGAGGTTCGGCGCGAAGTCGTCGATGTGCATGCCGCGCGCCAGGTAGGCTTCCACGAAGGTGAAGCCGTTGCTCAGCGTGAAGGCCAGCTGGCTGATCGGGTTCGCGCCCGCTTCGGCGATGTGATAGCCCGAGATCGACACCGAGTAGAAGTTGCGCACGTCGTGGTGCACGAAGTACTCGGCGATGTCGCCCATCACCTTCAGCGAGAACTCGGTCGAGAAGATGCAGGTGTTCTGGCCCTGGTCTTCTTTCAGGATGTCGGCCTGCACTGTGCCGCGCACGTTGGCCAGCACCCATTCGCGGATCTTCGCGGCTTCGGTATCGGTCGGTTCACGCTGGTTGTCGGCGCGGAACTTGTCGAGCTGCTGGTCGATCGCGGTGTTCATGAACATCGCGAGGATGGTCGGCGCCGGGCCGTTGATCGTCATCGACACCGAGGTGCTGGGGTTGCACAGGTCGAAGCCCGAATACAACACCTTCATGTCATCGAGCGTGGCGATCGAGACGCCCGAGTTGCCCACCTTGCCGTAGATGTCGGGCCGCGGAGCCGGATCGGCGCCATACAGCGTGACCGAATCGAATGCGGTCGACAGGCGCTTGGCCGGCATGCCTTCGCTCACCAGCTTGAAACGCCGGTTGGTGCGGAACGCGTCGCCCTCGCCAGCGAACATGCGGGTCGGGTCTTCGCCCTCACGCTTGAACGCAAACACGCCCGAGGTGTAGGGGAAGCTGCCGGGCACGTTGTCCAGCATCAGCCACTTGAGGATCTCGCCGTGGTCTTCGTACTGCGGCAGCGCCACCTTGCGGATCTTCGAGCCCGACAGCGTGGTGTGGACCAGGCGGGTCCGGATCTCCTTGTCGCGGATCTTCACCACGTATTCGTCGCCGGCGTAGGCCTTCTGCATGTCGGGCCATTGGGCCAGCAGATGGCGCGCATCGCCTGCGAGCTGCATCTCGCGTTGGTCGGCCAGCGCGAGCACGGTGCTTTGCGCGTCGGCCTGCTCGGGCCGGGCCTCACCCAGCATGCGGGCGGTCGAGCGCAACTGCTGCACCTCACGCGCCAGGCGGGCCTGCGTGCGTGAGCGGGCCTTGTAGCCGCGCACGGTGTCGCTGATCTCGGCCAGGTAGCGCGCACGCGCGGGGGGCACGATCGGCGTCTGGTGGGTGCTGTGCCGGGTGGCCACCAACGGCAGCCGGCCGTCGCCCAGCTTCAGGCCAGCATCGGCCAGGCGGGCGCGCAGCGCCTGGTAGAGCGCGGTGACGCCGTCGTCATTGAAGCGGCTGGCCATGGTGCCGAAGACCGGCATCTGCTCGGGTGAGACGGTGAAGGCCTCGCGATTGCGTTGCACCTGCTTGGCCACATCGCGCAGGGCGTCGAGGGCGCCCTTGCGGTCGAACTTGTTGATCGCCACGAACTCGGCGAAATCCAGCATGTCGATCTTCTCGAGCTGGCTGGCGGCGCCGAATTCCGGCGTCATCACGTACATCGGCACGTCGACCATGGGCACGATGGCCGCGTCGCCCTGGCCGATCCCCGAGGTTTCGACGATCACCAGGTCAAAGCCCGCTGCGCGGCACGCCGCGATCACGTCGGGCAGGGCGGCACTGACTTCGCTGCCGGTGTCGCGCGTGGCCAGCGAGCGCATGTAGACGCGGTGGCCCTGCTGCCACGGGCTGATGGCGTTCATGCGGATGCGGTCGCCCAGCAGCGCGCCGCCACTCTTGCGCCGCGACGGATCGATGGAGATGACCGCAATGCGCAGCGCATCGTCCTGATCGAGCCGGAAGCGGCGGATCAGTTCGTCCGTCAGGCTCGACTTGCCGGCGCCGCCGGTGCCGGTGATGCCCAGCACCGGGGCGGGGTGGGCCTTGGCCGCTTCGTGCACTGAAGCCACGAGATCCGCTTCGGCCTTGCCGTTTTCGAGCGCGGTGATCAGCTGCGCCAGCGAACGCCAGGCCGATTCGGCGTGGCCCTGGATGGCGTCCACCGCCTTGGGTGCGTGCACCGACAGGTCGGCGTCGGCGCGCATCATCATCTCGCCGATCATCCCTTGCAGGCCCATGCGCTGGCCGTCTTCCGGGCTGTAGATGCGCACACCTTGCTCGGCCAGGGCGCGGATCTCGGCGGGCACGATCACGCCGCCGCCGCCGCCGAAGACCTGGATGTGCGCGCCGCCCCGGGCCCGCAGCAGCTCGACCATGTAGCTGAAGTATTCGTTGTGCCCGCCCTGGTAGCTGGACACCGCGATCCCCTGGGCGTCTTCCTGGAGGGCGGCGGTGACCACCTCGTCGACCGAGCGGTTGTGGCCCAGGTGGATCACCTCGGCACCCATACCTTGCAGGATGCGCCGCATGATGTTGATGGCGGCATCGTGGCCGTCGAACAAGCTCGCGGCGGTGACGAAGCGCACCTTGTTCGTCGGGCGGTAGGCGGCCAGGGCTTTGTACTCGGCGGACAGGTCGGTCATGGTCAGACTGGTTGACGGCGGTGGGCCGGATGGGTGGTCGGGGCGGACGTCTGGTTGACGTTTACGTAAACGTCAATTTTGCATGATGCCAGGGTTCCGGTGTCGGCAGTCTGACACCGTCCATCCGGCTGTGATCGGGGTTTTCCCAGGCGTCAGCCCGGCCACGCCGCCGGCTGCTACGCTCGCGCTCCATGACTTTCCTGGCCATCGACATCGGCAACACGCGGCTGAAGTGGGCGCTCTACGCCTCGCCGCAGCCCGGCGCGGCCGTGCTGGCGCACGGCGCGGCCTTCCTCGAAACCATCGATGAGCTGGCGGAGAAGGAGTGGAAGCACCTGGCGCCCCCGCGCAGCATGCTGGGCTGCGTGGTGGCGGGCGAGGCCGTGCGCCGACGGGTGGAAGAACAACTGGAACTCTGGGACCTGACGCCGCGCTGGGTGGTGCCGTCACCCCATGAGGCGGGGGTCTCCAACGGCTATGACCATCCGGCACGCCTCGGCGCGGACCGATGGGTGGCGCAGATCGGCGCGCGCGGGCACGTGATGGCCCGAGGGCCGGCCAAGCCGGTGCTGGTGGTGATGATCGGCACCGCGGTCACGGTCGATGCCATCGATGCGAACGGCAAGTTCCTGGGGGGCTTGATCCTGCCGGGCCACGGCATCATGCTGCGTGCGCTGGAAAGTGGCACGGCTGGCCTGCGCGTGCCCACCGGCGAGGTGCGCCGCTTCCCGGCCAACACCTCGGACGCCCTGACCAGCGGCGGCACCTACGCGATCACCGGCGCCATCGAGCGCATGCACCGCCACCTGGCCGAGCACTGCGGCGAAACGCCGGTGGTGCTGGTCACCGGCGGGGCCGGCTGGAAGGTGTCGCCCTACATCGACCTGCCTCACGAGCTGGTCGATTCACTCATCTTCGACGGTTTGCTGCAGATCCAGTCGCACCGACTCGCGCTCTGACGCGGGCGGGCTGCTGACGACCGCCGATGCGGTGCCTGCGGGCAGGTGAGCCCGTATGGCGGCCAGCTCCTGGCGCAGGGCGGCGATCTCGCGCCGCATGTCGTGCAGAAACTCTTGCTCGATACGGCGTTCGCCGGACTCCACCCAACGCGAGGCGATGGCGGCGGTGACCAGCGTCAACACCCCGTAGCCCAGCAGCACCACGAACACCGCGAAGATGCGCGCCGCCGGCGTGGTGGGCACCAGGTCACCGTAGCCCACGGTGGCGGCGGTGGTGAAGGCGAGCCACAGGCCCGAGCCCAGGTCCGGCGTGGTGGGTTCGATCCACCAGAAACCGACGCCGCAGGCGCCGAGCACCAACACCGAGATGATCATCAGGTGACCCAGGCCGCCGCGGGTGATCAGGTGCCGAAGCGACCAGATCATGCGCCACAGCGTCATGAAGGCCAGCACGAGCCGGAAGCCCAGCGCCCACGACGAGTCGCTGCTCGGGGGAAGGGCCGCGGCGGCTGCCATCCCGCCGATGAGCAGCAGGTCGAGCGGGTTCTTTTGCAGATGCGACACCGGGTGCCCGGTGAGCCGGCTCACCTGGTACAGCGCCAGAGCGACGGTGGCCGATGCAAGCACATACGCCCACGCCGCCCACCGTGGTGGCGAGGCCAGCAGCAACTCGGCGTAGAAGGCCGGGATGGTGACCAGCAAGGCCAGCAATACCGGCCATCGCCACAGTCGTTCGCGCCGTCCCGCGCGCGTGTCGCTGCGCGGCACGTGCAGCCAGTGCCATGACGTTTGGGTGAACGCCCGGGTGTCGAGTGCCAGGCCCTGCCATTTCATCAAGCCAGCGTAGAGCGCGCGCGGGTCGGCGCGCTTGACGAATATCAGGACGCTGGCATCGCCGCCGAGCGCTGGCGCGGCATCGAGGGGCCGATCAGCCCTTCAGTTTCAGCATGTGGGCGACCACGCCCGCGATGCTCTGATCCACTTCGAGCGCCTGCTTGAACTGGTCGCCCGTCAGCAAGGCGCCGAGCCACTCCTTGGCGTTCAGCGTCTGCTGCCAGGCGGAGGATTCGGCGGCCGCGATCACCAGATCACGCAGGGTGGCTTTCTGTACATCCGAGATCCCGGCTGGGGCGAACACGCCGCGCCAGTTGGCCAGCTCGATCGGGACCCCTTGCTCGCTGAGCGACGGAATGCCGTGCAGCGCCCGGCGCGACGACACGCCCAGCGCGATCAGCCGCTTGGCTTCGATATCGGCCTTCAACTCGCTGTAGCCCGAGATCAGAACCTGCGCCTTGCCTGCTTCGATCAAGGCCAGAGATTCCTTGGCGGCCGTGGCCGGCTCATAGCGGAGCTGGTCGGTGTCCAGCCGCAGCTGACGGATCATCATGCCAGCCAGCATGTGGTCGACTCCGCCGAGCGAGCCGCCGGTGAAGGGCACGCCGCTGACGCCGCGCTGCAACTCGGCGGTCAGCGCCTTCAAGGTGTTCAGCTTCGAGCCGGCGGGCACGACGATCGCCAGATAGTCGTTGGTCAGGCGCGCCAGCGGAGTGACCTGTGCCAGGGTCACCTTGGGCTGCGACGCCGCGATCGCTCCGACCATCACCATGCCGCCCACCAGCACGGCGGTGGGGTCCTTGCTGTAGCGCTCGACGAAGTCGGCCAAACCGATCGTGCCGCCTTTGCCGCCCTTGTTTTCGTAGACGACCTTCTGCACCAGGCCCGCTGCCACCGCGGCGTCGCCCAGCGCGTGACCGGTCTGGTCCCAGCCGCCACCCGTGCCTCCGGGCACGTAAATGCGCAACTGAGGCAAGACGGGAGACCGAGCGTTGTTCGCGGCGTTGGCCGCGTGCGCCGCCGTGGTCAGTGACCAGGGCCCCCATGCCGCGGCAGCAAGTGCCAGGCAATCGCGACGTCGAACCATGCAAGCCTCCACGGCCGATACCGGCCTATGCAAAGGCCGAGATCATCGCGCCAAGGCCGGCCCCGCCCCGTGTGCCGTTGCGGCATATTCACGGGGCGGACGGTATGGTTTCACAAAATGTAGCGTGACAGGTCTTCGTTGCGAGCCAGTTCACCCAGCTTGGCCGACACCATGGCCGCGTCGATCGTCACCGTTTCGCCGCTGCGTTGGGGCGCATCGAAGCTGAGTTCGTCGAGCAGCCGCTCCAGCACCGTGGACAGCCGGCGTGCGCCGATGTTCTCTGTGCGTTCGTTCACCTCGTAGGCGATTTCGGCCAGCCGGTGCACCGCGTCGGGGGCGATCTGCAGCGTCACCCCTTCGGTGGCGAGCAGGGCCTGGTACTGCTGGATCAGGTTGGCTTGCGTGCCCGAGAGGATGGCTTCGAAGTCGGCCACCGACAGGGCTTGCAGCTCCACGCGGATCGGGAAACGGCCCTGCAGCTCGGGGATCAGGTCGCTGGGCTTGGACAGGTGGAAGGCGCCCGAGGCGATGAACAAGATGTGATCGGTGCGGACCAGGCCGTACTTGGTGTTGACGGTCGTGCCTTCGACCAGTGGCAGCAGATCGCGTTGCACGCCCTGGCGCGACACGTCGGCGCCTTGCGTGTTGCCACGGGCCGCCACCTTGTCGATCTCGTCCAGGAAGACGATGCCGTTCTGCTCCACATTCGCCATCGCCCGGCTCTTCACCTCGTCTTCGTTGACGAGCTTGCCGGCTTCTTCGTCGGTGAGGGCCTTCAGCGCCTCGTCGATGCGCATCTTTCGGGTTGTCTTGCGCCCCTGGCCCATCTGGGCGAACAGCCCCTGCAGCTGCTCGGCCATTTCCTCCATGCCGGGCGGCGTCATGACCTGCATGCCGGGCTTGGTGTCGGCCAGCTCCAGCTCGATCTCCTTGTCGTTCATCGACCCTTCCCGCAGGCGCTTGCGCATCACCTGGCGGGCCGTGGAATCCTGAGCGGTGTCGCCGGTGCCGAAGCCCACGCTGCGCGGCGGCGGCACCAGCACATCGAGCACGCGCTCTTCAGCAGCCTCTTCAGCGCGCATGCGGGCGCGGGACAGCGCGGCGGCCCGCTCTTGCTTGATGGCGGCTTCCACCAGATCGCGCACGATCGAGTCGACGTCCTTGCCGACATAGCCCACTTCGGTGAACTTGGTCGCTTCGACCTTGATGAACGGGGCATCGGCCAGCTTCGCCAGGCGACGGGCGATCTCGGTCTTGCCGACGCCGGTGGGCCCGATCATCAGGATGTTCTTCGGCGTGATCTCCGCGCGCAGGCCCGCCTCGACGTGTTGGCGCCGCCAACGGTTGCGCAGCGCGATCGCGACGGCGCGCTTGGCTTCTTGTTGGCCGACGATGTGGCGGTCCAGCTCGGAGACGATTTCCCGTGGGGTCATGCTCATGCGGCCCCCTGATGGCGGGTGGCGGCGACCGGCAAGGAGCGGGCGGGCTTCATTCAAGCACCTCGATCGTGTGGTTCTGGTTGGTATAGATGCAGATCTCGCCGGCAATTTCCAGCGAGCGCTTGACGATGTCCGGCGCGCTCAGCTCGCTGTGCCCGAGCAGGGCGCGCGCTGCGGCCTGTGCATAGGCGCCGCCGGACCCGATGGCCACCAGGCCCAGTTCGGGTTCCAGCACATCGCCATTGCCGGTGATGATCAGCGAGGCCTCCCGGTCGGCCACCGCCAGCATCGCCTCGAGGTTGCGCAGGACCTTGTCGGTGCGCCAGTCGCGGGTCAGCTCGATGGCCGCGCGCACCAGATGGCCCTGGTGCTTGTCGAGCTTCGACTCGAAGCGTTCGAACAGGGTGAACGCGTCAGCGGTAGCGCCCGCGAAGCCCGCCAGCACCTTGTCGTGATGCAGCCGGCGAACCTTGCGCGCGCTGGCCTTGACGACTGTGTTGCCCAGGGTGACCTGGCCATCGCCGCCGAGAGCCACCTGCCAGCGCCCATCGGGCAGCTTGCGCCGCACGCTCAGAATCGTCGTGCCGTGATAGGAATCCATGGAATCAGTCTTCTTGAAGATTGAAAGTCGAGCATGCCACGACAACATGGTGCCCGGCGTGCGCGCTTCAAGGTGAACGGATGCGGCTTCCGCAGTGTCGACTCCGCTGGAGTGCGACCGGAAGAAGCAGGCAGGCGCAGGCAGCGCCACCGCACTCTGATGACAGGCGCCGAGCGAGCAGGCTGACTGCCTGCTCGCGGCGCCCTTCTGGGCGGCGCCTCGGAAAGGTTGCCGGGGGGCTTACGACCGCCGCAGTTGCGTGGCCACGTGTTCGCTGATGCCCATGGCGTGGAACATCAGCACCACGAGCCGGTTCACATCTGTGAACGTGATGTGGCGCTGCTCGGCGCGTTTGGAGATCACCCAGTTCAGCAGGTCACCCGCGGCGACGAAATCGACCCGGATCAGCAGCGCACATGAAATGCGCACCACCTTCGAATCGCCCAATCGCTGGTCCAAATGCTTGAGCAGGGCTGTCTGGTCTCCTGCCAACTGCCCGGAGATTTCGAGGCTGGTCACCTCGATTTCGCCGTGGCCGTCGGGCGCGTCCATCACCGAGGTGACGACATCGCCCACCGACGACAGGATCGCGGATCGGGTGTTCGCCGACGGGCCGCTGACCCGCACGGTGCATTTCGTCGGCTCCCAGCTCGGGGGCGAGACCTCGTAGGTGACGCAGTAGTCGATCGCCACGTCGTCGAATTGGTCCGGCCGATTGACCAGGCGCAGCGCATCGAGACGGGCCAGCCAGAAGGCGGGGTCGGCGTCGCGCACCCCCACCGGGGCTGCTTCCTGCAGCACGTCGAAGAGCCGGTCCGCCGCGAGCCAATGCATCGTGAGCTTCTCGGTCGCCCAGCTCTGGAACTGCCGGCGCAACTCTGCCGCGGCGGCGGGCTCGATGCGCTTGAGCTGGGTCCAGTCGAGCACCCAGGGCATCGGCATCTGCAGCAGCTGCGACGACAAGTGGCTCAGGCCGTCATGCGTCAGCAACGGGTCGCAGACCCAGCCTACCCTGGATGCATCGGTGTTTTGAGGCTGCGCCGCCCGGTGCGCGGCGGCCGCGTCGGCCAGCAGCTTGGGCAGCGAATACCACTGCGGCGGCGAACGGCCACACTGCTCGGCGAAGCTGAGCGACAGGCTGTCGAAGCGCTGTTGCTGGCCGGTGGCGCGGTACAGGTCGAAAAGCACCAGCCAGGTGTCTTCGTGATGCTGACGCGGCGCGCCTTGGCCCGTCAGTTGCACGAGGATGTGCTCGCTGTGCGCGAAATCGGCGTTGGCGAAGGAGATGACCGCTTCGTCCAGCTCCGGGTCGTGCTTGATCTCGCGCACCTCGACCTCGGGCAGGTCGGTGATCCGACCGACTGGCGTACGCGCCGAAGGTGCCGCGGCCGGCTCGGGGGCCGGCGCCATGTCGAAGGCCAGTGGCGGCAGTTCGCGCGGGGCGGGGGCCGCCGGCGCAGGCGCCACAGGCACTGCCGGCGACGCCGCGGCGCGGGTTTCCACCGCCAAGCTCGGCGGCAAGGTGATCGGGCCGCTGCCATCGGGCCGCAGTTCCAGCGGGATCGTGGCCTCTGGATCGATCGGGTGCGTCAGGACGGGCGGCGGTGCCTTCAGATGCACCGGCGCGCCAGCCGACGACGCGGGCGCCCCCGAGGCTGGGGCAGCCGGTGGAACGGCCACCGGGGGTGCCACTGGCGTGAAGGCCATGGGGCGCGAGACCGACAGCGGGGCCACGCCCACCATCTGTTTCTCGATCGCGTCGATCTTGGCCTTGACGGCGCCATCGGCCAGGCTCGATGGGCGGCTGGCGCGCACGTCCACATCGTCGAGGTTCGAGTTGGCGAGCGCGGCCGCCTGCTCGGGGGTGAGCCCTTCGCGGCGGATGCGCCGCAGCATGTCCAGCTCGCGTTTGCGGACGAAATCGTTGCGCCGCTTGCGCTCGATCATCGCCTTCAGTTCGGCGCGATCCGAATCGGCGAACTGACTCAACCGGCTGTCTTCGACCTTCTGGATCAGGTCTTTCGCCGGGCCGGCAACCTTGCGCACCACACGGCGCAGCAGGCCGCCCCCTTCACCGCCGTTGTCGTTGGACATATCGTCGGCTCAGGGTAGCCAAGAGGGGCAGATCGGGCAAGTCAGCGTCAGTCCCCGAACATCTTTTGCTTCATCTCGCGGCGCTGCTGCGCCTCGAGCGACAGGGTCGCTGTCGGGCGGGCCAGCAGGCGGCCCAGGCCGATCGGCTCACCGGTTTCATCGCAGTAACCGTAGTCGCCGGATTCGATCCGGCCCAGCGACTGCGAGATCTTCTTCAGCAGCTTGCGCTCGCGGTCGCGCGTGCGCAGCTCGAGCGCGTGCTCTTCCTCGATGGTCGCCCGGTCGGCCGGGTCGGGCACGATGGATGTGTCTTCACGCAGATGCTCGGTCGTCTCGCCGGCATTGGACAGCAGCGCGTCCTTCTGCTCTTGCAGCCGGTGGCGGAAGAACTCCAGCTGCTTCTCGTTCATGTACTCAGACTCGGGCATCGCCAGCAGCTCAGCCTCGGTCAGGTCTCGTCCGGCCTTGGTTTTCCAGGCATTGGCGAGCTTCGGGTCCACCTTGGTGGCACTCTTCACGGCAGCAGTCATCGGTTCAGGATAGGTCGTCTTGGTCGGCGGTTTCGGGGGGGCGAAACGGTCGGTGAAGCTGGCGGTGGATGGGGTGGGAGCAGCGTGGGCACGAGGTGCCGCCGGAGCGGGTATCTTGGCCGGTGCCGCCTTCGCCGCGGGGGCTTTGGCGGACGCTTCGGCGACGGATTTCACACTCGAGGCTTTTGCCGTCGCCGCCTTGGCGGGCGCCTTCGCGGCAGCGGCGGATTTCGACGCGCCTTCCATGTCAGGGGCAGCGCTCTTCGCCGGTGTCTTGCTCACGTCCGTCTCCTCACCACAGGGCATGGGATATGGCGGTTATACCCCTTGAGCAGGAACGCTTGTGGTGCAACCGCCACGGTTTGGGCGCGCGGATTGTAGCCACGTGGTGCGTGCCGTGCCGCCAAGGCCTCAGGCCAGGCATCCCTCCAGCCCTTGCAACAGGATGTCCTTGGGCAGATCGATGCCGATGAACACCATCTTGCTGGTTTTCTTTTCACCCGGCGCCCACTTGGGCCCGAGGTCGCTGCCCATCAGCTGGTGCACGCCCTGGAAGATGACCTTGCGCTCGCTGCCCTTGAGGTGCAGCACGCCTTTGTAACGGAGCATCTTCGGTCCATACACCTGCACGATCGCGCCGAGGAAATCCTCCAGCTTGGCGGGATTCAGCGGCTTGTCCGATCGGAACACAAATGACTTCACGTCGTCATCGTGGTGGTGATGGTGCGGGTGATCGCAATGCTCGCCGTGCTCGTGGTCGTGATCATGGTCATGGTCATGGTCATGGTGGTCGTGGCCATGGCCGGCCTCCTCATTGAGGAAGTCTGGATCGATATCGAGCTTCGCGTTCAGGTTGAAGCCCTTCAGGTCGAACACCGACGACAGAGGCACGTCACCGAAATTGACACGGCGCTGTGGGGCCCGGGGGTTCATGTGCTTGATGCGGTGCACCAAGTCGTCCACCGCGACTTCATCGACCAGATCGGTCTTGCTGATGAAGATCTGATCGGCGAACCCGACCTGGCGACGCGCTTCCTGCCGGGTGTCCAGCTGGTCGTTCGCGTGCTTGGCGTCCACCAGCGTCAAGATGGAGTCGAGCAGGTAGTTCTCGGCCACCTCGTCGTCCATGAAGAATGTTTGCGCCACCGGGCCGGGGTCGGCCAGGCCGGTGGTTTCGATCACCACGCGCTCGAAATCGAGTTCACCCTTGCGGCGCTTGGCGGCCAGATCTGCCAAGGTGGAGCGCAGATCCTCTCGGATGGTGCAGCAGACACAGCCGTTGCTCATCTGAATCACCTGCTCTTTGCTTTCGGTGACCAGGATGTCGGTGTCGATGTTTTCCTCGCCGAACTCGTTTTCGATGACGGCGATCTTCTGGCCGTGGGCTTCGGTCAACACGCGCTTGAGCAGCGTGGTCTTGCCAGAGCCGAGGAAGCCGGTGAGGATGGTGGCGGGAATCAGGGACATGGTGGGGCTCAGGGTGAGGGCGCGGCACCGCGCAGGCCGGAGAAAAGCAAGGCGGCCCGCCCCGGGCAACGATGCCCCGGCGCGACCGCATGGGCGGCCGGGGCCTGGACTCTGGGGCAGGCGCCATGCCCTGTCAAGCCACAGGGACATGGTCTACCGCATGCGGCGCATCTGGAGGCGCCGGCCTTGTTTTCAACCCGCCCGATGGCGCGGCCCGGCGACCTCGCCGCCGGTTTCAAGCCTGGGCATCGCGCTCAGGCCTGGCCGCCGCGCTCAGGGTTTAGCCACATAGCTGTTGCCATTGGCCTTGTAGCGAGCGATCGCGGACTTCAGGTCGGTGTATTCCGCGCACGGCAGCATGCAGACCTTGTCGAGCACGGCCAGGCGGGCTTCGGCTTGCGGCAACTGGTTCAGCATCAGGTACAGCTCGCCGGAATACTCCAGCGCGCCCTTGTGCTTGGGGTCGATGCGAAGCGCTTCGTTGTAATAGCGTTCGGCGGCGGCGTAGTCGGGCACCTTGGCCTTGCGATGGCTGTAGCCCATCAGGTTGTTCCAATCCGCGCTGCTGCGGTCATCCACGCGCTTGAGCTCTTCAATAGCGGCCACCCACTTGTCTTGCTGGATCAGGTCGCGGGCGGCGGCCAGCTTGTCCGGTGCCGCGCTCGGGCTGGGCGAGGTGTCGGCGGCCCAGGCTGCCGGTGCGGCGAGGCCGAGTGCGGCGACGAGCGCGAGGGCGCCCAGCCAGGCGGTGCGGGGGGCGATGTGGGCAGTGGTGCAGCGTTGGATCATGTGGATTCCTCGTGGGTCGATGGGATGAATGGGCGCCCACCGGGGGCGCTTGCTGCCACCTACGGAGCCCGCGCTGATTTGGACGCAGGCGCCGCCAAAGAAAAGTCAGGCATCACCAAAGCTTGGCGCACGGGCCTTCGGCCAGGAACGGCGCTGACGGAGCCGTGGGCACCTCGGCGGAGGCTGGTTCCAGGCTCACGGCCAGACGCTCGACCTGCGAAAACAGCGCTTCGGACGGCTGCGGCAACGCCAGCGTGCCCGCGCCCGGGCCGCCTGGCAGGGCGCCAACCGCCACCGGGGCCCCGCCGCCCCGGGGCAAGGCCCAGAGGTGCGCCACCTGGCCATCGGGCACCTGGAAGCCGGGCTTCAGCCACTTGATCGTCAGCACCTGGCCATGCCGCCGAGAGCTGGCCAACAGCATCGCCCCTCCCTCGGCATCCGACAGGATGCCCACATAGGACGCGGGCAGCCCTGGGCCGGCGGCTTCCAGCCCGGCGCGTGCCGCCCATGGGGGCTGCCAGCGCAGGGCAGCGACGGTCAGCAGGCTGCCGGCGAGCAGCCCTGCGGCCAGGCCAGCGCCCAGCCAACGCCCACCCAGCGAACCGATGCCGCCCGCACCGGCTGCGATCGGCCGCCCCCGGCGTCCCCGAGGGGCGGCGCGGTCGGGCGCTGCGGGGGGCTGGACAACGGCCGGGCGAGCAGCGCCGCCGAAAAGCCGCGTCTCGATGCCGTCCCACACCGCAGCGCCCGGCTTGGCTGGCGGCACCACCTCAGCGAGCCGCCCCAGCCGATCCTGCCAGGCGCCCACGGCCTGCCTGGCGACGGCAGAGTCGGCCAACACGCGTTCGAAGCGGCGCCGGGCGCGCCCGCGCAAGGTGCCCACCGCATAGTCGCGAGCGAGGGCCTCCAGGCGAGGTGGGTGCAGATAGTTCATGCGGCCCCTTCCGCCGACGGATCGTCGCCCAGGCAGGTCTTCAGCCGGTCGAGGCCGCGCCGTACCCAGGCTTTGACGGTGCCCAGGGGCGCGGCAAGCGTCTCAGCGATCTCGCCGTGCGCCAGTCCCCTGTAGTAGGCCAGGGCCACCGCCTGCCGTTGGCTGGCGCTGAGGGTGCTCATGCAGCGCTCCAGGCCCTGGCGGGCGATGCTGGCCGCCAGCAATTGAGAGGGCTCGGCCAGTGGATCGCCCGGGATGTCCAGCGCGTCGTCGTCCATCGAGTGGGTTCGCGCCGCCTCTTCGCGGCCCGCACGCAGGCCGTCGATCGCCCGGTTCCGCACGATATTGATCAGCCAGGTCATCGGTGCGGCCACATGGCGCTGGTAACTGCCCGCGTGCTGCCAGATGCTGATGAACGCATCCTGCAGCACCTCTTCGGCCTGCTCCCGTCGCAGGGTGATGCGCCAGGCCACCCCCAGCAGGTGGGCGCTGGTCAGCCGATAAAGCCGGGCAAAGGCCGCGCGGTCGCGCAGCGCCGTGCGGGCGAGCAGGTCGGCCAGGTCGGAGGTGGGGGCATCCACAGGGCAATGGGCAGGCAGGCAGAGTGCCGGCGAGTGTAGGGGCGGCGATGGCCACGCGCTGCCCAACCGAACACCGGGTGGTGTCAAGACGTTCGGGTATCCTTGGTTCCCCGCAATTGCCGGCACCCTCGTGTCCGATCCTCAGTCTCATCGCGCCCCGGCCTCGCCGAAAAAGGGCGCACCCCTGCAGCGTGGCAGCCCTCCGGGGGATGCCGCTTCGCCCGAACGGGTTGACAAGCGCACCTTGTTCGAGCGCTTGGTTGAGTTCCTGCTGCCGGGCCCCGACTCGAAAGACGAGCTGATCGAAACGCTGGCCGAGGCCGAGCACCGTGAGCTCATCGAGCCACAGTCGCGCGCCATGCTCGAGGGCGTGCTGCGCATGGCCGACATGGTGGCGGGTGATGTCATGGTCGCGGCGCCGCGCATGGATCTGCTCGACATCGACGCGCCCTACGATGAGCTGCTGGCAGTGGTCATCGGCACCGGCCACTCGCGGTTTCCGGTGACCGAAGGTTCGCGCGACAACATCATCGGCATCCTGCTGGCCAAAGATCTGCTCAAGCTGCAGCGAGCCCCTGAGCTGAACCTGCGAACCTTGCTGCGGCCTGCGGTCTTCGTGCCCGAGAGCAAGGGGCTGAACGAGTTGCTGCGGGACTTCCGCACCAACCGCAACCACCTCGCCATCGTCATCGACGAGTTCGGCAACACCGCCGGGCTGCTGACGATCGAAGATGTGCTCGAAGAAATCGTCGGTGAGATCGAAGACGAATTCGATGATGCGGACGCGGCCAGTGCCGCCAATGCCGTCTACACGCTCGCCGACGGCGGCCATCGCGTGGCCGGCGATGCGGCCATCGCCTCGGTGAACGAGGCCTTTGCGGTGGCGCTGTCGGAAGTCGAGTTCGACACCATCGGCGGCCTCATCGCGCACCAGCTGGGCCATGTGCCTCGGCGCGGCGAATCGGTGGAGGTGGCCAACCTCCGTTTCACCGTGATGCTCACCCGCGGCGGCGCCGTGCGGTGGTTCAAGGTGCTGCGCTTGCCCAAACCGGCCGAGGCGGCCGACGCCGAAGCGTGAAGCGGCCGGGATTCTGGCCGCTGGCGATGCTGATCGCCGGCGGTTTGCACACGGCCTCGTTTGCGCCCCTGGGCTGGTGGCCGCTGCAATGGGTGGCTCTGGCGTTGTTGGCCGCAGCGGTGCGCGACGCTTCGCCGCGGCAGGCGGCGAGCCGGGGTTTCTGCTTTGGCGTGGCGTGGCTCTCCACCGGCTTGTGGTGGCTCTACATCAGCATGCACGACTACGGCGGCATGCCTGCCTTGATGGCGGGCCTGGCCGTGGTGCTGCTGTCGGCCGGCCTGTCGGGCTACCTGGCGCTGACGATGGCGCTGTTCGCCCGCTGGCGCACCGGCCGGGCTGCGTTTGACGTGCCGGGCTTTGCGGCCTGCTGGCTGCTCGCCGAGCTGGCCCGGGGCCAATTCTTCACCGGCTTTCCGTGGATCGCCTCTGGCTATGCCCACAGCGATGGCCCGCTGGCCGCGCTGGCGCCGTGGGTGGGTGTGTATGGGCTGGGTGCGGTGGCGGCGTTGGTGGCGATGGCACTGGCACAGACGCGGCGGGCCCGGCCAACGTGGCTCGCGCCGGCGTCACTGGCCGTGCTGCTGGCGGCCGCGCAGTGGTTGCCGAACGACTTCACCGAAGCTGCCGGCAAGTTGCGGGTGAGCCTGCTGCAACCCAACATCGCGCAAGACCTGAAATTCGACCCGGACCGCATCGTGGGCCAGATGGCGGCGTTGCAGGCGCAGCTTCATGCGGCGCAGGGCGATCTGGTGGTCACGCCCGAGTCGGTGCTGCCGATTCCGAAAGACCAACTCGACCCCGACTACTGGCGGCAACTGACCGAGCCGTTCCGCACCGGCCCTCGGGCGGCCTTGATCGGCACCTTTCTCGGCAACGAGCAAGAGGGCTACGTGAACTCGATGGTGGGCGCGTCATCTGCCGGCGAGGGCTACAGCTATGGCAAACGCCATCTGTTGCCCTTTGGCGAGTTCATCCCGCCGGGATTCCACTGGTTCGTCGAGCTGATGCAGATCCCGTTGGGTGACCAGGCCAGCGGCCGCAGTCAGGCGCCCTTCCTGGTTGCGGGCCAGCGGCTGCGGCCACTGATCTGCTACGAAGACCTGTTCGGCGAGCACATGGTCGACAGCGCGGTCGCCGGGCCGGATGAGGCCACGGTGCTGGTCAACGCCAGCAACCTGGCATGGTTCGGCAGGCACATGGTGCAGGAGCAGGACCTGCAGTTCTCTCGCCTGCGCACCTTGGAGTTCCAGCGGCCGATGGTGCGGGCCACCAACACTGGCGCCACGGCGGTGATCGACCATCTTGGCCGGGTGACGGCACAGCTGCCGCCGCTGGTGGCCGGCACGCTCGACGCGGAGGTCGAGGGCCGGCGGGGGGCCACGCCCTATGCGCGCTGGCTGGCCGCGTTCGGGCTGTGGCCGTTGTGGCTGTTGGGCCTGGCTGGCGTCGCCGGCCAGGCCCTCGGCGCGCGGCGCCTTACTGGTGCAGAACGAACGAGATATCGCTGATCCAACCGGCGGTCGCGCCGAAGTTCAGGCGCCCTTGCACCTGCAGCGTGTGGTTGGCGGCGGTCAGCGAGACCGGGATGGTGATGGACGGGCGCACCCAGCCATCGAAGCCCAGCGTGCCGTTGGCGCCGCAGAAGGCGTCGGAAGTGCCGACGGTCGGTGCCACGGCCACGCCATCGATCAGGATGTCCAGGTCGACCCAGGCCGCGTTGTCGCCAGCCGGCGCGTCGACCGAGCATTCGGCCGAGAAGGTCAGCACATAGGTGCCGGCCTTGGTGATGTTGAATGTGCGCGAGGTGGCGCCGGTGCTCGCCAGCGGCACCAGGGAGGTGGCCGTGCTGAACGAGAAGTTGCTCGGGTAGACCCCGGAAATGATCACCTTGGCCTGGGCGGCGACCGCCAGGGCGGACAGGGCGAGGGCGCAAGCGGCTTGTCTGCAAAACTTCATGGAAAGCTCTCCTTGTGGGTGGGTACCGCCTGATCCCGTGCAAGCGGCGCCGCCAATGTCCCTGCATTCGTGTCCGCCACCGATCCCTAGGGTGGGTGGATCCACTCCCTAACTTGTCCCCCTAGGAACGCCTCCTAGAATCTTCGGTTTTCACCGCATCGAGCTTCCATGCTGACCTTCCAGCAACTCATCCTCCGCCTGCAGGACTACTGGGATGCGCAGGGCTGTGCGCTGCTGCAGCCTTACGACATGGAGGTGGGCGCCGGTACCAGCCACACCGCCACCTTCCTGCGCGCGCTCGGCCCCGAGCCGTGGAAGGCCGCCTATGTGCAGCCCAGCCGCCGCCCCAAGGACGGTCGCTATGGCCAGAACCCGAATCGCCTGCAGCACTACTACCAGTACCAGGTGGTGCTGAAGCCGGCACCTGCCAACATCCTCGAGCTTTATCTCGGCTCGCTTGAAGCGCTGGGCTTCGACCTGAAGAAGAACGACGTCCGCTTTGTGGAAGACGACTGGGAGAACCCCACGCTCGGCTGCTGGGGCCTGGGCTGGGAGGTCTGGCTCAACGGGATGGAGGTGACGCAGTTCACCTACTTCCAGCAGGTGGGCGGCATCGACTGCAAGCCCGCCACCGGTGAGATCACGTATGGGCTGGAACGGCTGGCGATGTACCTGCAGGGCGTGGAGAACGTCTACGACCTGCAGTACGCGCCGGGCATCAAGTACGGCGACGTGTTTCTGCAAAACGAGATCGAGCAGAGCACCTACAACTTCGAGCATTCGGACGTCGAGTTCCTGCTGCAGGCCTTCTCGGCCCACGAGAAGCAGAGCAAGTACCTCATGGAGCAGCAACTGGCGCTGCCAGCCTACGAGCAACTGCTGAAAGCCGGCCACACCTTCAACCTGCTGGACGCCCGCGGCGCCATCAGCGTGACCGAGCGCGCCGCCTACATTGGCCGTATCCGCAATCTGGCGCGCGCTGTCGCGCAGAGTTACCTCGCCAGTCGGGCCCGCTTGGGTTTCCCGATGGCGCCCAAGGAATGGGCTGATGAAGTGCTGGCCCAGCTCGAACAAAAGGACGGCCCGAAGCCATGACCGCCCCCACTCTCCTCGTTGAACTGTTCGTCGAAGAACTGCCGCCCAAGGCGCTGAAGAAGCTCGGCGACGAGTTCGCCGGCACCTTGGCCGCCAGCTTGAAGGCGCAGGGCCTGGCGGCGGCCGATGCGGCCGTCACGTCTTACGCCTCGCCTCGCCGGCTGGGCGTGCAGGTGGCCCAGGTGGCTGCCAAGGCGGCCGATCGCCCGCTGCAGCAGAAGCTGATGCCGGTGGCGGTGGCGCTCACGCCCGATGGCCAGCCCACCCCCGCCTTGCTGAAAAAGCTGACCGCGCTGGGGGCCGATGCCTCGGTGGTGCCGCAACTCAAGCGCGCGATGGACGGCAAGGCCGAAGCGCTGTTCCTGGACACGGTGGTGCCGGGCGCAACGCTGGCCGAAGGGCTGCAGAAGGCGCTCGAAGAAACACTGGCCAAGCTGCCGATCCCGAAGGTGATGACCTACCAGCTCGCCGACGGCTGGACGGATGTCAAGTTCGTCCGCCCGGCGCATGGGCTGGTGGCGTTGCATGGCGCGGCGGTGGTGCCGGTGCAGGTGCTGGGCCTGACGGCCGGGCGCGTGACCCAAGGCCATCGTTTCGAGGCCCTGGTGCCGCAGATCGAGTTGACCGATGCCGACAGCTATGCGGCGCAGATGATCGAGCAGGGCGCGGTGATCGCGGGCTTCGCCGAGCGCAAGGCCGAGATCGCGCGCCAGTTGCAGGCCGCGGCGCTGGCAGCGGGCCAGGGGCTGCAGCCGATCGACGACGAAGCCCTGCTTGACGAGGTGACCGCCCTCGTCGAACGGCCCAACGTGCTGGCCTGCCAGTTCGAATCAGAGTTCCTCGGCGTGCCGCAGGAATGCCTGATCCTGACGATGAAGGCCAACCAGAAGTACTTCCCGCTGCTCGATGCCGCCGGCAAGCTGACCAACCGGTTCCTCATCGTCAGCAACATCCGGCCCGACGATGCGAGCGCGGTGGTCGGCGGCAACGAGCGGGTGGTGCGCCCGCGCCTGGCCGACGCGAAATTCTTCTTCGACCAAGACCGCAAGAAATCGCTCGAATCGCGCGTTCCGGGGCTCGCCAAGGTCGTCTACCACGGCAAGCTGGGCACGCAAGGTGAGCGCGTCGATCGCGTCCGCGCGATCGCCCGCACGATCGGCGAGCAACTGGGCGGTGCGGCACTTGCGCAGCAGGCTGATCGCGCGGCGCTGCTGGCCAAGGCCGACCTGCTGACCGACATGGTGGGCGAGTTCCCTGAACTGCAAGGCATCATGGGGGGCTACTACGCCCGCCACGATGGCGAGCCCGAGGCGATCGCGTTCGCGGTAGAAGACCACTACAAGCCCCGTTTCGCTGGCGACGACCTGCCGCGCAACGACGTGGGGCTGGTGGTGGCACTGGCCGACAAGCTCGAGACCCTGGTGGGCCTGTTCGGCATCGGCCAACTGCCCACGGGCGACAAGGATCCGTTCGCGCTGCGCAGGCATGCGCTGGGGGTGATCCGGATGCTGGTGGAGCGGCAGTTGCCGGTGGGGCTGGACGCCCTCGTGGCTGCCGCCGTGCCGGCATTCGGCGCGCTGATCAAAGACCCGAGCGAGGCCTTGCAAGTCTTTTTCAGCGAGAGGCTGGGTGGGCAATTGCGCGAGCAGGGCTACACCGCGAAGGAAGTCGACGCGGTGCTGGCCCTGGCGCCGCAGCGCCTGGCCGACGTGAAGAACCGACTCGACGCGGTGCGTGCCTTCGCGGCGCTGCCCGAGGCCGAGTCGCTGGCGGCAGCCAACAAGCGCGTCGGCAACATCCTCAAGAAGGTGGAGGGCTCGCTGCCCACCGAGGTGAAGCCCGAGCTGTTCGCTGAAGCCGCCGAGAAGGCGTTGTTCGAGGCGCTGGGGGATGTGCAGCCACGATCGGCGCAGCTCTTCGATGCGGGCGACTACACGGCTTCGCTGAAGGCGTTGGCCGCCCTGCGGGCCCCGGTCGATGCCTTCTTCGACGACGTGATGGTCAATGCGGAAGACCCGGCGTTGCGGGCCAATCGCCTCGCGCTGCTGGGCCGGCTGCATGCGGCGATGAATCGCGTGGCCGATCTGTCGCGCCTGGCCGTCTGACCGGCATACTGCACGTCACACGATGCCGCGACACGCCGGAGGCCCCCGATGCAGGTTCCCAAGCTGATCATCCTCGGCCGAGACGGCATCCTGAACCGGTTCCGCGAGGACCATGTGAAGGAGCCGTCCGAGTGGGAGCCTCTGCCCGGCGCGCTCGAAGCCGTCGCGCGGTTGAACCACGCCGGCTGGCATGTCGTCGTGGCCACCAATCAGGCCGGCATCGGCCGCGGCATGATCGACATGTCGGCCGTCAATGCGGTGCACCTGCACATGATGAAGATGCTGGCGGCCAAGGGTGGCCGGCTCGACGCCGTGTTCTTCTGCCCGCACACCCGTGACGATGGCTGCGATTGCCGCAAGCCGCTGCCGGGCATGATGCATGACGTGGCCCAGCGCTACGGCGCCGACTTGTCGCAAGTGCCCATGGTGGCCGACACCCTGCGCGACCTGGAGGCGGCCCGGGCCGCCGGCTGCCCGCCGCACCTGGTGAAGACCGGGCGCGCCAGCCTCGTGTCAGAGGCCGAGGTCGCGCAATGGGCCTCGGCGGTGCCCGGTACCGTGGTGCACGACGATCTGGCGGCCTTCGCCAGCCACCTGCTGCAGCAGGAGCTGGCGTCGCGCTTCGCCGTCTGAACCCTTTTCCCCCCTCTTCATGCAACGTCTCGGCTGGACCCTGCGCTCGGCGCTGTTTTTCCTGTGGATGGTGATCACGGTCATCCCGTGGGCCACCTTCGTGGTGTTGATGTCGATCTTCGTGCGAGGCACCCCGCTGTACTGGGTCTGTGCCCGCTGGCTGGCGACTGCCATCTGGGGCGCACGCATTATCTGCGGTGTGCGTTGGCGGGTTCAGGGCATGGACAACGTGCCGACCGCGGCCGATGCGCGGGCGGCCGTGCTGCTGGCGTCCAAGCACCAGTCGACCTGGGAGACCTTCGCCTACCCGATGCTGATGCCGCACCCGCTGTGCTACGTGTTCAAGCGCGAGTTGCTGTGGATCCCGTTCTTCGGCTGGGCCATTGGCAGCCTCGACATGATCCACATCGACCGCAGCAAGCGGGCCCAGGCCTGGAACAAGGTGGCCGAGCAGGGCAAGCGCTACATGAGCCAGGGCAACTGGGTCATCATGTTTCCTGAGGGCACCCGCGCGGCGCGTGGCGAACAGGGCGTCTACAAGACGGGCGCCACCCGTCTGGCGATCGGCACCGGCACACCGGTCGTGCCCATCGCCGTCACCTCGGCCCGGTGCTGGCCACGCAAGAGCTTCCTGCTGCGACCGGGCGTGATCGATGTTTCGATCGGCAAGCCGATTCCCAGCGAGGGCCGCGAACCGGACGAAATGATGCGAGAGGTCGAGACGTGGATCGAAGCCGAGATGCGCCGGCTGGATCCAGAAGCGTACAAAGCTTGAAGGTTCAGGCCGCTGAAATCGCTCTCGCCGCTGCGCCGAAGCGCGATACGCAGCCCTAAAATCGGCGCCCATGTCGCGCAGGCCCGCCGCCGAAATGCCCGAACAGCTCTCGCTGTTCGACGCCGAGCCGCCTGCCGCCGCGCCGGTCGCCGAGGCGGCTCCGTCGCCTGCCGGGGCCCTCGGTGTGAAGCCCGTGCCAGCCGCACCGCCCGCGCCCGCCCAAGCGCCCATGACCCATCGCCATCCACGAGCCGACCGCGAAATCCGCCTCGGCGAATGCCAGGTGGCCTATCTGCTGCGCCGCGCACGTCGCAAGTCCATCGGCTTCACCGTGGGCCCCGAGGGCTTGGCCGTCAGCGCGCCGCGCTGGGTGGGGCAGGGCGAGATCGAGGCGGCCTTGCGCGAGAAGTCCAGCTGGATCCTGCGCAAGCTGGCCGAACAGCGTGACCGCCAGCGCCGCCTCGAAGCGGCCCGCGTCGAGTGGCGCGATGGCGCCACGCTGCCCTTTCTGGGCGAAACCGTCATCCTGGTGCTCGACCCCCGTGTCGCTGGCGCCGTGCTGAACACCGATGCCGAGGCCCTGCCGGGGGTGCCCAAGTTGACGCTGCACATCGGCCTGCCACAGACGGCGCAGCCGCCGCAGATCCGCGATGTGGTGCAAAGCTGGCTGCAGCGCCAGGCCCGCCGAATCTTCGAAGAGCGGTGTGCGCATTTCGCGCCCCGCCTGGGCGTGCGGGTGGCCCGCATGCGGCTGAGTTCAGCCCAGACGCGCTGGGGCAGCGCCTCGGCCGATGGCTCGATTCACCTGAACTGGCGGCTGGTGCATTTCGGTCTGCCGGTGATCGACTATGTGGTGGCGCATGAACTGGCCCACCTTCGAGAGATGAACCACAGCGCGGCCTTCTGGGAGGTTGTCCGCTCGGTCATCCCGGACCTCGAAGACCGCAAAGAGCAGCTGCGCGACCCCGTGCTCCCGGTGTTCACCTGAGCGTTCTGACGCTCGTCGGAAATGGTCGCTTTGCACAGTGGCCGCGAGTGTGTACTCCAATCGTTTTCATCGCCGACTTTCCCCCCAAAGGGGGATGGCCGGTGCCTGGGTTCGCGGGCACAGTTCACCCATTCGCTGTCATCACGTGTGAGCGATAGGGACGGTCCAGGGAGGATCGAACGGAATCACCGTCAAACCCGAGGAGCCGGTCGGCAGTGTCGACCGGCTCTATTCTTTTTGGGGCGTCGCACAGGCGCCTTCCGGGCTCAGGCCGTGTGCGAGGGCGCCGTCGCGTGGAAGCGCCAGACGCCATCGTCGCCGCGCAGCGCGCGCACGTCGCCCCGGCTTTGCAGCGCGTGCAAATGGGCCAGCGACTCGCCCATCGCGAAGGTCGTTTGATGAAGATCAAGCGCGCGGCGGAACAGCGCCGGCATCAGGTCGGCCGCGCTCATCGGTTGTTCTCGGCACGCCGCCAGCGCATCCGCCAAGCGCTCGGCGTGGTGGTCGTGCAGTTGCTGGATGCGGGTGTGCAGGCCGATGAAAGGCCGCCCGTGCGAGGGCAGCACCAGCGTGCTGTTGGGCACGCTGCGCAGGCGCTCGATCGACTGCAGGTACAGCGGCAGCGGGTCCGCCTCGGGTTCGAGGTCGATCACGCTGACGTTGGTGGAGATCCGCGGCAGCACCATGTCGCCTGAGATGAGCACGCCCAGCGATGCCGCATGCAAGGCCATGTGCTCGGGGGCGTGCCCGTAGCCGGCGATGGCGTGCCATTCGTGGGCGCCGATGCGCAGGCGCTGGCCATCCATCAGCCGGCGGTAGCTGGTGGGCACCGAGGGCACCATCGAGGCGTAGTAGTTGCGCCGGGCGCGCACGGCGTCCAGCGCTGCCGGGTCGGTCAGGCCGTGGCTGGCGAAGAACGCCGCGGCCTTCTCGCCGCCGAAGCTGGTCGTCGATTGACTCGCCAACCGCGCGGCGCCCCAGTCGGTGGCGCTGATCCACAAGCGGCAGTCGAAACGTTGGCACAGCCAGTCGGCCAGGCCCATGTGGTCCGGGTGCATGTGGGTGACGATCACCCGCAGCACTGGCAGCCCGTCCAGCTGATGGGCGAACACTTGCTCCCAGGCGGCGCGGGTCGTGTCGTTGGCGATGCCGGCGTCGACGATGGCCCAGCCTTCCCGGCCGTCGTCGGCCACGTCGCGCAGCAGCCAGAGGTTGATGTGGTCCAGCGCAAAGGGCAGCCCCATCCGCACCCAGCGCACACCGGGTGCCACCTCGATGGCTTCACCCGTGCCGGGCAGCCGTTGGCCCAGCGGGTACTGGAGGGCGGAGTCGCTGGAAAGGCTCATGGCGATGGCGGGTGATGGGAGGGAAGGGCCTGCACGCAAGCGTGCAAGGCCATCGAGTCGCGTAGACTGACGTTTACGTTAACGTCAAGTCTACCCATGGCTTCATCTGCGCGCTCGAAACCGTCGTCTGCCCCTGCGGCCGACGCGGCGCCCACCTTCACCATCACCGAGCTGGCGCAGGAGTTCGACATCACGCCGCGGGCGATCCGCTTCTACGAGGATGTCGGGCTGCTGGAGCCGGCGCGTGCCGGCCGCAACCGGGTCTACACCCACCGCGACCGCACCCGGCTCAAGCTCACGCTGAGGGGCAAGCGCCTGGGTTTGTCGCTCCAGGAGGTTAAGCAACTGGTGGACATGTACGAGTCCGGCAGCGACGAACGGCCGCAGCTGGAAGCTTTTCTGGCGGTGCTGGCCGAGCATCGCCGGCAGCTCGAGCAGCAACTGGAGGACATCCAGGTCACGCTGGCCGAGATCGAGCAGCACGAGGCGCGATGCCGCGCCTTGCTCGGCGCCGCCAAGCCAGCGCCGCGCGCACGCAGCGCACCCAAGACCCCGTCCCGTTGACCCCCGTGGCGCGCCCCAGCGCCCGCCGCTACACGCCGCCCATCGCACCAGAGGAGCCCGCCATGACCGCCGCCATCGCCTCGCCCCGCCGCATCGTCGCCATCGGTGGCGGTGGCTTCTCGGTGGAAGACTATGGTCTGTGGCAGGAGAGGTACCTGCTCTCGGTCGTCCGGCCGGGGCGGGCTCGTCCGAAGGTGTTGTTCGTGGCCACGGCCAGCGGCGACCGCGAGCTTTACCAGCTGCGTTTTCTGCGCGCCTTCTCGCGCCTCGACTGCGAGCCAGACTGCCTGGCCTTCTTTCCCTTCGACATGAAGCGCGACTACGCCGCGGCGGTGCGCGAGGCGGACTTGGTCTTCGTCGGTGGTGGCAACACCGTGGCCATGGTGGCGGTATGGCGCGAGTTCGGCTTCGACCGCGCATTGCGTGAGGCCTATGAGGGCGGCACCGTGCTGGCCGGCATCAGTGCCGGCGCCAACTGCTGGTTCGAGCGCTATGTCACCGACAGCATTCCCGGCGGCGGTGTGCGCGAAGGCCTCGGCATGCTGCCGGGCACCTTCTGCCCGCATCTGGACAGCGAGGCCTGGCGGCCTGCCGTGTTGTCGGCCGAGGCGGGGCCGGCCTGGGGCGCGGGCGAGGGCGTCCTGGTTCAGTTCGACGACGGTCAGGCTGTCGCCGCTTTCCACGACCGGGCGGTCGACAAGCAACTGACCTGCCGGCGGCGCTCGGTGGCCGGCGGCGCGTGGGACGATTGGCCCGCCGCGCCCCTTCGGTAAGACGGGGTCGGTATGATTGACGTTTACGTAAACGTCAACCGATCCCATCGACCGCCGGTGAGCCTCCAGGCCGGTGCCTCTTCGTAAACTGGCGCGATCCTCTGCGTATCGCCTTTGCCCATGTCCATCGAGCTGACCGAACTGTTTGACAACAACCGCCGATGGGCTGAAGACACCGAGGCGCGCGAGCCCGGCTTCTTCACCAAGCTGTTGAACCAGCAGACGCCGCAGTACCTCTGGATCGGCTGCGCCGACAGCCGCGTGCCCGCGAACGAACTGGTGGACCTGCTGCCTGGCGAGCTGTTCGTGCACCGCAATGTGGCCAATGTCGTTGTCCACTCGGACCTCAACGCCCTGTCGGTGATCCAGTTCGCTGTCGACAGCCTAAAGGTCAAGCACATCATCGTCGTCGGCCATTCCAATTGCGGCGGCGTGAAGGCCGCGCTGCACCACTGGCGCCTGGGCCTGGTGGACAACTGGCTGCGCCATGTGCAGGACGTGCGCCACCAGCACCGCGCCTGGCTCGACACGGTCGATCCGGCGCGCCAGGTCGATGCGCTGGTCGAGCTGAATGTGCTGGAGCAGGCCCGCAACGTCTGCACCACCACGGTCGTGCAAGACGCATGGGCGCGCGAACAGACGGTGGTGATTCACGGCTGGGTCTACGGCCTGCACAACGGTCTGCTGAAAGACTTGGCCATGACCGTTTCCGGGCCGAACGATGTCGACGAGGCCTATGCGGCGGCGCTCAACGGCATCCGCACCCGCTACGCCGCCCCTGCCGACTGAGAGGCTGAGAGTCTTTCGCCGATGCCCGTCTTGAACCCCCAAACGCCCCGGCTCTTCGTTGCAAATGCTCGCCATAGCCCGAGCTATGGCTGTGCTTTGCGCCTTGATCCGGGTCGCCTGCGTGCCCCTTTCGGGAGCCGCCGAAAAACTCTCAGCCCCTGACGCGCCATTGACCGCCGAAGCCCGCCATGTTCCCGCAACAGCTCAACGACAGTCGCGCCTTCGACATCGCCCAGGCGATGCTCGATGGCTTCAACAAGCACTATCGGCTGTTCCGTGAGGCCGGCCGCACCGCCAAACGGCGTTTCGAGCAGGCCGATTGGCACGGCCAGCAGCGGGCGCAGCGCGAGCGGATCGAGTTCTACGACCGGCGAGTGGAAGAAAACGCCGAGCGCCTGCAGGTCGAGTTCAATGCCAGCGGGCTGCCGATGGATGTGTGGCAGCAGATCAAGCTGCACTACATCGGCCTGCTGATCAACCACCACCAGCCCGAGTGCGCCGAGACTTTCTTCAACTCGGTGACCACGAAGATCCTGCACCGGAACTACTTCCACAACGAGTTCATCTTCGTGCGGCCGGCCGTCTCGACCGAGTACATCGAGAACGACGAACCGGCGGCCACGCCCACCTACCGCGCCTACTACCCGACGCGCGACACGCTGCGCGACGCGGTGCTGCGCATGATCACCAACTTCCAGCTCGAGCGCGAGTTCGAAGACCTGGGGCGCGATGTCGACATGGTGCTGGCGGCCGTGTTCAAGGCGCTGGGTGATTTCCGTCCCCGCGCGAACTTCCAGATTCAGGTGCTGTCGAGCCTGTTCTTCCGCAACAAGGGCGCCTACGCCGTCGGCAAGATCGTCAACGGGTTCAACGAGTTGCCCTTCGCGCTGCCCATCCTGCACACCGAGCGCGGCCAGCTGATCATCGACACGGCGCTGTTCGGTGAAGACGATCTGTTGCTGCTGTTCAGCTTTGCGCGCGCCTACTTCATGGTCGACATGGAGGTGCCCTCGGCCTATGTGCAGTTCCTGCGCTCGCTGATGCCCCGCAAGCCCCGCGCCGAGATCTACAACGCGATCGGGTTGCAGAAGCACGGCAAGAACCTCTTCTATCGCGACCTGCTGAACCACCAGCGACACAGCTCGGACAAGTTCCGTATCGCCCCCGGCATCAAGGGCATGGTGATGTTGGTGTTCGATCTGCCGAGCTTCCCGTTCGTCTTCAAGGTGATCAAGGATTTCTATCCGCCGCAGAAGGACACCACGCGCGAGCAGATCATGCGCAAGTACCTGCTCGTCAAGCAGCACGACCGGGTGGGCCGCATGGCCGACACCCTCGAGTTCAGCAACGTGGCCTTTCCCCGCTCGCGCTTCGAAGACGAGCTGATCGAAGAACTCAAGACCTTCTGCCCAAGCCTGCTGGAAATCTCCGATCGTGACGGCGACGGCCAGGAAGAGGTGATCATCAACCACGTCTACATCGAGCGTCGGATGATCCCGCTGAACATCTTCTTGAAAGATGCCACGCCGCAGCAGATGGAGCACGCCGTCGTCGAGTACGGCAACGCGATCAAGGATCTGGTCGCGGCCAACATCTTTCCCGGCGACATGCTGTGGAAGAACTTCGGCGTCACGCGCCATGGCAAGGTCGTCTTCTACGACTACGACGAGATCGAGTACATCACCGATTGCAACTTCCGCCGGGTGCCGGAGCCGCGCAACGAAGAGGAAGAGCTGTCAGGCGAGGTCTGGTACTCGGTGGGCAAGCACGATGTCTTTCCCGAGACGTTCGGTCCCTTCCTGCTGGGCAACAGCCAGGTGCGCGACATCTTCATGAAGCACCACGCCGACCTGCTCGATGCCGCCTTCTGGCAGTCCCACAAAGAGCGCATCGCCGCCGGCCATGTGCACGACGTTTTCCCTTACGACCCCGAACGCCGCTTCTCTGCGCAGCGGCGGGGCGTCAGCGGCCGACAGGCCGCGCATTTCTGAATCACTTTCCGACAGCTAAAAGGAGCTCACCATGGCTGATTCCATCGTCATCGCTTCCGCGGCGCGCACGCCCATCGGCGGCCTGCTCGGCGACTTCGCCTCTCTTGCGGCCTGGGAACTGGGCGGCGTGGCCATCAAGGCTGCGGTCGAGCGCGCCGGCGTGCCGGCCGATGCCATCCATGAGGTGCTGATGGGCAACTGCCTGATGGCGGGTCAGGGCCAGGCGCCCGCTCGCCAGGCCATGCGTCGCGCCGGCCTGCCCGATTCGACGGGCGCCGTCACGATGAGCAAGATGTGCGGCTCGGGCATGCGCGCGATGATGTTCGCCCACGACATGCTGATGGCCGGCACCGCCGAGGTGATGGTCGCTGGTGGCATGGAGAGCATGACCAACGCGCCCCACCTGATGTTCGCCCGCAAGGGGGTGAAGTACGGCGCCACGCAGATGTTCGACCACATGGCGATGGACGGTCTGGAAGACGCCTACGAGCGCGGCAAGGCCATGGGCGTGTTCGCCGAGGCCTGCGTCGCCAAGTACCAGTTCAGCCGCGAGGCGCAGGACCAGTTCGCCATCGCTTCCACCACCCGTGCGAAGCAGGCCAACGAAGACGGCAGTTTCGATTGGGAAGTGGCGCCGGTCTCGCTGCCCGGCAAGGCTGGCGACACCGTCATCCGGCACGACGAACAGCCCTTCAAGGCCAAGCTCGACAAGATCCCGGGCCTGAAGCCCGCGTTCAAGAAAGACGGCACGATCACCGCGGCCAACGCATCGAGCATCTCCGACGGTGCCGCCGCGTTGGTGCTGATGCGCGAATCCAGCGCAGCCCAGATGGGGGCCAAGCCGATCGCACGCATCGTCTCTCACGCCGTGCATGCCCAGGCGCCGGAGTGGTTCTCCACCGCGCCCGTGGGTGCCATCGAGAAGGCGCTGAAGAAGGCCGGCTGGACCGCGGGCCAGGTCGACCTGTGGGAAGTCAACGAAGCCTTCGCCGCCGTGACGATGGCGGCCATGGCCGAGTTCAAGCTGCCGCACGAGATCGTCAACGTGCACGGCGGCGCCTGCGCGCTGGGCCACCCGATCGGCGCGTCCGGGGCCCGCATCGTCGTCACGTTGCTGGGGGCGCTGAAGAAGCGTGGCCTCAAGCGTGGCTGCGCTGCGCTGTGCATCGGCGGCGGCGAGGCCACCGCGATGACGGTCGAGCTGCTGTGACCTGTCGACCCCCACGCTCCCTTCCGGTCGCTGCCCCCCAAAGGGGGTCTTGCGGCGGACCGGCAGAGCCGGATCCGCGCAAGCACCTTGACCAAAATCGAGGGCGTGGTGGTCGGATCAGAGCACGCCGCGGCCTTCGGGGAAGCACATGATCGAACTCGGTATCCACGACCTCGCACTGTTCACCGTCGCGGTGTTGGTGCTGAACGCCACCCCGGGCGTCGACATGCTCTACACCGTCAGCCGCACCCTCACCGGTGGATGGCGCGCGGGCGTGGCGGCGGCGCTGGGCGTGTGCGCCGGCTGCGTGGTCCACACGCTGGCCGCGGCCTTCGGGCTGGCGGCGTTGATGGCCGTGTCGGCGTGGGCGTTCTCGCTCGTCAAATGGGCGGGCGCGGCCTATCTGGTGTGGCTCGGCCTCGGCATGCTGCGAGAAGCGGCCCGTCGCGTCGCCTCGCCCACGCAGCCCCTCACGCAGCAACCCACTCCTCCGGCACCTGCTCCGCTCGCGGCGGTGTTCCGCCAGGGCTTGTTGACGAACGTGCTGAACCCCAAGGTGGCCTTGTTCTTCCTGGCCTTCCTGCCGCAGTTCATCGCGCCGGATGCCGAGCACAAGACCTGGGCCTTCCTGGCGCTCGGTGCTTGGTCGATCGTGCAGGGCATGCTGTTCCTTTTCGCGGTCGTGGCCGCCACCGCCTGGCTGCGCCGACTGGGCGGATCGCCGAGGCTGACGCGCTGGCTCAACGCCGCAGGCGGCGTGTTGTTCCTGGGCCTGGCGGCGCGCCTGGCGCAGGCGGAAGTTCATTCATGACCACCACTGTTCTGATCGTCGGCGCGTCGCGGGGCATCGGCCTCGAATTGGCGCGCCAGTATCTGGGTGACGGCGCCCGCGTGTTCGCGACCGCGCGCACCGAAGACGGCTTGAAGCTGCTGCGCTCCGAGGGCGCGCGCGTGCTGAAGCTGGACGTGAACGATGCGACCAGCGTGGCGGGCCTCGCCTGGCAGATCGACGGCGAGGCCTTTGACACCATCGTCATCAACGCCGGTGTCTACGGCCCGCGCACCCAGGGCCTGCAGACACCCACCGCCGCCGATTTCGATGCGGTGATGCACACCAACGTGCTGGGCCCGATGCGGGTGGTGCCCCAACTGGTGGATGCCTTGGGCGAGGGCGCCCGCCTGGGCGTGATCTCGTCGCGCATGGGCTCGATGGGCCTGCGCAGCAACGCCGAAGGGTGGCTCTACCGCGCCTCGAAGGCTGCGGTGAACTCGGTGCTGAAAGACATCTCGCTCGCGCTCGCCGGCAAGGCGGTCTGCGTGGCCCTGCACCCTGGCTGGGTGCGCACCGACATGGGTGGCAGCGAGGCTGATCTCGATGTGGCCGACAGTGCCCGCGACCTGCGCCGCACCTTGGCCGCCCTGACGCCCGAAGACAACGGCCGCTTCCTGAACCACGACGGCCAGCCGCTGGCTTGGTAATCCACACTGAACCGAAGAGACGCGCTCCATGCTGCTCAATGAAGACCATCGCGCCGTGCAAGACGCCGTGCGCGCCTACGTGCAAGACAACATCGCCCCCCAGGCCGCCCGCTGGGACAAGGAGCACCACTTTCCTGCGGCCGAACTCAAGGGCCTCGCCGAGTTGGGTTGCTACGGCGTGGCGGTGCCCACCGAGTACGACGGCGCCGGGCTCGACTACCTCGCGCTGGCCTTGATCCTGGAAGAGATCGCGGCTGGCGACGGCGGCACCTCGACCGTGGTCAGTGTCAACAACTGCCCGGTCTGCTCGATCCTGATGGCCTTCGCCAACGACGAGCAGAAGGAGCGCTTCCTCAAGCCGCTGGCGCGTGGCGAGATGCTGGGCGCCTTCTGCCTGACCGAGCCGCACGTCGGCTCCGAGGCGGGCGGCCTGCGCACCACCGCGGTTCGCGACGGTGACGACTACGTGCTCAATGGCGTCAAGCAGTTCATCACCTCCGGCCGGAACGGCGATGTGGCCATCGTGATGGCGGTGACCGACAAGGCGGCCGGCAAGAAGGGCATCAGCGCCTTCGTCGTCCCCACCAAGACGCCGGGCTACACCGTGGCCCGCATCGAAGACAAGATGGGCCAGCACAGCTCGGACACGGCGCAGATCCTGTTCGAAAACTGCCGCGTGCCGGTGGCCAACCGGCTGGGCGAGGAAGGGCAGGGCCTGAAGATCGCGCTGTCGGGGCTGGAAGGCGGGCGCATCGGCATCGCCTCGCAAAGCGTCGGCATGGCGCGGGCCGCCTTCGAGGCCGCGCTGAAGTATTCCAAGGAGCGCGTGGCTTTCGGCCAGCCCATCTTCGAACACCAGGCCATCCAGCACAAGCTGGCCGAGATGGCCACCCAGATCGAAGCGGCGCGCCAGTTGATCTGGCACGCGGCGAGCCTGAAGGACGCGGGCCAGCCCTGCCTGAAGGAGGCCGCGATGGCCAAGCTCTTCGCCAGCGAGATGGCCGAGCGTGTCTGCTCGATGGCGATCCAGGTGCACGGCGGCTACGGCTATGTCAGCGACTTCCCGGTCGAGCGGATCTACCGTGACGTGCGGGTCACGCAGATCTACGAAGGCACGTCGGAAGTGCAGAAGATCCTGATCGGCCGCGCTCTCGCGTGAGGCCGCAGCCCGCCAGGGCGAACGTCGCGGCGTGGGTCGGCGCGACGGGCTCGCTGTCGGCGCGCCTGGCGCGCGCGCACCCGCCGTTCAGCGTGCGGGTGCTGCAGCAGGGCCTGGCGCCTGCCTGGCCAGGTGAGCACGATTCGCTGGGCTTGCCGGCGCAGGCCCCGTTGCTGGCGCGAGAGGTCATCCTCTTCGGCAACGGTGCGCCACTGGTCTTCGCCCGTTCGGTGACCTCGATGCAGGCGGCCCACGGCGCTTGGCGCGCGATCCAGGGCCTGGGCACCCGTCCGCTCGCGCACCTGCTGTTCAGCCGCAGCGAGATCCGGCGCACCCCGCTCGAGTGGCAATGGCTGTCGATCGAACACCCACAGGCCCGGGAGATCGCGCGGAAATGGCTGGCGGCCACAGACCGGCCATGGCTGGCGCGCGGCCTGTGGATGCGCCACTCGGTGTTCCATCGCGCCGGTCAGGCGCTGCGCGTGGCGGAGTGTTTTCTGCCGCGGCTCGTCGCCGCCTGGCCCCCCACACGCTGAGCCGCATTCCCTGAGCGTGCGCAGCGCCGCTCATCCCAAGTCCAGTGAAACGGAGAAATCGGATGTTCGCCGGTGTTTGGCAGGGCGCGCAGCAAGGCGCGGCCCGCAGCCCAGGCTGTACGCCTGGGCAAGGGTCGCAACGCCGCGGCGCGCCCTGCCAAGCTCCGGCCCACAGGGTGGGCACCTGCCAGCGGCGCACTCGGCGTTGCCAATGCTCGCCGGGTGTCCAACCCGGCTGCGCTTGGCGCCTTGATTGCATCGCTGGCAGGTGTCCACGAACATCCGATTTCTCCGTTTCACTGGACTAGTGGCGAGCGCGGATCCGGCTCTGCCGGTCCGCTGCGCGAGCCCCTCCGGAGGGCCCGTGGGGGCTTCATCAGAACGGCACCTGGTCCGTCGGGTACTTCCAGAAGTCGCGCAGCAGGTAGTTCATCGGCAGGTTCAGCGAGGTGCCCTTGGGCGGGATCGGCTTTTCGAACCACTTCTCGTAGAGCGCATGGGCCTCGCGGCTGCGGACCATGCGTTTCATCTCTTCATCGACGATGTGCTTGAAGGCCGGGTCATCCTTGGGCAGCATGATCGCCAGGGGCTCGATCGTCAGCGGCTTGCCCACCACCTTCAGCTTGCTGGGGTCGGGCCGGCTGGCGATCAGGCCGTAGAGCAGCACGTCGTCCATCACGAACCCGTCAGCCTCGCCCTTCTCGACCATCTCGACCGCCTTGGCATGGTCGGGCGCTTCGAGCACGTTGATGCGCAGCAGCCGCTCGCGGTTGGCCTGCTGGACGGCCTTCAGCGGGGTGGTGCCCTTGGTCGACACCAGCTTCTTGCCCTCGAACTGCGGCAGTTCTTCGACACCGCTGTCGGCCCGCACCAGGAAGCGCGAGCCGGTGATGTAGTGAGGCACCGTGAAGGCCACCTTCTGACGCCGCTCGGCGTTGTTGGTGGTGGAGCCACATTCGAGATCCGCCTCGTGCGATTCGATCATCGCAATGCGGTTGGCCGGCGTGGCCATCTTGAAGGTGACGGGCATGGCCTTCAGCCCCAGTTCCTTCTTGACCGCCTCGGCGAGCTTCAGGCACACGTCGACCGCGTAGCCCACCGGCTTCTTGTCGGCGTCGAGGTAGGAAAACGGTGTCGACGACTCGCGGTGGGCGATCACCAGCGCACCACCTTGTCGCAGCTTGTCCAGCACCGGGGCCGAGGCCAGGGCGTTGGCGGCGGCCGCGAGCACCCAGGTGGCGACGCCCGTTCGGGCCGCCATGCGCAGCATCTTTGTCATCGTTTTTCCCTCGCAGATACCAAATGCCCACAGGGCAAACCCTTCGAATTGTGAGCGCGGCCACGCCGGCAGAGGAGCACCTATTTCACGATCGGCTCGCGGCCGTTCACCGGGGGCGGTGTTTCGGCGTATCGTCGGTGCGATGAAAGCGCCGATCGACTTCTACTTCGACTTCTCTTCGCCGTATTCGTACATCGCCAATGAATGGATCGATGCCTTGGCTGCCCGCCACGGCCGCACCGTGCGGCGCCAGGCGATCCTGTTGGGGGTGACCTTCACGGCGGCTGAACTCAAGAGCCCCGTCTCGTACCCGATCAAGCGGGACTATTCGCTGCGCGACTTTCAGCGGTCCGCCCGATTCGAGCGGGTGCCGTATGTGCCGCCCGAGACCTTCCCGATCCCGACCCAGAACGCCGCCCGCGTCTTCTGGTGGCTCAAGGAGACACTAGGCGAAACGGCGGCCGCGGGTTGGACGCGCGCCGGGTTTCGGGCCTTCTTCACGCGGGGCGTGCTGCTGAACGATGCGACGGCGCTGAAGGCCCTGGCGGCCGACGCCGGGCTCGACGCCGATGCCGCCGAGCGGGCCTGGAGCGACCCGGTCTGGAAAGACCGGCTCAAGCGCGCCAACGATGAAGCGATCGCGGCGGGCGTCTTCGGTGCACCGTTCTTCGTGATCGATGGTGAACCGTTCTGGGGCAACGATCGGAAGGCCCAGATCGAGCAATGGCTGACCAGCCCGTTCTGAGCGCCCACGGCGAGCGGGTGGTGCCCCCGGCGGTGGCTGTCCGCTGAGTTGATCGACCCGCGCGATGTCGAACAGGGCGTGGCGCCGGTTGCTGATGGTTCTGCTGGCCATCACCGGCATCGCGCTCGCGTGGAACCGGTGGGGCATGGACGACCGACTGGTCATCGATGCCGACAGCCGCTGGCCGGTGCTGGTCACCGACGATCGCGATCTTGAAGGGGGCAACAGCGTGGCGGTGCTGCGCCGTGAAGGCCGGCAGGTGGTGTTGGACTGCCATCTCGGGGCCGGCTACCAGTACCGCTTTTGTGAACTGCAGTTCGGCCTGGGCGAAGCGCCGCAGGGCCTGGACCTGTCGCACTACGACACGATCGAGATCGTGATGAGCGCGCGGGCGGCGCAGGCTGCCGTGCCGGTGCGCGTCTTCATCCGCAGTTTCCATCCGCGCTACAGCGCCCTCGGCGACGAGGGGTCGCTGAAGGTGCATGAGATCACCTTCACGCCGGCCGATTACCGTGGGGCGCTCGCGTTCCCGCTGTCGCAGATCGGCGTCGCCTCGTGGTGGGTGGATGAGCACCCCTTGCCGCTGGAGTTCATCGCCCAGGATCTGACCCATGTGGTGAGCCTGTCGGTGGCCACCGCGGGCAAGGTCGATGCGGGTCTGCACACGCTGGCGGTCGAGCGCATCGAGCTGCACGGCAAGTGGATCAGCGCCGGTACGCTGGGCTTGGGGTTGGTGGGCATGTGGGCCGCCACGATGCTGGTCTGTCTGGTGATCGACAGCCTGGCGGCACGCCGGCATTTGCGCCGCAGCTCGGCCTTGCAGACGTCGCTGCGGCGACTCAACGCCACCTTGCAATCGCAGGCGAACGACCTGGCGCGGCAGGCCCGGCAGGATGCCTTGTCCGGTGCCCTGAACCGGCATGGTCTCACCGAAGCGCTCATCGGGCAGACGCGGCTGGGCGATGCGGCGCTGTTCCCGGCGGCACTCGTCTTCATCGACATCGACCACTTCAAGCAGATCAACGATCGCCATGGCCACGCTGTGGGCGACGAGGTGATACGCGGCTTGGCCGAGCTCGTGCGGGCGCAGGTCCAGCGCGAAGATTTGCTGGCCCGTTGGGGCGGGGAAGAGTTCTTGCTGCTGTGCCAGGCCACCCCGATGGCCGAGGCCTACGGCATTGCGGAGCGCCTTCGCCAGGCCGTGGCCCAGGCCGATTGGCCCGCCCGCCTGCAGGTCAGCTGCAGCTTCGGCGTGGCCGAATGGTCGCGGGGCCAGGATCTGGACGACGCGATTCGCCGCGCCGACGAGGCGATGTACCAGGCCAAGCGGCAAGGGCGCGACCGGGTAGTCTGCGCGGTGCCGCTCGGCTGATCCGGCCCAGCCTTTCAGGTGGTCAGCTCGCTGATGGCGATCACCTTGCGGGTGACCGGGCCCGACGGCGTGCCAGCCGGAGGCTGGCCGGTTTCGAAGCGGTGCAGCAGATCGGCCTGCTGAGCTTTGACGGCCGCCACGTTGGCCAGCTTGACGTGACCGTAGCCCCGAATGCGCTCGGGCAGCTTGGCCAGCGCCAGCGCTGCGGCGTGGTTGGCCTCATCCAGCTTGGGCAGCAACTGGTTGCGCCACAGTGCCTCGTACTCGTCGGCCAGCGCGCGCTCCATCTTGCGTTCTTCGGTGTGGCCGAACGGGTCGAACCACTGGCCGCGGATGCGCCGCATGCGGGCCAGCCAGCGGAAGGCGCCCATCATCCACGGCCCAAAGGTCATCTTGCGCGCACGGCCATCGGGGCCAGGGCGCGAGAGCAGCGGCGGGGCCAGGTGGAAGCGCAGGCTGCCGGCATCTTCGAACTGCTCGGCCAGGGCCGCCTGGAAGCGGCCGTCGGTGTAGAGGCGGGCCACCTCGTACTCGTCCTTGATGGCCAGCAGTCGCGAGAACTGCCGAGCCACCGCCTCGGTGATGGGGGTGCCCATCACGCTGCCCGCCTGCGACAGGGCCGACTCACGCGCATGCACCGCGTCGACCAGCGCGCGGAAGCGCTGGGCCAGCGCCGCGTCCTGGTAGTCGGTCAGGAACTTCTCGCGACGCTCAACCAGGCTGTCCGGCCCGAACAGCGCGTTCGACAGGGCCGCCTTGCCCGTGTTCGCACCGGCCAGCCGCTTCAGGGCCGTGGGGTCGGCCGCCGCGAGCCGGCCCAGTGCGAAGGCCACCTTGTTGCCCTCGATCGCCACGCCGTTCAACTCGATGGCGCGCAGCAAGGCCGCTTCGCTCACCGGCACCAGGCCGCGCTGGAAGGCGGCACCCAGCATCACGATGTTGCTGGGCATGGTGTCGCCCATCAGTTGCTGTGCCAGGTCTTGCGCATCCAGCGTGCTGACCAGGTCGTCGCCCGCTGCGTGGCGCAGCTTGGCCAGCAGCGCGCGGGCCTGCAGGCTGGCATCGGGGTTGCGCACAAAGGCGGCGGTGGCGATCTCGTGGGTGTTGGCCAGCACGACCGTGCGGCCATGCTTGACGGTGCCCAGCGCGTCGGCGGAGGCGCCCACCACCAGGTCACAGGCTAGCAGCACGTCGGCCTGCTGGGTGTCGATGCGGACCTGGTTCAGCAGATCCGGCGTCGGGGCCACGCGCACGAAGCTCAGCACCGCGCCGCCCTTTTGCGCAAAGCCCATGAAGTCGAGCACCGAGCTTTGCTTGCCTTCCAGGTGCGCCGCCATCGTGATCAGCGCGCCGACGGTCACCACGCCCGTGCCGCCCACACCGGTGACCAGCATGTCGAACGGGCCGGTCCAATCCCAGGGGCGGGGGGCGCCGATGCGCTCGATCTCGGCAGCCAGGTCGGCCGGCGTGAACTTCGCGCCGGCCTTTTTCTTCAACACCGCACCTTCGATCGTCACGAAGCTCGGGCAGAAGCCGTTGACGCAGGAGAAATCCTTGTTGCACGAGCTCTGCTCGATCTGACGCTTGCGGCCCCAGTCGGTCTCCACCGGGATCACCGACAGGCAGTTCGAGGCCTGGCCGCAGTCGCCACAGCCTTCGCACACGGCTTCGTTGATGAACACGCGGCGAGGCGGATCGGGAAACTCTTTCTTCTTGCGGCGACGCCGCTTCTCGGCCGCGCAGGTCTGGTCGTAGATCAGCAGCGTCACGCCTTCGATCTCGCGCAGCTCGCGCTGCACCGCATCCATCTCGGTGCGGGGGTGGAAGGTGGTGCCCGCCGGGAATTGGCCGTGGTGGCCGTCGTACTTCTCGATCTCGTCCGACACGATGACGACGCGCTTGGCTCCTTCGGCCTCGACTTGGCGGGCGATCTCCGGCACGCTGATCGTGCCGTCCACCGGTTGGCCACCAGTCATCGCCACGGCGTCGTTGTAGAGCAGCTTGTAGGTGATGTTGGTCTTGGCGGCGATCGCCTGGCGGATCGCCAGCAGGCCGGAGTGGAAATAGGTGCCGTCGCCCAGGTTCTGGAAGACGTGCTTTTCTTTCGTGAATCGCGAGTGCGCCGCCCAGTCGACGCCCTCGGCACCCATCTGGATCAGGCCCGAGGTGCCCCGCTCCATCCAACTGGCCATGAAATGGCAACCGATGCCGGCCAGCGCGCGGGAACCCTCAGGCACCTTGGTGGACGAGTTGTGTGGGCAGCCCGAGCAGAAGTAGGGCTGGCGCCGCACCGCATCGGCCTCGTTGCTCAGCAGCGAAGGCATCAGGAAGTCGACCACCCGATCGCGGCGGTCGAGCGCGGGGTTCAGCCGAGCCAGCCAGTCGGCGATGGTCGGCATGATGCGCGAAGGGCGCAACTCGCCCAGCGCGGACAGCAGCGGCGAGCCTTCGGGGGTGGTCTTGCCGGCGATGCGCGGCGGCTGGGCCCCGGCCCCGATCGGCATCCCGTAGAGCAACTCCTTGATCTGGCGCTCGACGACCGGCGCCTTTTCTTCGATCACCAGGATCTCTTCCAGCCCACGCGCGAAATCGACGATGCGCGTCGGCTCGAGCGGGTACACCAGGCCGACCTTGTAGACCCGCACGCCGGCTGCGGCCAGCGCGTTCGGGTCGAGGTCGAGCCGGCGCAGCACTTCCATGAAGTCGTAGTGCGCCTTGCCGACGGTGACGATGCCCAACGTGGCCGCCGGGCTGGCGACGATGTGCTTGTCCACCGAGTTGACCTTGGCGAAGGCGCGCACTGCATCCAGCTTGGCGGCGAGCCGCTCTTCCAGGCCCAGCGAGGGCAAGTCGACTTGCCGCACGTGCAGGCTGCCGATGTGGGCCGGGGGCTGGTGCTCCACCGGGAGCACGAAGTCGAGCGGCATGGCATCGAGGTCGACGGTCATGCCCGACTCGACCACTTCCGAGATCGCCTTGAAGCCGACCCAGGCGCCCGAGAAGCGCGACAGCGCCCAGCCGTACAGACCGAACTCCAGGTACTCGGCCACGTTGGCCGGGTGCAGCACGGGCATGCTCCAGGCCTGCAGCGCCACATCGCTCTGATGGGGTGTCGATGAGCTGACGCAGCCGTGGTCGTCACCCGCGACGACCAGCACGCCGCCGAGGGGGCTGGAGCCGTAGACGTTGCCGTGCTTGAGCGCGTCACCCGAGCGGTCGACACCCGGGCCCTTGCCGTACCACATGGCGAACACACCGTCGACCGTGCGCTGCGGGTCGAGTGCCACGCGCTGCGTGCCCAGGCAGGCGGTGGCGGCCAGATCTTCGTTGATGGCCGGCAGGAACTGCACCGAGGCCTCGGCGAGGAATTTCTTCGCCTTCCACATCTGCTGATCCACCATGCCCAGCGGGCTGCCTCGGTAGCCGGAGACGAAGCCGGCGGTGTTCCAGCCGGCCGCTTCGTCCAGGCGCTTTTGCATCAGGGGCAGCCGGACTAGGGCCTGCGTGCCGGTGAGGAAGACCGCCCCCTGGCGAGCGGCCAGGTTGTCGGTCAGGGCGTAGGGGCGAAGGGCGGGGACGGCGGTCATGCGGCACCTGGCGGCGGGCAAAGAAGTGGGCTGATTCTCGTCTTCCGGCGAGAAAGAGTGCTTCCCTTTCGCCGCCATTTCCGGCTGGCGTGAGTGCATTCATTCCAAATAGTCAGAAAATGAGGAATGATTGAACTCGACAGGGTCACCCGCCGGCTGATCGACACCTTGCAGCGCAAAGGGCGCCAAAGCGCGCAGCAGCTGGCCGAGGCCGTGGGCATGTCCGCCACGCCGGTCTGGCGCCGCCTGAAAGAGCTGGAGCAAAGCGGCGTGATCCGCCGCGAGGTGGTGCTGATGGACCGCGAGAAGCTGGGCCTCGCGATTTGCGCCTGGGCCTATGTCTCCTTGGTTCGCCACACCGATGGGGCGGTCGAAGACTTTGAACGGCTGGTCGCCAGCAGCCCCGAGATCATGGAGTGCGCCAGCATCACCGGCGAGGCCGATTACGTGATCAAGGTGGTCGTGCCCGATATGAAGGCCTACGACCGCTTCCTGCAGGAACGCCTGTTCAAACTCAAAGGTGTCTCCAGCATCCGCACGAACGTGGTGCTGCGGGAAGTGAAGTACGAGACCGCGTTGCCTTTGCCCTTGCCCTGAACGATCGAGCGGCTGTCGTTCCGCTCTCCTGGGCTGTCGTGCGCAGCCGAAGAGTGCCCCGACCGCGACGCCGCGCGGTCTGACGCTCAGGCGCAGGGCCTGGGTGCGCTCACTGCGGCGGCGTGCGCAGCAAGGTGTCGAGGGTGTCGACCGTCGGCGCCCAGTCGGCATCGCTCTTCCAGGCGCTGCGCAGGAACGTGGCCTGCGATTCCGACCAGAACGGCGCGTCGCACAGCAGCACCTCGCCCGCGAGCGGCGCGTGCTGGCCGATGAAATGCTCGATCGAAGCCTGGTCCTCGGGCAGGCCGAGTTGGGCGAACAGTTTCTCCAGCGTGTGTTCAGTGGTGTCCATGCGTCCTCCGGTGCGAGATCGGGTGCGAGATCAGGGGCGGTCAAAAGCTGTGAGCCGTGCCACCAGGGTGGGATTCGCCATGGCGATCGGCTTGCAGCTTGTTGCGTCAGGTCACGACTGCGCAATCTGCAGCCATGAGGGAGAATGCTAAGTTCCGCGCCGCGTTAAGACCTTCTACTGCTTCGATAGCCTTGTGGTGAGACTTGAGATTCACGGTGCTGCCCGCACGCTCTCGGGGCAGCATGTTCCGCGGGTCGTGTGCAAGAGGTGCTGCCGATGAATCAGCGGCAAGCCACGCTCCCGGCCCCCACCCCCGTCTGGTACCCCGGCTGGCGCTCGGCGCCCGCAGGCACGCCCACGCGCGTGGGCGCCCGCGACACCGTGGCCGCGCTGCCGGTCTTCTGGATCAACCTGTTCAAGGCCGTCGCTTCGCAGTTGATCCTCTGGCACCACATGGCGTTGTACGGGCCGATGTGCGATGTGGCCCACGATCTGGCACCCGCATTGCTGGATGCGTTGAACCAGCACGCACGCATGGTGGTGCAGGTGTTTCTCGTGACAGGAGGTTTCCTGGCGGCCGGCTCCTTGTGGCCGTCGCCGGGTGCTGCCCCGAAGGTTGGCTGGCGTGATGTGCCGGCGGGGTGCTGGCGCCGCTATCAGCGCCTGGCCAAACCTTATCTGCTCGCGGTGCTGGCCGTCGTCGTGGCGGCCTGGCTGGCGCGAGGGCTGATGGACCACCCGACGATCCCGGCCGCCCCTGAGCCCGGTCAACTCGCGGCCCACATCGTGCTCGCGCAGGATGTGCTGGGCATCGAGTCCTTGTCGGCAGGCTTTTGGTATGTGGCGATCGACTTCCAGCTCTATGTGGTGCTGCTGATGCTGGCCGCCACCTTGCGCGGCATGCCGGGCCGCGACTGGTCGCGCGCTGCGGTCTCCATCGCCGTGGTGCTGGCTTTGGTGCTGGTGTCGCTGCTGTGGTGGAACCTGGATGCCTCGCTCGATGCCTATGCGCCGTACTTCATCGGCGCCTACGGTCTCGGGGTGCTGGCGCGCTGGGTGCGCGGCCTGCGTGTGGCGCGTGAGCCCGCGGCCCTGGGCCTGATGCTCATCGTGGGCCTGGCGTTGGCGGTGGAATGGCGCAGTCGCATTGCGCTCGCGGGAGCCACGGCCGTGCTGCTGTGCCTGTTGCCCGAGCCTGCCGCGATGCGCAGCGGCCTGGCACGAGCCGCGCAATCGGCTCTGGCGTTCCTGGCGCAGATTTCCTACCCCGTCTTCCTCTTCCACTATGCGGTGATCCTCATCACCGGTGCGGTGGTCTACAACCAGTGGCCCGAGTCGCCCGAGGCCCACGCGATGGGCATGGTGTTGGCCTGGGTGGCCAGCCTCGTAGCCGGCACGCTGATCCATCGAGCGGTCGAGCGCCGCTGAGCCGGGCCGCACCGGCGCTTGGCGCTGGAGTTCTCGCGCAGGCCGCCAGGCCTGCTGGCTGACGTCCCGTCGGATGTCTCGTCAGGCACTTTCGAGCGTTCGGTAGGGTGGTGTCGGGCGGCGCCTGGGCCGGGCGGCATGTGGTTGCTACGGACGCCAGCGCGCCTTCCGGCGCGCACACTGCGGCCCTTCTTCTCAGGGAGAACCCGCATGAGTTCCAAGCCGCTGTACCGATCGCTGTACGTCCAGGTCATCGTCGCCATCCTGATTGGCGTGGCGGTGGGCCACTTCTTTCCCAGCACCGGCGAGGCGCTCAAGCCCCTGGGCGATGGCTTCATCAAGCTCATTAAGATGATGATCGCGCCGATCATCTTCTGCACCGTGGTGGTGGGCATCGCCGGCATGGAGGACATGAAGAAGGTCGGCAAGACCGGCGGGCTCGCGCTGCTGTACTTCGAGGTGGTGAGCACCCTCGCGCTGGTCGTCGGCCTGGTGATCGTCAACTTGGTGCAGCCTGGTGCGGGCATGAATGTGGACCCGGCTTCGCTCGACACCAAGGGCATCGCGGCCTACACCGCCCCGGGCAAGATGCAGGGCACCGTCGACTTCCTGATGGCCGTGATCCCCACCACGGTGGTGGATGCCTTTGCGAAGGGTGAGATCCTGCAGGTGCTGCTGTTTTCGGTGCTCTTCGGCTTCGCGCTGCACCAGTTCGGTGGCCGGGGCACGGTGGTGTTCGATCTGATCGAGAAGAGCTCGCACGTGCTGTTCGCGATCGTGGGGTTCATCATGAAGGTGGCCCCGATCGGCGCGTTCGGTGCCATGGCCTTCACCATTGGCAAGTACGGCGTCGGTTCGTTGTTGTCGCTGGGCAAGCTGATGGGCACGTTCTATCTGACCTGCCTGATCTTCATCTTTGGCGTGCTGGGCCTGATCGCCCGCGCACACGGCTTCTCGATCTGGAAGTTCATCAAGTACATCAAGGAGGAGTTGCTGATCGTGCTCGGCACGTCCTCATCCGAATCGGTGCTGCCGCGGATGATGGCGAAGATGGAGAACCTGGGCGCACGCAAGTCGGTGGTGGGACTGGTGGTGCCGACCGGGTATTCGTTCAACCTCGACGGCACCTCGATCTACCTGACGATGGCCGCGGTGTTCATCGCGCAAGCCACGAACACGCCGATGACGCTGACCCAGCAGTTGACGCTGTTGGCCGTGCTGCTGCTCACGAGCAAAGGCGCCGCGGGTGTCACCGGCAGCGGCTTCATCGTGCTGGCCGCCACCTTGTCGGCCGTCGGCGGGGTGCCGGTGGCCGGCCTGGCGTTGATCCTCGGCATCGATCGCTTCATGTCCGAAGCCCGAGCCCTCACCAACCTGATCGGCAACGGTGTCGCCTCGGTCGTGGTGGCCAAGTGGACGGGCGACCTCGATGCCGCGCAACTGCAGCGTCGCCTGGACGGTGACGAAAGCGACCTGGCCGACGAGCCCGAGCAGATCCTCGACCAGATCGATCTGCACATGCCGCCAGAGCGCCAAGCCGCCTGACGGCCTGACGGCGCCGCCGCGGCGCGTGCTTCAGCCGCAGCGGCGCAAGGCGGCGGCCACGTCGCCGCGCAGTTGGCGCAGCGCCGCCAGCTCGGCATCGGGCGCCTGCACGGCGCTCCACACCATGCGCGAGACCGCGCTCGCCGTCGCCTCCAGGTCGATCGCGGGCTTGCCGCCGTCAGCGCCCGGCGCGATGGCTTCCCACAAGATGTGTTCCATCGGGCCCAGCACCAGCGGTCGAAGCAGCCGCAGTGGCACATCGGTCCGGAATTCACCGCTGGCCTGGCCGCGCGCCAGCAGATCCATCAGCGGCGCGGTGTAGCGCCGCTGCAGCGGCTGCAGCGTGCCGGAAAAATCCTGGCCCTTGCTCCGGCCCTCGGAGAGCACCAGGGCGCACAGCCCGGTGCCGTGGATCAGGAACAGTCGCAAGTGGGTGCGCACGAACCAGTCGAGCTGCACCCGAGCAGGCTCCTGGCGGGGCAGGCCCGCCTCGATGGCCGCGATGATTTCGTCGTACCAGTCGGTGATCACCCGCTCGCACAGTTCGCGCTTGCCGTGGAAGTATGTGAACACCGTGGCTTCGGAGACGCCCAGGCGCTGGGCGATCTCGGTCGTCGTGGCGCGCTCATAGCCCTTCTCGGCGAACACCTCTCGCCCGACGCGCAGGATGTCGCGGATGCGTTGCTCACTCTTGGCACTGGCCGGCTCGCGGCGCACGGGGCGGGCGGTGGGGCTGGTGTGGGCGGCCGCGGTGGGGCGTCGGGTCGGCATTTTTTGAGTATGACTCAACAATTGCTTGCGACGCAAGCGGTGCGCTGGTAGATTTCGCGGCTGATGCGCTCGGCTGGCGCGCTGAACTGAAGTGGCCGGCCGGAATTGTTGAGAGAAACTCAATTCATTGTCTGGAGAGCTTCGATGTTCGAATCCACTTTCTCGTTTCCGCTGGGTGAGGACATCGCCGCGCTGCGTGAAGCCGTGCGCGACTTTGCGCAGAACGAGATCGCCCCGCGCGCGGCCGACATCGACAAGGCCAACCTGTTCCCGGCCGATCTCTGGACGAAGCTCGGCGAGCTGGGCGTGATGGGCCTGACCGTTCCCGAGGAATACGGCGGCACCCAGTTGGGTTACCTGGCCCACATGGTGGCGATGGAGGAGATCAGCCGGGCCAGCGCCTCGGTCGGCCTGAGCTACGGTGCGCATTCCAACCTGTGCGTCAACCAGATCAACCGCAACGGCAGCGATGCGCAGAAGAAGAAGTACCTGCCCAAGCTGATCAGCGGCGAGCATGTGGGCGCGCTCGCGATGAGCGAGCCGGGTGCCGGCTCGGATGTGGTGAGCATGAAGCTGCGCGCCGAGAAGAAGGGCGATCGTTACGTGCTCAACGGCAGCAAGATGTGGATCACGAACGGTGGCGACGCCGACACGCTCGTCGTCTACGCCAAGACCGAGCCTGAGCTGGGTGCTCGGGGCATGACGGCCTTCATCATCGAGAAGGGCTTCAAGGGGTTCAGCAAGGGCGAGCATCTCGACAAGCTGGGCATGCGGGGCTCCAACACCTACCCGCTGTTCTTCGACGATTGCGAGGTGCCGGCCGAAAACGTGCTGGGCCTCGAGGGCCAGGGCACCAAGGTGCTGATGAGCGGGCTGGACTACGAGCGCGTCGTCCTGTCGGGCGGTCCGCTGGGCATCATGGCGGCGTGCATGGACGTGGTCGTCCCCTTCGTGCACGAGCGCAAGCAGTTTGGCCATAGCATCGGCGAGTTCCAGCTGATGCAGGGCAAGCTGGCCGACATGTACTCCACCTTCCAGGCCTGCCGAGCCTACGGCTACGCTGTCGCCCAGGCCTGCGACCGCGGGGACCACGCCCGCACCTTGCGCAAGGATGCCGCCGGCGTCATCCTCTACACCGCCGAGAAGGCCACCTGGATGGCCGGCGAAGCGATCCAGGCGCTGGGCGGGGTGGGCTACACCAACGAATACCCCACCGGCCGCCTGTGGCGCGACGCCAAGCTGTACGAAATCGGTGCAGGCACCAGCGAGATCCGCCGCATGCTGATCGGCCGTGAACTGTTTTCGGAGACCATGTAAATGGCGGTTATCGCGTCGAAGCTGAACCCGCGCTCCGAAGAGGCCAAGGCCAACGCCGCTGCCATGCGCGCGTTGGTGGAAGACCTCAACGCTAAACTGGCGAAGATTGCGGAAGGCGGGGGCGAAGCCGCCCGGGCCAAGCACCTGGGCCGCGGCAAGTTGTTGCCGCGCGAGCGGGTCGAGATGCTGCTCGATCCTGACACGCCCTTTCTCGAGATCGCGCCGTTGGCGGCGCTCGGCATGTACACCGAGAAGGACGGCTCCGACGCCGCACCGGCCGCCGGCATGATCGCCGGCATTGGCCGCATCGGCGGCGTCGAGTGCGTCATTGTCTGCAACGACGCCACGGTCAAGGGTGGTACCTACTACCCGATGACGGTGAAGAAGCACCTGCGGGCGCAGGAGGTCGCGCAGCAGAACCGCCTGCCCTGCGTCTACCTCGTCGATTCCGGTGGCGCCAACCTGCCGAACCAGGACGACGTCTTCCCCGACCGCGATCACTTCGGCCGCATCTTCTACAACCAGGCCAACCTCTCGGCCCAAGGCATCCCGCAGGTGGCGGTGGTGATGGGCTCGTGCACGGCCGGCGGCGCCTATGTGCCGGCCATGAGCGACGAAACCATCATCGTCAAGAACCAGGGCACCATCTTCCTGGGCGGCCCGCCGCTGGTGAAGGCCGCCACCGGCGAGGTGGTGAGCGCCGAAGACCTGGGCGGCGGCGATGTGCACACCCGCCTTTCGGGCGTGGCCGATCACTTGGCCGACAACGATTTGCACGCGCTGGCCCTGGCGCGGCAGGTGGTGGGCAGCCTGAACTGGAAGAAGGATGTGCCGGTGGCGATGCGTGAGCCGCAGCCGCCGAAGTACTCTGCCGATGAGCTGCTCTCGGTGATCCCGACCGACACGCGCAAGCCTTTCGATGTGCGCGAAATCATCGCTCGCATCGTCGACAACTCCGAGTTCGACGAGTTCAAGGCGCGCTACGGCACCACGCTGGTCTGTGGCTTTGCCTGGATCGAGGGCATGCCGGTGGGCATCGTCGCGAACAACGGCATCTTGTTCGCCGAGAGTGCCAACAAGGGCGCGCACTTCATCGAGCTGTGCTGCCAGCGCAAGGTGCCGCTGGTGTTCCTGCAGAACATCACCGGCTTCATGGTGGGCCGCAAGTACGAGAACGAGGGCATTGCCCGCGCCGGCGCGAAGATGGTGACGGCGGTGGCCTGCGCCAACGTGCCGAAGTTCACCGTGATCATCGGCGGCTCGTTCGGGGCCGGCAACTACGGCATGTGCGGCCGTGCGTATTCGCCGCGCTTCCTGTGGATGTGGCCGAACGCGCGCATCTCGGTGATGGGCGGCGAGCAGGCGGCCAGTGTGCTGGCCACCGTGCGCCGTGACGGTATCGAGGCCAAGGGCGGGCAGTGGAGCGCCGACGAGGAAGAGGCGTTCAAGGCCCCGATCCGCCAGCAGTATGAGGTGCAGGGGCACCCGTACTACGCCAGCGCACGGCTGTGGGACGATGGCGTGATCGATCCGGTCGACACCCGACGCGTGCTGGCCTTGGGCTTGTCGGCCAGCCTGAACGCCCCGATTCCCGACGCGAAGTTCGGCGTCTTCCGGATGTGATGACGATGATGCACCCTGTCGATATGGTTCGCGCCTTGTGGCAGCGGTTCGAGGCCCGCGATTGGGCCGGCGCGCGTGCGCTGTTTCGCGACGACGCCAAGCTGCATTGGCCGACTTCAGGCGAGCATTTCGACGACGCGGATTCGGCGATCAAGGTGCAGGCGGTCTACCCGGAAGGCTGGTCGATCCACGTGATCGAGGTGAATGCGTTGGCCGATGGCCGCGTTCATTCGACGGTCATGGTCACGCATGGCGACGACCGCTTCTTCGCCAACTCGCTGTTCCGCTTCGATCGCGGCTTGATCGCCGAGATCACCGAGTATTGGGGCACTTTCGAGGCGCCGCCGGCTTGGCGCACTGCCGATGCACTTGGGGCGTATCGGCGTGATTGATCCTTGTTTGGGGTGGAGCGGGATCGGGACGGTGGGGCGCCCCCTTGCGCTCATGTCCCCCGCGCCGGTCTTCACCCGGCGCTCCTCCTTTACTTCGCTACAGGGGACACCCCTCCGTCCCAATCTGGCACGGGCTTCTCATCGCGATGCGCCGCTGAAACAGTGCTGTCCGAGGTGGCGGGGTGAGGGGCGCAGTGAAGTATCAGGAGGAGCCGGCAGCCGCAGGCTGACGGCGGGGGACATGAACGGAGCCCCTCACCCCGGCGCCTTGGCTCGCTCCAACCTATGCAAGCAAACGTCATGACCACGACCACCCTCGACATCAAGCGCCCCACTCAGCATGTTGCAGAGGTTTGGCTCAACCGCCCCGACGTCCGCAACGCCTTCAATGACAGCGTCATCGCGGAACTGACGGCAACGTTCCGTGGTTTCGCGCAAGACAAGGATCTGCGCGCCGTCGTGCTCGCCGGCCACGGCAAGGCCTTTTGCGCTGGCGCCGATCTGAATTGGATGCGCGCGATGGCCGACTACTCGTGGGAGCAGAACCGCGCCGATGCCGAAGGGCTGGCCGAGATGCTGTGGGCCATCTACAGCTGCCCTGTGCCCGTGATCGGCCGCATCCATGGCGACTGCTACGCGGGGGGCGTCGGCCTCGCGGCGGTGTGCGACATCCTCATCGCGGCCGAAGGCGTCAACTTCTGCCTCAGCGAAGCCAAGCTCGGCCTGCTGCCAGCCACCATCGGGCCGTATGTGGTGCGAGCCCTGGGCGAGCGGGCCTCTCAACGCTACTTCGTCACCGCCGAGCGCTTTGACGCTTCCCACGCCAAGGCGCTGGGATTCGTGCACGAGTGCGTCGCGCCCGATTTGCTCGACCAGCAGGTGCAGACCACAGTCGCGGCACTCGTCGCCAATGGGCCGGCGGCGGTGAAGGCCTGCAAGCGTCTGGTGCAAGACCTGGCCGGGCAGCAGATCACCGCCGAACTGCGGGCCGACACCGCGCGGCGCATCGCCGACATCCGCGCCAGCACCGAGGGCAAGGAGGGTGTGCAGTCATTCCTTCAAAAGCGCCCGGCTGCCTGGCTGGCGAACTGACTGCCACCATGGATTGGGCCTGGCCTTCTTCGCTGCAGCAGACCGTGAGTGGTCTGGATGCGATGCACCTGCTGGCGCTGGCGGCGGTGCTGGGCTGGGCGAGTGGCCTGCGTCTGTACCTGGTCGTCTTCCTCACCGGCCTCGCGGGCGCGATGGGCTGGATCCACCTTCCACCTGGCCTGCAAGTGCTGCAGCATCCCGGTGTGCTGGGCCTGGCCGGGTTCCTGGTGCTGGTCGAGTTTTTCGCGGACAAGGTGCCCTGGGTGGACTCGGCCTGGGATGCTGTCCATACCTTCATCCGCATCCCTGCGGGCGCGGCGCTGGCGGCCGGTGCGCTGGGCGCCGATGCAGGCGTTTGGACCTTCATGGCAGCGTTGATGGGCGGCGGCCTCGCGGCCACGGCGCACGCGGCCAAGGCCACCACGCGGGCTGCCGTCAACGCCTCGCCCGAGCCGTTCTCCAACATCGGCCTGTCGCTGCTGGGTGACGCGACGGTGCCTGTGATGCTGTGGCTGGCCTGGTCCCATCCGTTCGCGTTCTTCATCGCGCTGGCCTTGGCCCTCGTGGTCATGGTGGCGTTGACGGTGCTGCTGTTCAAGTTCGTTCGCGGCCTCGTCGGCCGCCTGCGCCAACACTTCGGTGCGTCTCCCGTACGCGCCTAGGAAAAAGAGATGTTCCACAAGATCCTGATTGCCAACCGCGGCGACAACGGCCGACGGGCCGTTGCGGTGAAGGC